>NZ_CP042829.1:2136515-2441731 GCF_008838325.1 Tepidiforma bonchosmolovskayae | reverse complement strand
CGCGGATACCCAAGGGCGTGCTGCTCGTGGGGCCGCCGGGCACCGGCAAGACGCTCCTCTCGCGGGCGGTAGCGGGCGAGGCGGGCGTGCCGTTCTTCAGCATCTCCGGCTCCGAGTTCGTCGAGATGTTCGTCGGCGTGGGCGCCAGCCGGGTGCGCGACCTGTTCGACCAGGCGAAGAAGAACGCGCCGTGCATCGTGTTCATCGACGAAATCGACGCGGTCGGCAGGCAGCGCGGGGCCGGCCTGGGCGGCAGCCACGATGAGCGCGAGCAGACGCTGAACCAGATTCTCGTCGAGATGGACGGGTTCGATACGGGCACGAACGTCATCGTCATCGCCGCGACGAACCGCCCCGACATCCTTGACCCGGCGCTGCTCCGGCCGGGGCGCTTCGACCGGAAGGTCGTGCTCGACGCGCCGGACATCAAGGGGCGCGAGGCGATCCTGAACGTCCACATGAAGGGCAAACCGATTGCCGACGACGTCGATGTCGCGGTGCTCGCGAAGGCGACATCCGGCTTCTCCGGGGCCGACCTTGCGAACCTCGTGAACGAAGCGGCCATCCTGGCCGCCCGGCGGAACAAGAAGATCATCACGATGAAGGAGTTCCTCGAGGCGATCGACCGGGTCATCCTCGGGCCGGAGCGGAAGAGCAAGGTAATGAGCGACCTCGAGAAGAAGGTCACGGCCTACCACGAAGGCGGGCATGTCATCGTTGCGCACTTCCTGAAGCACCACGACCCCGTGTACAAGGTGACGATCGTCTCCCGGGGGATGAGCGGCGGGCACACCCGGTTCCTCGGGGAGGACACCAGCTACCACACGCCCTCGATGTTCAAGGACCGCATGGCGAGCGCGCTCGGCGGACTCGCTGCGGAGGAGATCGTGTTCGGCGAAGCCTCGACCGGGCCGTCGAGCGATATCCAGCAGGTGACGCGCATCGCACGGTCGATGGTGACCCGCTGGGGGATGAGCAAGAAGCTCGGCCCGCGGACGTTCGGGAAGACCGAGGAGCTCATCTTCCTGGGCCGTGAAATCTCTGAGACGCGGGACTACAGCGAAAAGATTGCCGAGGAGATCGACGAGGAGGTGCGGGAGCTGATCGACGAGGCGCACGCGACAGCGACGAAGATCCTGCTCGAGCACCGGAAGCTCCTCGATAAGCTGGCGAGTGTGCTCATCGAGGTCGAAACGCTGGAAGGCGAGCAGCTCGTGCGTCTGCTGAACAGCGACCCGGACGAGCCGTGGCCGCCGCCGGACCTGGCCGAACCGAAGCCGGAGGCCGCGGCGAAGCCGACCGCGGAGGAAGCGCCGCGGCGCCCGATCTTCGAGCCGAAGCCGGCGACCGGGCTTGCGTGGGAGAGCGGCAACCAGTCGCGCACCGACGGAGGCTGACCGGCAGGAGCCGGCAGCAAGGGAAGCATTCACGGGAGCCCCGGGTTCGTTGACTGGACCCGGGGCTCCGGCGACACTTGAAGAACCGCCTGGGAGTTCCCGGAGTTCGAACTATGGAAGCGATCGTTCGCGCCGATGGGCGCCAGTTGCGCCTCGTCGAGGGGCAGGAATTCGAAGTGAGCCGGATCGACGGCGAGCCCGGCGACATTGTGGACCTCGATGTCATGATGGTCCTCGATGGGCCGAATGTGACGGTCGGGACGCCGCTGGTGGAGGGTGCGAAGGTGCGCGCCCGGATCACCCAGCACGGCCGTGCGCCGAAGCTCGTCTTCATGAAGTACAAGAACAAGGTCCGCTACCGGCGCAAGCTCGGGCACCGGCAGCCGGTGACCCGGCTCGTCGTCGAGTCGATCACGAAGGGGTAGCGAGATGGCGCACAAAAAGGGTGTCGGCAGCTCGAAGAACGGGCGTGACAGCAACAGCAAGCGGCTGGGCGTGAAGCACTTCGATGGCGAGGTGGTGAAGCCGGGCGCAATCATCATCCGCCAGAAGGGCACGCGGTTCCACCCGGGCGCGAACGTCGGGCTGGGCCGCGACTACACGATTTACTCGCTCATCGATGGCCGCGTGAAGTTCGAGCCGTTCGCGAAGGGGCGGCGCAAGAAGGTCAGCGTCTACGCGCTCGAGAGCGCGTGAGGGAGATGACGATGAAGGCTGGGATTCACCCGCAGTACGTGGACGCCGTCATCCACTGCTCGTGCGGCAACGAGATCCGGACGCGGTCGACGAAGCCGACGATTCATATTGACGTTTGCAATGTGTGCCACCCGTTCTTCACGGGCGAGCAGCGCATCGTCGACACGGCCGGCCGGGTGGAGCGGTTCAACCGGCGGTACCAGCGCGGCTAAGCCGCGAGAGCGACAGCGAGGGGGCGCCGATGGGCGCCCCTTTTCCATTTTTCGGGGTCCGCACATGGCAGCAGAGCCGGCGCAGGTGTACTACGGAGGCCAGGCGGTCATCGAAGGGGTGATGATCCGCGGCCCGGAGCACATGGCGGTTGCGGTCCGGCACCCGAATGGCCACATCATCACCCACTCCGAACGGCTGAGCGGCATCTACACCGGCCGGAGCCGCCGGATTCCGCTGCTGCGGGGCGTGGTGGTGCTGTGGGAAACGCTGGCCCTGGGTATGCGGGCACTCAATTTCTCCTCGCGGATCGCCTTCGAAGAGGAGGACGAGGACGGCCAGCCGGTCGAGTTCCCCGAGAAGGCGTTCCTCGGGACGATGCTGCTGGCGCTGATCTTCGTGGTCGCGGTGTTCTTCGCGGCCCCTATCCTCCTCGCGCACCTGCTCGAGCGGTGGGACGTGGCGCGTGCATGGGTGGTGCTGGCGGAGGGCGTGGTGCGGCTGGGGCTGTTCGTGGGGTACATCGCCGCAATCGGGCTGCTTCCGGATATCCGGCGGGTATTCCAGTACCACGGCGCCGAGCACATGACGATCCACGCGTACGAGGCGGGCCGTCCGCTGACGGTGGCCGAGGTGCGGCGGTTCCCGAAGGAGCACCAGCGGTGCGGCACGAGCTTCCTGCTGGTGGTGGTGCTGGTGGCGCTGGTGACGTTCTTCGTATTCGACCTGCTGGTCGATGAAGGGCTGCTGGTGCGGGTGGCTTCGCGCATTGTGCTCATCCCGGTGGTGGCCGGTGTGAGCTACGAGCTCCTGCGGTTCGGGGCGCGCTACCGGGAGAACGGGCTGGTGCGGGCGCTGTTTGCACCGAACATCGCGCTCCAGGCGCTGACGACGAAGGTGCCGGATGACAGCCAGGTCGAAGTTGCGATTGCGGCGTTCGAGGCGACGCTGGAGGCGGCCGGGCCGGGCCGGGGGGCGCCGGCGCCGTAGGGTGCAGAATTTTCACATTCGGGCTCTTCCGGATTCAGAACACATGTTCTATTCTCGGAAGTCCGATGGACTTCGCCTGCATCCAGGTCCCCTGGTTCGCGATTGCGGTTGCGCGGCGGGAGAACCCGCAGCTTGCGGGGCGCCCGGTGGTCGTGGGGGGCGCACCGGAGGAGCATGCAGAGGTGACGGCCTGCTCGCCGGAGGCGATGGCCGCAGGGGTTGCGCCGGGGATGAGCCTGCGGCGGGCGCTGGCGCTCTGCCCGGGCGCGGTCTTCTTGCCGCTGGCGGCATCGGTGCTCCGGGCGGAGGCCGACCGGCTGGCGGCCCTGCTGCGCGAGCGGAGCCCGGTGGTGGAGGAGGCAGGCCAGGGACACCTGCACTGCGAAATCCGGGGGCTGCCCGAACTCCTGGGACTGGGGACGGCGACGTACCTTGCGCAGCTGCGGGAGAGCCTTGCCGGGGAGACCGGACTCCCGGTGCTGGCCGGGGCAGCAACGACCGTGTTCGCAGCCCACGCCGCCTGCAGCGCGCTCGGGCTCGGTATCGGCGTTGCCGGCGACCGGGGCGGGCCGCGCCAGTCGATCTCGGTGGTGCCGGGGCGGGAGCGGGAGTTCCTAGCCCACCTGCCGGTCGAGGTGCTGCCGGTGGAGCCGGCGATGCACCAGCGGCTGCGGCTGTTCGGCATCGAGCGGCTGGCGCAGGTTGGCGCGCTGCCGCTTTCGGCGATGCAGGCGCAGTTCGGACCGGCAGGCCGGCGGGCGTGGGAGCTGGCGAACGGCCGCGACAGTTCGCGGCTTCAGCCCGCGCAGGAGGAGCTGCGGGTGACGGAGGAGGTCGAGCTGCCGGCGCCGGCGGTTTCGCAGGCGGCGCTGCTTGCCGGAAGCGAGGCGGTGCTCGCGCGGGCGTTCGGGAGGGAGGAGGTCGCAGGGCGGGCCGTGCGCATCGTCACGTGGTGGGCCGGGCTGGAGGACAGCACGCGGGTGAGCCGCCGGCTTGCGTTCCGTGAGCCAACCGCCGACCCGCGGCATGCGCTGTTCGTGCTGCGGTCGAAAGTGGAGGCGCTGCGACTGCCGGCGCCGGCGCTGAGCGTGGGCGTCGAGCTCGCGGGCATCTGCAGCGAGTACGCGCACCAGCAGCTGCTGTGGAGTTCGGGCCGCGGGCGCCAGCGGGAGCTCGACGATGCGATTGCGCAGCTGCATGCGCGGGCCGGTGAGCCGCAGGTGTACCGCATCGTGGAGGTGCAGCCATGGTCACGGATTCCGGAGCGCCAGGCGGCGCTCGTGGCCTACGGTTCCTGAATCGCCCGCGGGGGCTGGCTGTCGAAGCGGATGGGGCGGGCGAACCGCGCGCCATCGCCTGGCAGGGCCGGTTCCGGCGGGTGACCGCCATTCACGACCGGTGGCGGATCGACGACGAGTGGTGGCGCGAGGAGATCAGCAGGGTTTACTTCGAGGTCGAACTGGAAGGCGGACGGCGGCTGACCGTGTTTCATGACCTCGTGGCGGGGGGCTGGTTCCTGCAGCCGTACCGGCCGCCGACCACTACGGGGGAGCCGCCCGGAGGCGCCGCGCGAAGGCGGTGACGCGGGCTCCGAGGGCCCGGGCCTGCGCTTCGTCGTCCGGGGTAACCTCGCCATGGGCGGTGGCGCCGTAGTAGGAGCCGGACCGCCGCATCCGTTCGCTCCAGGGGAGCCCGACGACGACCATGCCGTGCGCGAGGAGCAGGTGGAGCAGCTGCAGGAGGGTGGCTTCCGTGCCGGCCGAGCGGGAGTAGCCGGCAGTGAACGCCCCTGCCGGGAGCCCGGCAAGTTCGCCCGACTCCCAGAGGTCGCCGGAGGCATCGAACCAGGCCTTCAGGCGGCCGGTGATGCCGCTCCAGTTCGGCGAGCCGACGACGAGGCCGTCGCAGGCGAGGAGGTCGGCGGGCAGGGCGGTTTCGACCGTCCGGCGCAGGCATTCCCCGCCGGCGTCGCGGATGCCGGCTTCGACGGCGTCGGCAAGGCGGGCGGTCAGCCCTCCGCTGGAGTCGTAGAGGAGGAGGATGCGTACCACCGGGGGGCCTCCTGTTCGAGCACGGCGATGACGTCGTAGAACGTTTCGAACGGGTAGAGCTGCGGGTGTTCGCCTTCGAGCCGCTCGCGGAGGGTGCTGCGCGCGAAGACGACCGGGGCGAGCCGGGCAGCGGCGATGTCGCTGGCGCCGTCGCCGATGTAGACGACGAAGTCGCCGAGATCGCGGAAGGCGCGGGCGTAGGCGAGCTTGAACCCCTCCTGGAGCTCGACCCCGCGGGGGCTGTCGTAACGGACCCGCCACCGGTAGGCGAACCAGGTGCGCCCGCAGTGCCGGACCAGCCGGTCGAGGCGGTGGGCATCGAGCACCGGGTCGACATAGAGGTCGAAGCCGTTGCTGACGACGACCGGCAGCCAGTCGTTCCAGGTGGCCCAGTCGATCAGCTCGAGGAAGCCGGGCCGGAGCCGGGCCGTTTCGAGCGCGAAGGCGCGGAGCGTCGCATCGTCGGCCTCCACGAGGTCGAGCGCGGCGGCGTTGTACTGCTCGACCGAGAATTCTCCCGCACGGTAGCGGGCCTCGAGCTCGCGCCATCCGGGCGCAGCGAAGCGCTCGAAGAGCTGGCGGGCGGTATTGTCGAGGACGATGGTGTCGTCGAAGTCGAGGCAGATGAGGTTCGCCACGAGAACAGTTTCGCACGCCCCGGCGCCGGAGCGCGGCCGATGAGGCTGGAGCGGGCGAAGTACCTCGCGAGCGCGGCCGGGCAGGAGGCCCTCGCCTCCCTGCCCGGGGAGTGGACGGCAGAGGACCCGGTCCGGGTTGCGGCCCGGCTGCGCCGGCGCTTCCCGCCGGAGGAGGCGGCGGCGCTGGGCGAGCAGCTCGCGCTGCGGGCACGGATGCGGCAGCGGTTCGGCGAGATGCCTCTGCAGCTTGCGACGGCCGAGGGGCTGGAGATGCTCACGCACCCGCTGGTGGCGCGGCGGCGGGCGGCGCGGCTGGCCGCGCTCGGGTTGCCGGTTGTGGACCTCACCTGCGGACTGGGCGGCGACCTCTGCGCCGTCGTGGAGACCGGGACGCCCGCAGCCGGGGTCGAGATGGATGCTGCGACGGCGCTGCTCGCACGGGTCAACACCGGAGGCAGAGTGGTCATCGGCGATGCGCTGCGGCCGCCCTGTGACCTGGCGCGGGCGGCAGTCGTCCTCGACCCGGGCCGGCGAGCCGGCGGCGCGCGCACGTTCGATCCGGCGGGATTTTCACCGCCGTGGGACGCCTGCCTCGAGCTGCTGGGCGGGGCGGCCGTCGGGGCGCTTAAGGGGCCGCCGGGACTGGACCGGGCGATGGTCCCCGGCTGGTGCGAATACGAAGCCGTGCAGGTCGGGCGGGACCTCAGGGAGCTGACGCTCTGGGCCGGCCGCGGCGCAGCGCCGGGGCTTCGGCGCGCGGTGCTCCTCCCGGGCGGGCACGAAATCGACTCGGAAGCGCCGGAGAGCGACGACGTGCGGCCGCAGGTTGGGCGGTATGTGTTTGACCCGGAGTCGTGTGTGACGCGGGCGAGGCTCGTGCGGCAGCTGGCCGCAGCCCTCGATGCGTGGCAGCTCGACGAGCGGGTGGCGTACCTGAGCGCCGACCGGGCGGCAGCCCACCCGCTCTGCGCGGCGTTCGAAGTGCTGGAAGTGATGCCGTTCGGGGTGAAGCGGCTGCGTGAGCTGCTGCGGAGCCGCGGATGGAAGCCTGCGGAGATTCGGCGGCGGGCGTTTCCGCTGGAGCCCGACGAACTCCGGCGGGCGCTCGGCAGGGTCGAGGGCGCCGAGGTCACCCTGATCTGCACCACCGTCGGGGGCGAGCGGCTGGTCGTCGTCGGGCGGCGATTGCGCCCGGAAGGCGGCAAGGGCGGATAATCCGGCCATGCCAGTGCTGCTCGTTTCCCCGTACATCGCGCGCACTTACCGGCAGGCCATCGAGGCGGCATGGCCGGGCCTGGAACTCATCGTGCTGCCGGATGACCCGGCGGCCCGGCTGCCGGCTGAGGTGCTGGAACGGATCGACTTCGCGTACTTTTCCGGCGATGTGTATCCGGAGTACTCGCGGTCGTTTTTCGCAGCGACGCAGGGCGCACCGAACCTGCGCTGGCTGCACACGTTCAATGCCGGTGTGGACAACCCGGTGTTCCGCCGCTTTCTCGACCGCGGGGTGGTGCTCTCGACCTCGTCCGGTTCGACGGCGCAGCCAATCGCGCAATCGGTCATCGGCGGGATGCTGATGCTCGCGCGGCCGTTCCTGCGCTGGGCCGACGCGCAGCGGCGCCGGGCCTGGGAGCCGGTGCCGGCCAGCGAAGCGCCCGCCGACCTCGCCGGGCAGCGGATGACGGTCGTCGGCCTTGGAGCGATCGGGAGCGAGGTCGCGCGGCTGGCGCGGGCGTTCGGGCTCGAGGTCACGGGAGTGCGGCGAAGTCCGCGGCGGGAGGGCGACCCGGTGGAGCGGGTCGTTCCGCCCGGGGAGCTGCCTGCGCTCGCCCGGGAGACCGACTGGCTCGTCCTTGCCTGCCCGCTGACCGAAGAGACGCGGGGCCTCGTGAGCCGCGACGTGCTGGCGGCTCTTCCGCGGGGGGCGTGCCTGCTGAACGTGGCGAGGGGCGAGGTGGTGGACGAAGCGGCCCTGATTGAGGCGCTCGCGACGGGCCACCTCGGCGGCGCATACCTGGACGTCTTTACGACGGAGCCGTTGCCGCCCGACTCGCCGCTGTGGGGGCTGCCGAACGTAATCATTTCGCCGCACAACTCGGCCGTCGCTGCCGGGAACGAACGCCGGGCGACGGAGGGGTACTTCCTGCCGAACCTTGCGCGGATGCGGGCCGGGCAGCCCCTGGTGAACGAGGTGCGGAGCTAAGGCGCAAATGCTCAGGGGTGTAGACAATAATGCAGCGGGGGTGCTAGGTTCTCAGGTGCCTAAGCCGTTCAGCGATTCGGCGGACCCTGTTCGAAGGTTGCCCCCATGGCCTCGGTAACACCGTTCGACGACTACTACGACCTCGTAGAGGCGGCCCGCGAGCTCGCCATCCACCCGCAGAGCCTCAGGCGGCTCATCAAACAGAACAAGATCCCGGCGACGATGTTTGCGGGGAAGTACCTGATCGAGCGGGACAAGCTCGAGATGTTCAAGAGCAACTACGACCCGCGGCCCGGGCGAAAGCCGATCCGGCGCCTGCTCTAGGACGACCCGACGGGAAGCAACGGGAAGCAAGGACATGCCCGGGCAGCGTGAGGCTGACCGGGCATCTGTTCATGGGGAATTCGCCGGGGGGCTGCGCCTCAGCTGAAGATTTTGCCCTGGCCTGTCAGGACCACCAGGGTGACGAGGATAACGGCCTCGACGAGGAGGATGGTGCCGCTCACTGCAGCCCAGATAGCCTGCGTACGGCCGCGCGTTGCGAAGACCGGGATGGTGATGATGAGCGCGGACGCGAGGAAGATCAGCAGGTTGATGACGCCAAGGCTCATGGCGCTAATCAGGAAGGGCAGGGAAGCAGCCATCACGTCTCCAGGGCGCGCGGAGCACCACGGCCCCGCGAGTTCATCGTTCGAGAGGGAATCATAGCGGGGGTGCCGTAACAGGCTACCCGGCGACGCTCAGCGGCCGGGCGCCGGGCTCGGCGACGGCTGCGCCGCAGCCGGGGATGTCGGCGGGGCAGCCGGCGTTTCCGCCGGCGCTGTGCCCGTTGGCGTTGCGGCGGGCGGCTGCGCCGGGGTTGGCGCCGGCGAAGACGGCGTCGGCGTGGCGGTCGGTTCTGCGGTCGGCTCCGGGGCAGGCACGGTCTCGTCTTCTGACGGGCCGGGCGCCGGCGGGGGTGGGACATACTTCGGCAGCTCGGGCAGGTCGTCCGCATTCGCCGTGAAGGTGAAGGCTCCCTGCTGGGGGATGACTTCGACAAAGATGGGGCCGCGCTCGAACGCGATTTCGCTGCCGGACGCGTCGTAGAAGCGGGTGCGCGCCTTGCGGTCGGGCTTGCGCCAGGTGCCTTCGATGGCGCGGCCGCCGGTGAAGACCGTGGCCGGGCCCTCACCGACCTGCTCAAGCAGGACATGACCCGCTTCATCGACGACCGCGGCATTGACACGCATGACGATGACGGTGGTGAAGAAGAGCTGCTGGCCGGTATTCCCATCGACGGCGGGGCCGCCGAACTGGAAGCGGCCGTAGGCCCTGCGGGACGCATCCCATCTCCACTGGATGAGCTGCCAGGTGTAGAGCCGGCCGGAGAAGTCGACCTGGATGCCGGCCGCAGGGACACCCTGCGGCGGATCGGAGGGGTTCCGGAACGTCCACGGCTCCACGGTCGGCGGGCCGGCGAAGCCGAGCGCCGCGGCGGCAGCCCGGAGCCGTTCGCCCGTCGTCGCAAGGTTGTACGGCGCGTAGCGGGAGGAGTCGCGGTAATAGGCCGCGTTCGACCCCGGCTTGAAGGCGTCGAGGTCGCGGATGCCCCAGTCGATGATCTGGCCGACGGCGTTGGCCTCGTTCGACGTGGTGGCGCCCCCGGCGTGGCTGTAAAGGGCCCCGAGTTCGTCGACCCAGATGACGAACGGCGTACGCGCGGAGCGGACAGGCATGAGCAGGGCTGGGTCGCGCCGCCAGAAGACGGCCATGAGGCGCGTGATGCCGCCTTCGACGAGGGCTTCGTAGACAAGGTCGGCGTCGCCGATGCCGTGGTGCGGGACGGCGTTCGGAGTGTTGTCAAACATCACAGCGAGCGGGAGCAGGTCTTTCCGGGCGGCCCACTCCTCGGCCGTCATCGGAGCACCGTCGAGGATGCCGGCGTAGGGCGACTCGGCCGGGGTCGGCGAGGGAGCAGCGGCGGACGTGGCAGCGGCGGTGGCCGCCGCAGTCAGCGACGGGCTGGGAGCGCCATCAGTGGAGGCTGACCCGCCGCCCCCGGAGATGACGACCGCTACGATGACTGCGGCAACGATTGCTGCGAGCCCGGCGCCCGCGATGATGAGCAGGCGCGGTCCTGTGACGTTTCGCATTCCCCCCATGGCTGGATGCTACCAGCGGGGTCGCTGGGTTCAATGGTGCTTGCCCGGTTCACGGGGAACCCCTCAGAGTGATGGACATGAAGCGACTTGGAATCCTGACCAGCGGCGGCGATGCGCCGGGGATGAACGCAGCGATCCGGGCGGCCGTGCGGACGGCGACCCGGCTCGGCGTCCAGATGGTGGGCTACCTCGACGGGTACTCCGGGCTCGTCCGGGGGGCCTTCGTCGAACTGGACGACCGCGCCGTGGGGAACATCATCCAGCGCGGCGGGACAATCCTCGGGACCTCGCGGTGCCCCGAGTTCCTTGACTCGGAGGTCCGGGCCCAGGCAGCGAATCAGATGAAGCTGGACGGCATCGACGGGCTCATCGTCATTGGCGGGGATGGGAGTTTCCGGGGAGCGCTGGCACTGCAGGACGAATGCGGTGTGGCCGTCGCCGGGCTGCCGGGCACGATCGACAACGATGTCTGGGGCACGGAGGAGTCGATCGGGTTCGATACCGCGGTCAACACGGCGCTGCTGGCAATCGACCAGCTGCGCGACACCGGCGAATCGACGGGGATGATGTTCTTCGTTGAGGTGATGGGACGGACGAGCGGGGCGATTGCGCTGCACACGGCGGTGGCGGGGGGCGCAGCGGGCGTGGTGGTGCCGGAGGCGCATGCAGAGATTGACCTCGTCATCGAGCGAATTCGGGAGACGATGGCGAAAGGGAAGCGGAGCCACATCATCGTGGTCGCGGAGGGCGACGAGGCAGGCGGCGCGTTCGGTGTCGCGCCGATCATCGGCAAGGCGCTCGACCGGCCGTACCGGGTCGTGGTGCTCGGGCACACCCAGCGAGGCGGGCGTCCGACGATGCGCGACCGCCTGGTTGCCTCAGAGGGCGGGGCGATGGCCGTCGAGGCGCTCGTGGCGGGCCGCACGGGCGTCATGATCGGGCGGCAGGGCGGCCGGTCGGTCGAGGTGAATCTCCGGGACGTCGTCAAGAATGGGCACCCGCCCGTGAACACCGACCTCCTCCGTCTCGCCCAGCAGCTTTCCGGGTAACGGAACGCGCGGCGCGCGGCGTACGATCTGGCGAATCCATCGCAGGAGGACCCGACCATGACAATGCCCGAAGCCGGCACGCCGGCGCCGCCCTTTACCCTGCCCGACCAGGACGGAAAGCCGGTCTCCCTTGCGGAATTCAAGGGGAAGTGGGTGGTGCTCTACTTCTACCCCAAGGACGACACACCCGGGTGCACGAAAGAGGCGTGCAGCTTCCGCGATAGCCATGCCGCGCTCCAGGCGAAGGGCGCCGTCGTGCTCGGGGTGAGCGGCGACAGCAGCACTTCGCACCGGAAGTTTGCCGACAAGTACGGCCTGCCGTTCCCGCTGCTGGCCGATACCGACCATGCCGTGGCCCGGGCGTACGGGGCGTGGGGCACGAAGAAGATGTACGGCAAGGAGTACGAGGGGCTGATCCGGTCGACGGTGGTCATCGACCCCGAGGGGAAGGTGGCGAAGACCTGGCCGAAGGTGAAGCCGGACGCTCACGGCGCAGAGGTGCTGGCCTGGCTGGAGGCCAACGCAACGTAAGCACCTGCATCGCCCGTAGGGAGGCCGGCTCGTAGGATGGCTCGCCAGAACACGAGGAGGCGGACCTGCCGATGTCGTTCCTGTATGGTGAGCGCCTTTCCTGCGGCCGGCTCGCACTGGCTGCCGACGAGCCGCGCACCCCGCCCCATGCGCTGCCCGGCGACCGGCCGGTATGGCCGCGGGACCGGGTGGTCGACATCCTGCACGTGAAGATTGAGGTCGCCCTCGATATCGAGGCGCGGCGGGTGCGGGGCACCGTCACGCACACGGTTTCGCCGCTCAACGACGGCACCCGCTTCGTGCCGTTCGATGCGGTCGACATGACCATCTCATCGGTTACGGTCGGGAAGCGAGATGCGCCGTTCGAGTACGACGGACGGCAGCTGACCGTGGACATCGGCGAGGGGCGGAAGCGCGGACAGGAGCTGCCGATCGCCATTACGTACGAGGCGGCGCCGCGCATCGGGATGTACTTCATCGGGCCGGATGCGGGCTACCACGACAAGCCGCGCCAGGTCTGGACGCAGTGCCAGGACGAAGACACCCGGTTCTGGCTGCCGTGCTTCGACCACCCGAGCGACAAGTTCACCTCAGACGTCGTGGTGACGGTCCCGGGGGACTGGTTCGCGCTCTCCAACGGGCGGCTGCTGAGCGACAAACGGAATCGCGACGGCACGCGGACGTTCCACTGGCACCAGGACCGGCCGCACCCCGCCTACTTGCTGACGATTGCGGCGGGCGAGTTCGCGCGGATCGAAGGCGCGGCCGATCGGGTGCCCATTGACTATTATGTTGAGCCAAAGGATGTCGAGGCGGCAGAGCGGACGTTTGCGAACACGCCGGCGATGGTCGCGCTGTTCGAAAAGCTGACCGGTATGCCGTACCCGTGGGCGAAGTACAGCCAGGTCGTCGTCCGGGACTTCGTCTTCGGGGGGATGGAAAACACGAGCGCGACGACGATGACGGAGAACATCCTCCTCGACGCGAAGGCGAAGCGGGACTTCGACAGCGATGACCTGATTTCGCACGAGCTGGCGCACCAGTGGTTCGGCGACCTCCTCACCTGCCGGGACTGGTCGCATGGCTGGCTGAACGAGGGATTCGCGACCTACTTCGAGATGCTGTGGGACGAGCACCACCACGGGGTCGACCGGTACCGGCAGGGGGTAATCGACAACACGCGGCTCTACCTGGACGAGCGGTACCGGCGGCCGATCGTGACGAACGTCTTCCATGACCCGATCGACATCTTCGACCGGCACCTTTACGAGAAGGGTTCGCTCGTGCTGCACATGCTGCGGGGGGAGCTGGGCGACGAAGCGTTCTTCCGGGCGCTGCAGCGGTACGTGCGGGAGCACGCAGAGCAGAACGTCATCACCCAGGACCTGGTGGACGCCATTGCCGCGGAGACGGGCCGCAGCCTCGAGTGGTTTTTCGACCAGTGGGTGTACCGGCCGGGGCACCCCAAACTCAAGGTGAGCTGGAGCTGGGACGACGAGCGCGGGCTGGCGGCGGTGAGCGTGAAGCAGACGCAGGAGACGGCCGACGGGACGCCGATCTTCCGCTTCCCGGTGACGATCGACTTCCGGAAGGGGCGCGGGAAGCCGCAGGCGTTCCGGGTGGAGGTGACGCGCGCTGAGGAGCAGTTTGTGTTCCCGCTGCCGTGGAAGCCGGACCTGTGCCGGTTCGACCCGTACGGCTGGGTGCTGAAGGAGCTGGAGTGGGACAAGTCTGTCGGGGAGCTGCGGCTGCAGCTGCGCGACGACGACAGCATCCTCGGGCGCGCGTGGGCCGCAGCCGAGCTGGGGAAAAAGGGCGGCGCTGAGGCGACGGCCGCACTCGAGGCGGCAGTGATGGGCGACCGCTGGTGGGGCGTCCAGGCGGCGGCAGCGCGGGCCCTGGGTGAGATCCGGACGACCGCGGCGCGCGACGCACTGCTCCGGTGCCTGGCGGTCCGGCAGCCGCGGGCGCGCCGGGCGGTCGTGGCCGCGCTCGGCGAGTTCCGCGGCGACGAGGCCGTCTTCGAGGCGCTGCAGAAGTATGCGCGACGCGACCAGTCGTGGTTCGTGGAGGCAGAGGCCTGCCGAAGCCTCGGCAAACTGCGCCTGCCCGCAGCCTTCGACGCGATTGCAGCGCAGTTCGACCGGCCGTCGTTCCGGCAGGTCGTGCGGGTTGGATGCATCGACGGGCTCGTGGAGCTGCGCGATGAACGGGGATTCGAGCTCCTGCGGCGGGCAGCGCGGTACGGCGAGCCGTTCCAGGCGCGGCCGCCGGCCGTGGGAGCGCTGGCGCGGCTGGGCGAGTTCTTCCCGGAGCGCAAGAAGGTGCTCGGGGAGGAGATTGCCGCGTTCCTCGACGACCCGGACTTCCGGGTGCGCATCGCCGCGGCGAACGCGCTCAAGACCCTCAAGGACGAGTCGCAGATCCCGGCGCTGGAGCGGATGGCGGCGCGCGAGCTGGACGGCCGCGGGGTGCGAATGGCGCGGGAGAATGCGCTGGCGCTGCGCAAAGGGGCCGCGACCGACGACGAGGTGCGGAAGCTGCGCGAGGAGTTCGAGAAGTTGCGGGATGAGAACGCGAAGCTCCGCGACCGCCTCGAGCGGCTGGAAGCGCGGAAGTAGCGGCGCTGCCGCTACCGCTCCGGCGGCGCGAGCCGAAAGACCACGGCGCCCAGCTGCAGCCGTTCGCCCCCGCGGAGGCGGAGGCCGGCGGGCGGCACCGGGCGGCCATCGACGAAGGTGCCGTTGGTGCTGCCGAGGTCGCGCACGAGCCAGCCTCCGGGCTGGAGTTCGAGGCGGGCGTGCCGCGCCGAGACCGATGGGTCGCCGATGACGATGGCTGCGCCGCCGTCGCGCCCGATCTCCATGACGCCGGCAAGGCGGTAGGACGTGCCCCGGGGGACGCCAGACTCGCCGGGGACTTCGAGCACGAGCCGCCAGTGGGCGGGCGGGTGGGCGGCCCGACCCGGCTGCCGCGGGAGGTAGCTGGCCCGCAGCGAGCGCGCGACGGCCGCGCACGTGCCGAAGAGGACGGCGAAAAGGGCCAGCCGGAGGAGCAGGAGCTCGACGGAGTCGCTCACGGAGCAGCCTCGAGGCGGAGTTCAGCTGCCCCGAGCGCGAGGGTGTCGCCGGGCGCAACCGGCGCGGCGGCCACGCGCTCGCCGTTGACGAAGGTCCCGTTACGGCTGCCGAGGTCGCGGATTTCGAGACCGCCGCCGGGTCCGTGGCGGATTTCGGCATGGCGGCGGGAGACCGTCAGGTCCGGCACGACGAGGTCACAGTCGGCCCCCCGGCCAAGGACGAACGGGGTGTGGGTTAGCGGAACCGCGGCCCCCCCGGCGAGGCGCAGACGCAGCCCTTCGAGGCGCCGGAGGCGGACGGTCTCGCGGACCGTGGCGACGCTGGCGGGCGCAGCCGGGTCGTGGAAATCGGCACGGATGACCGGCTGACCGGGTTCGCAGGCCGCCGACGGCACGAACGCGAGCTGCCACGGGGCGAACGGGCGGAGACCGGCGGCGGTGCAGGCGGCGTCGAGGCTTTCGCAGATGGCAGCTTCGAGATCGGCCAGGACCGGGGCCAGGGCCCGGGCATCGCCCGGGTGGAGCCGGACGACGATGCGGTTGGGGGCTTCGCCGCCGACAGCGGCGCCGAGGACGGCATCGACGACCGCCTGGGCGAGAGAGGACGGATGGAGGGCCGCGGGCAGGCCGAGGCGGAGCGCCCTGGCGACAGCCCGCTCAAGCAGCGGCTGGCCGGTCACCGGGCCACCGCCGCACGGATGACCTGACCGGCGATCGGCGCGGCGACGGCTCCGCCCTGACCGCCGGACTCGACGATGACGGCGACCGCGATGCGCGGCTGCTCGACGGGGGCGAAGGCGATGAACCAGGCGTGGGAGGTGCCGTCGCCGGCCTCAGCGGTGCCGGTTTTGCCGGCCACCCTGGTACCGGGGATCGCCACGCCGGACGCCTGGCCGGCTTCCACGACGGAGGCCATCATGGCAGCGACCTCACCGGCGATCCGCCGGTCGAGAACGCGGGTGGACGACGGAGCGGAGAGCGCTCGGGCCGCGCCCTCGCGGTTCACGGCCTCGAGGGCGATCCGGGGCCGGGGCAACTCGCCGCCGCTGGCGATGACTGCGGCGACGAGCGCCATCTGGAGCGGCGTGGCGAGCAGCTGCCCCTGGCCGAAGGCGGTCGAGGCGAGCAGGACGGTGTCGCGGCTGGCGCCGGACGCACGGAGCTGGGAGGCGGCGGTATCGAGGGGGAAATCGATGGGGCGCCCGAACCCAAAGCGTGCAGCGACGGCCTCGAGCCGCTGCCAGCCGAGTTCGACACCGATGCGAGCGAAGATTGCGTTGACGGAGTAGGTAAAGGCGCGGCTGAAGGGGTAGGTCCCGACGCCCTGCGGGGTGTTGCGGCAGGAGATCGGGAAGCCGTCGATGACGATTTCGCCCGGGCATTCAACGATGGTGTCCGGGGTGATGATGCCAGCCTCGAGGGCCGCTGCCGCGGTCACGGTCTTGAACGTCGACCCTGGCGGGTAGAGCCCCTGGGTGGCGCGGTTGAGGAGCGGCGCGTCCGGCGACTGCAGCAGGGCCTCGCCGGTGTTTCCCAGAGCGCCGGGGTCGAAGGTGGGAACGCTGACCATCGCGAGGATCTCGCCGGTGATGGGGTCGAGGGCGACGACAGCTCCCTTCCGGTTGCCCAGGGCCTCGCGGGCTGCGGCCTGGACGGCGGGGTCGATCGTGAGCCGGACATCATCCCCGGGCACAGGTTCGCGCAGCAGTTCGTAGCGGAGGGCATCGAGCCAGCCGCTGCCGGAGCGGCCAGCCAGGACCGCATCGTAGGCGAGCTCGATGCCCTGCGAGCCATAGCGCGGGTCGAGGTAACCGACGACGTGGGCGAGGGAGGCATCGTAGAGATACCGCCGGCCCCCGCTGAGGGTCTCGACGAGGACATTGCCGTCGCGGTCGAGGATGCGGCCGCGGCCGGGGTCGTAGAAGCGGCTGAGGGTGCGCGGGTTGCGGTCCTGGCTGGCGAGGCCGGTATCGAGCACCTGCCACCAGAGGAGCGCCGCGATGACCGCCAGGCCGAAAAGGCCCGCCAGGGCGGTGATGACCCCGAGCCGGCGCTCGAACTCTGCGGGGGTGAGCACGGAGCGATTGTACGTGCGCAATGCCGGCGGGGTGCAGCATGGGCTGCACCCCGCCGCTGGCGGCCTGGGCCGGCGGTTCGCCTAGCCGCGCGGGAGGCCGAGCCCGCGGGTGGCGATGATGTTCCGCTGGATTTCGTTGGTTCCGGAGTAGATGGTCGACGGAACCGACATGAGGTAGGACTCGGGGAGTTCGCCGTGGAGCGGTGCGCGCGGTTCTTCGGGGCGGAGCTGCCCGGCGAGGCCGAGCATGTTGACGCCGAAGTTGTAGATGCGCTGGCCAAGCTCCGACTGGAAGATCTTGACGACCGACGCCTCGTAGTTCGGCACCTGGCCCTTCGACTGGATGTAGCCGATGCGGTAGCCGAGGTAGCGGCCCACGTTGTTGGCGATAACCAGGTCGGCGAGCTTCGTGCGGTACTTCGCCCGGCGGTCGGCCGGGCCTTCGCGGAGGGTGCGCGCGAGCTTTTCGAGGGTGCGCCGCTGGGAAGCGGTCGTGCCAATGCCTGACCGCTCGAAATCGAGGAGGGTCATTGCGACATACCAGCCGCGGTTCTCCTCGCCGACGAGGTTCTTCGCCGGGACGCGGACGTCCTCGAAGAAGACCTCGTTGAAGTGGTGGCGGTTCGCCATGTTGATGAGCGGGCGGATGGTGAGGCCCGGCGTGTTCTTGATGTCGTCGATGAGGAGGAAGCTGATGCCGCGGTGCTTCGGCGCCTCCGGGTCGGTGCGGACGAGGCAGAACATCTGGTTGGCGCGGTGACCGCCCGAGGTCCAGATTTTCTGGCCGTTGATGATGTAGTCATCGCCGTCGCGGACCGCGCGGGTCTGGAGCGAGGCGAGGTCGGAGCCGGCGCCCGGTTCGGAGTAGCCCTGGCACCAGATGTGCTCGCCGCTCGTGATCTTCGGGAGGTAGTAGCGCTTCTGCTCCTCGGTGCCGTGGATGATGAGGGTGGGGCCGATCATGCCGACGCCGAAGCCGCGGGTGCCGGTATCGGGTGCGCCCCAGTAGCCGAACTCCTCGCTGAACACCATCTGCTCGAAGATGGAGGCGCCGAGGCCGCCATACTCCTTCGGCCAGGCGGGCGCAATCCAGCCGCGCTGGGCGAGCTTCCGGTTGAACTCCTGGGCGAACTCGAACTCCTCGTCGGAGCGGGTGCCAAGCTGCTCACCGCCTTCTTCGAGGCGATTGCCGAGCGTTTCCTGCAGGAACTTTCGGACCTCCGCGCGGAGGGCCTCTTCTTTCTCGCCGAAGCGCAATTCCATGGACGATGTAACCTCCGGTGCCGGCCGCGATGGCCGAGGGTAGCGTGCCAGCGGATTCTGCCAGAGATTGGTGCGCTTCGATAGCGCCGCACTTACGGCGCGTCGGCGACTTCGGGGCCGGGGCGGTCGCCGGCGAGCTGCTCCCAGGCGGCGCGCAGGGCTTCGGCGGTGACGCGGTAATCGAAGCCGCGCCGACGGAGGAAGCCCCCAACCTTAGCGAGGAACTCCTCGTGGGTGCGGTCGCTGTAGCGGCGCCCGCGCTGGAGGGCGAGGGCGGTGGCCAGCTCGAGGTCGTCGATCCCGTCGGTGGCGGCAGCAGCTGCCTCGGGGTCGATGCCGCGGCCCAGCAGTTCGTAGCGGAGCATGGCGGTGCCGCGCGGGGAGACGCGCATCCGGTCTTCGACCCATGCGCGGGCGAAGCGGGCATCATCGAGGAGGCCGGCGCTCCGGAGCCGCTCAATTTCGTGCGCGACCGTCTCGGGGTCGAAACCGCGGAGGGCGAGACGGGTGCGCATCTCGTGCTCGGAGCGCGGGCGGGCGTCGAGGAGCCGGAGGGCGGCCTCGTGTGCGTTGGCGCGGCGTTCTTCGCGGTCGAGCTGCGCCAGCAGGTCGGGGTCGGCGGCCATGCCGACAGCGACCCCCGCGCGCTCGCAGGCTTCGTCGGAGGCGACGAGCTCGCGGCCGTCGCTGAGGACGATAATGCGAAGCCTGCCGCGGCCGGCGGGGCTCATGGAGACGATGTACGGAACCTGGGGACTGGATGACTCGTCCATAGGGCCGGGGAACTACTGTTCCACCAGCTGCTCACCTCGTACTTCGCGGAGTGGGAGGCCGACCTGGCGGCGGATCTCATTCTCGATCTCGGTGGCGAGCTCGGGGTTATCGTCGAGGAACTGCTTCGCGTTCTCGCGGCCCTGGCCGATGCGCAGGTCGCCGTAGCTGTAGAAGGCGCCGCTCTTGGTCAGGATGCCGTGCTCGACGCCGAGGTCGATGATGTCGCCGGTCCGGGAGATGCCGCGCGGCGGCTCGAACATGATATCGAATTCAGCCTGCCGGAAGGGCGGAGCGACCTTGTTCTTGACGATTTTGGCTTTGACCCGGCGGCCGACGATGTCGGGGCCGCGCTTAATGGAATCGACGGGGCGGATGTCGATGCGGACCGAGGCGTAGAACTTGAGCGCCCGCCCGCCGGGGGTCACTTCGGGGTTCCCGAAGACGACGCCGACCTTCTCGCGAAGCTGGTTGATGAAGATCACCGCGGTGCTGGTCCGGGCGATGGTGGCGGTCAGCTTGCGCAGGGCCTGGGACATCAGGCGGGCCTGCAGGCCGACGTGGGCATCGCCCATTTCGCCTTCGATCTCGGCGCGGGGCACGAGGGCGGCGACAGAGTCGACGACGATGACATCGACCGCATTGGAGCGGACGAGGGTTTCGCAGATTTCGAGGGCCTGCTCGCCGGTATCGGGCTGGGCAACGAGGAGGTCTTCGAGCTTGATGCCGAGGTCGCGGGCGTAGCCGGGGTCCATGGCATGCTCGACGTCGATGTAGGCGGCGGTGCCGCCCATCTTCTGCGCCTCGGCCATGACGTGCTGGGCAAGGGTGCTCTTGCCGGCCGACTCGGGGCCGAAGATTTCGGTCACGCGGCCGCGGGGGATGCCGCCGACGCCGAGCGCGATATCGAGCGCGAGAGAGCCGGAGGAGATGACTTCGGTCTGGTTCGCCTCGGCGTCGCCGAGCTTGATGATGGCGCCGCGGCCGAACTGCTTTTCAATCTGCGAGAGCGCGAGTTCGAGCGCGCGAGCGCGGTCTGCATCTGCCATGTGTGGGCCACCCGCCGGGTTCGTTCGGCGCCGGATGATACCATCGCGGAGCGCCGCCGTGGCGTACGATAGCACAGTACAAACATTTGTTCTAGGCTGCGTGCGGCAGTTCCGGGGATGGCGATGGCGAAGCTGACGGTGCGGGTGACACCGCGTGCGGGCCGCGACGACGTGGAGGGATTCGACAGCACGGGCACGCTGCGGGTGCGCGTACGGGCGGCGCCAGCCGATGGGCAGGCGAACGCGGCCGTGGCTGCCCTGCTGGCGAAGGCGCTGGGGCTGCCGGGGCGCGACGTTGCGCTGGTGCACGGCGCTGCCGCACGGGTCAAGGTGTTCGAGGTTCCGCTCAGCGAGGACGAGATTCGGGCGCGGCTCGCCGGCCCCGGCGGCTAAGGGTGAGCCGCGGTAAGGTGAATGGATGGCGGCGCGCCAGCCCGGCGCGCTGACTCCCGGACTGAGGCAGGTTCCCGTGCCAGCACCCGACCTCGAGACGATCGTCTCGCTCGCGAAGCGCCGCGGCTTCGTCTTCCCATCGGCCGAGATTTATGGCGGATTCGCCAATGCGTACGACTACGGGCCGCTCGGGGTGGAGCTCAAGCGGAATATCCGCGAGGCGTGGTGGCGCTCGATGGTGCAGGAGCGCGATGACGTGGTCGGACTGGATGCCGCGCTGATCACGAATCCGCTGGTCTGGGTGGGCAGCGGCCATGTTGCGAACTTCACCGACCCGCTGGTCGACTGCAAACGGTGCCAGCGGCGGTTCCGGGCCGACCACCTTGAAGAAGGCGCGTACGGGGAGGTGCCGAGGGACGCGAACGGCAACCCCCTCTGCCCGTACGACGGCGGCGAGCTGACCGAGCCCCGCCAGTTCAACATGATGTTCCGCACGCAGGTGGGGCCGGTGGCCGACGAGGCGAACATGGCCTACCTGCCGCCGGAGACGGCGCAGGGCATCTTCGTGAACTTCGTGAATGTGCAGCAGGCGATGCGGCGGAAGCTGCCGTTCGGTATCGCGCAGACGCGGGTGAGCTTCCGCAACGAGATCACCCCGGGCCGGTTCATCTTCCGGACGCTCGAGTTCGAGCAGATGGAGATGGAGTACTTCTGCATGCCGCCGCGGGACCGCGACAACCCGACCGAATACCTGGCGCTCCACCGGCAGTGGGTGGAGGAGCGGCTGCGCTGGTACATCGAGGTGATCGGCATTGCGCCCGAGCGGCTCCGGCTGCGGGACCACGACAGGGACGAACTCTCGCACTACAGCGCGGCCACAACGGACATCGAGTACCTCTTCCCGTGGGGCTGGGGCGAACTCGAAGGGATCGCTGCGCGGACCGATTTCGACCTGAGTTCCCACGCGAAGCTGAGCGGCCAGCCGCTCACGTACTTCGATGAGGAGACGGGCCAGCACGTTGTCCCCTGGGTGATCGAGCCGGCAGCGGGGCTGACGCGCACGCTCGCGGTGGTGCTGCTGGACGCCTACAGCGAGGAGCCGGACGAAAAGGGCGAGAAGCGGGTGGTCCTGAAGTTCAAGCCCCGGCTTGCGCCCATTAAGGTCGCCGTGCTGCCGCTGTCGAAGAACGACGCTCTTCGGCCGACGGCCCGGCGGGTCTACGACATGCTCCGGCCGCTCTGGATGACCCAGTACGATGAGACACAGAGCATCGGGCGGCGGTACCGGCGGCAGGATGAGATCGGGACGCCCTGCTGCGTGACGATCGACTTCCAGACCGTGGGCGAAGACGGCCAGCCGGGTGACGACTGCGTCACCATTCGCGACCGGGACACGCAGGAGCAGGTGCGCGTGCCGATCAGCGGGCTGGTGGCCGCGCTCGAGGAGCGGGTCCCGCGCTGTTAGCCTGCTGCGGGCTCCTGGGGCAGCGGCAGAACGCCCGGCAGAAGGTCTTCCGCCGGGCGTTGTTCGCGGCGCGGCTTGCGGCCGAGCGGCGTCAGCTCTTGCGGACGCCGGCGCGCCGGCAGGCTTCGCCGTACTCGGCGAGGGCGCGCACGACGGGGTCGTTGGCGGCGAGGTCGCGCGGCCCGAAGTGATGGGTCAGGGCCTCGTAAACGTGGCGGCTCGCAATCTCCTGGCCGGCCTCATCATGCTCGCGGCAGCGCTGGCCGTACTCCGAGATGGCGCGGACGATCGGCTGGTGAGCGGCCAGGTCGAGCGGCCCGTAGTGGTGCGTCAGGGCCTCGTAGAGGTGAGCGGATGCCTGCTTGACAGCTTCCTCTGGGTCGGTCACGACGTTGCTCCTCATGCGAACTCTGCCTCCATGCAGATTTAATGCAATCGTAACATGTACGAAACACGTGCGAAACAGCGCAGGGTAAAGGCGAGGCGCCCGTCCTGTTACAGTTCGGCGGATGCCCGGCCACACCCAGGTCCGCCCCCTGCTCGATGCCGACGTGCCGGCGTGTGCGACGCTGCTCGCCGCCCGCCACCGTGCCGACCGCTCGCGTCTCCCGGTCCTTGAAGCGGCGCTGGAGGACCCGGCGGCGGCTGGCGAGGCGCTCGGGGCCATCTGCCGCGGGCCTTTTGCGGAGGGGGTGGTCGCAGTCCGGGATGGGCGCGTCGTCGGCGTCTGCGCGGCGAACCGGGTGTTCATCGCCCCGACGGACTTCGCCGCGCAGTTTGTGCCGCCGCGCTCGGCCGTGGTGCCGGTGCTGGGGTACGCGGTTGCGCCGGGCGAAAGCGCCACCGACATCTACCGGTTGCTGTACGCCGCGCTGGCCGGCCGCTGGGTTCGCGACGGGCTGCTCGTGCACCGCGTCGAGGTGGTGCCGGGCGACCGGGAGACCGAAGAGGCGTGGGTGAACCTCGGATTCGGGCGGACCATGACTGCGGCCACCCGGCTGACCGGGGCTGCGGTCGAAGGGCGGCCAGCGGCAGGCATACGGGTCGACCGGGCGACGCCGGAAGATATCGCGGCGGTGCGGCAGCTCAGCCTCGAGCTGATGGAGCACCACCGGAGTTCGCCGATGTTCTGGCCGTCGATACCGGAGACGGAGCCCGCGATGGAGCGGTTCCTGCAGGCATCGCTGGCCAGCGAAACGCCGACCTTCCTCGCGTGGGCGGGCGGGCAGGCGGTGGGAATGCAGTCGTTCCTGGTCCCGGGGTTCACCCCGCCGAATGTGCGGGCCGACCAGCGGCTCTACCTGTTCGAAGGCGTGGTGGCGCGGGCGGCGCGCGGCGGCGGCGTGGGAACGGCGCTGCTGCAGGCATCGATGGCGTGGGCAGCGGCAAACGGGCACGACCTGTGCACGCTTCACTGGGCCTCGGGCAACTATTCGGGGGCGCCGTTCTGGCTGGGGCACGGCTTCGTGCCGGTGCAGCACACCATGGAGCGGCGCGTCGATGAGCGGGCGCTCTGGGCGCGGGGTGAACCGGGCCATACCGGATAACGGTCGTACCATGACCGTGTGAGCGTTCGACGAACAGCGCCGGCCGACTGGCTGCTGGCCGGCGCAATGGCGACGGCGCTGGCCGGCGTCCCCGCAGTGTTCTGGCCGGCACTCTACGATGACTTTACCCTGCCGAAGCAGGCGCTGCTCGCCGCGAGCGGCGGGCTGACAGCAGCGGCCGTGCTCTGGGGCGGCTGGCGGCGGACCATGCCCGGATGGCTCCAGGGCGTGCTCGGCGGATGGCTGGCGGTCGTGGTCGCAGCTGCCGCCGCAGGGCTCGACTGGCGGGGGAGCGTGTTCGGCTACTACCAGTACCGGCAGGGCATCGTGACGCAGTTTGCCTGTGCGGGGCTCTTCGCCGGGGGCTGGGCGCTGGCGGCATCCGGCCGCTGGCGGGTTTTCGGCGCAGGATTCGCCGGGCTTGCAGCCGCGTTCGCCTACACGGCGGTCCAGGCGGCCGGGAAGGACCCGTTCGACTGGTGGATCGACACCTCGGACCGGGCGATCGGGACGATCGGCAACGCCAACGAGCTCGCGGCGTTTGCGGTTATCTCGATGGGCCTCGTGGCCTTTGTGCCCGCACGGCGGTTCGCGGCCGGTGCGGCGGCAACCTGGGCGGCAGCGCTCTTCATCGTGCTCGAAGCAGAGAGCCGGTCGGGACTGGCCGCGGTGCTGGTGTTTTTCGTGCTCGTCCCCGTGGCCCGGTGGATTGCGGGCGAGCCGGGGCGGCCCCTGCTGCGGGCTGCGCCAGTCATCGGCCTTGCGCTCGGGGCGGTGACGGTCGCGTCGCTGGCCGCGGGCGGGCTCGAGGGCACCGCCGCGCGGGTTTCGGGGCAGGCCACCCGGGCGGAGACCGGCGGCTCGACGCGTCTGGCCCTGTGGGAGGGCACGCTCCACGTCATTGCGGCCCGGCCGGTGCTCGGGACGGGGCCCGACGGCCTCCACCTCGGCTTTCCGCGCTGGCGGCCGGCCCACCTGGGCGGCGCCTACGAGGAGTATGACCTCGTCGCGCAGAGCTCCCACAACTCCGTGCTAGACACGGCAGCAAACACCGGCCTTGTTGGGCTGGCGCTCCTCGTCGCGCTGGTCGGCGGATGTGCGGCGGCGTCAATCCGGGCAGTTCGCCGCGCCCGGGGCAGACCGGGCCCTGACTGGCCGTATGCGTGGGCGGCGATGGCAGCCTACGGCGCGCTGACCCTGCTCAACCCAATTTCGCTGGCCGCGCATGCGCTGTTCTTTGCGATGCTGGGCGCCATGGGAGCGGCAGCGATGGCCCGGCCAGTGCAGCCGCGGCCGGGCTCCTGGGGATTGCTCGCCGGGATGCCAGCGGCAGCGGCAGGGGTCGTCATCGCGGTCGCCCTGCCGACCGCCGACCTCCGCGCACAGGCGGGGTGGGATGCGTTTGCGGGCGGCGAGTTTTCCCGCGCAGCGGAGCGGTACCAGGCGGCGGGGCGGATCAATCCGTTCGAGCGGGACTACGCCAGGCGGGAGACCGTCGCCCTGGTAGCCGCTGCATCGGTCGACCCGGGACGGCTGCCTGAGGCGGAGGCGGCACTGCGGCGGTTCGACCGGCGGTTCGGGTTCGAGGCGGGCGACGCCTTCAACCTGGCTGCGGTGCTCATCGGGATGGGACGTTCGCCCGAGGAGGTGACGCCGGTCATCACAAGAGCGATCAGGCTGAACCCAAACGGGGCCGCGACGGCCTGGTACACGCGGCAGCTGATGGAGGCGCTGCACGTTGGGGGCGTCCTGGTGTTCGACGAGACTGACCGGTGGACGTACGTCGTGCCGTTGCCGGAGATGCCAGAGCACCAGGAGCCCGACTGAGCAGCCTCACTCCGCGACCCGGTAAGTTCGCCCGTCGGAATCGTGGGCGAGGGCGCCAAAGCGGGCAAGGAAGGCCCCCATGTCGCGGGTGATTTCGTTGAGGCGAGCGGCGAGGCTCGACAGTTCGCCGATCTGGGCGGTCACTTCTTCGACGCTGGCAGAGACCTGCTCGCTCGCGGCGGCGGATTCTTCGGCGACTGCAGAAACAGCGGTGATGGCCCCGACGGCGTCCTCGCTGCGAGATCGCATTTCGAGAGCGAGGCCCGCGAGGCGCTCGGCGATGCGAGCCACATCCTGCACCTGACCGGCGAGATTCTCGACGCCTTGCTGCATCCCGTCAGCTGCGGCGGCGATGCGCTCAATCTCGGAGTTCACATCGGTGGCAGATTCGACGATACGCGCGAGGGCGCTCCCCGCCTCCGTGGCCCGAGCTGCACCGACTTCGACATCGCGGACGGATGCCTCCATGGCACGGACGGCCTGCCCAGTGCCGTTTTACACGGCCGAAATCAGGCCGGCGATCTCCTTGGTTGCGACCGCGGTCCGCTCAGCGAGGGAGCGGACGTTCTCGGCGACGACGGCGAAGCCGCGGCCCTGTTCGCCCGCGCGGGCGGCCTCGATGGCGGCGTTGAGGGCGAGGAGGTTGGTCTGGCTGGCGATGTCCTGGATTACCTGGACGATGGCGCCGATCTCCGAGCCCCGGCGACCGAGCTCTTCGACCTCGCGTGCGGTGCTGCGCACAGCATCGCGGATCGCGTCCATGGCCTCTACGGTCTGCTGGACCGCGGCCATCCCGTCGCGAGCAGCCGCGAGGGAGCCGGCGCCTTTTTCGGCTGCTGCGCGGGCGGACCCGGAGACGTTCTGGAGCGCAGCGCAAACGGCACCGGCGGCGGCCTGCGCGAGCTCGAGTCGTTCGGCCTGGGAGCTGGCACCAGCTGCGAGCTCATTGATTGAGCTAGCGAGCGACCGCATCGTGTTGCTGAGCCCGGTGAGGGAAGCCGACTGGTCCGTGGCGCCACGGGCAACCTCTTGGGTGGCGTTCGCGATCTCGCGGGCTGCGGCGTCGACCTGGGAGGCGGCGTCGCCCATCGTGGTGGCCGAGGTGGACACGAGCTTGGAGGTATCGACGAGGCGAGCGAGGACGCCCTCGGAGATGTACGTCTCGACTGCGAGTGAGGCATCGAGGAGGAAGACTTTGAGGAAGGCAAGGAACGTATCGAGGAGCTTCTGCCCTTTGAGTTTCTTTGCGAGCTCGTCGAGGACGATGGCGCTATAGACGGCGTAGTTGCCGACGTTCCAGCGGGGCTCGACGTTCAGGATGGCGTGGGTGCGCCCGACGCGAAGGCGGTGTTCGAAGTAGTCGTCGTCGAATTTTGCGTCGAGCAGCTTCAGAAAATAAGCCCGCTGGGTGGCTTCGAGGCGGGCGCGGGAGGAGTTCGATTCCTGGACCTTACGGACGAAATCCGGGAAGGCGAAGGAGTGGTCATAGAAGCGGCGGACGATCTCGTCGGCGCGGGCACGAAGGAAGGGGGCAGCTTCCCGGATGAGGGCGGCGTCGCGGTCGGTGAGTTGAAGCCAGCGCAGGCGAAGTGCGCGGTCAGAGGGCGTCAGGGCGAGGGTCTCAACGAGGCTGGCTTCGGGCATCTCGGGACTCCTTTCGTACTCCGGGCAACGACTGCCAAGAGCATCGCCCACGGCACCATCCGCGGCGACGGGCGAATCCCTAACTAGTGCATCGGGGAGAGGACTAGGCGCGGGGGGAATTTTCCTTATTTTTCAAACATATGGCATATAGCGTTGGTCGCGGGTAGCGACGAGCCTGCGATACTGGCCCGGTGCTGCTCATCCTCGACGGAAACAACCTCGCCTGGGCCGGGTTCCACGCATTGCGCCGCCCGATGCAGGCGGATACACCAGAGCGCAAGACGCGCGCTGCGCTGCTGGGGCTGACGCAGGCGGTCTTCGGGGCAGTGGTCCGTGGGGGGGAGCCACCCGACGGGCAGCCGGCAGGGCAGGGTCGGCTCGGAGAGACGCGAACCGGGCTAACGGGCGTTACCATCGCGTTCGACCAGGGGCGGCCGGTCCGCCGGCGCCTGATCTACCCGGCGTACCAGACAGGGCGGGAGACGGACCCGGCCTTTACCGAAAACGAGCCACACGTGCTGGCCGCGATTTCGGCGTTCATCGAGCTGGCGGCGATGCTGCCCATCGAGGTGCTGCGGGGCGAGAACACCGAAGCGGACGACCTGATTGCCGCCCGCGCGCTGGCGGAGGATGGACCGGTCCGGATCGTTTCCACGGACCGCGATTTCCTTCAGCTCGTCGACGAACGGCTCTCCATCTACCCGCCGGTGAAGAAGGTCGTCATCACGGCAGAGAACTTCGCGGAGCATGCAGCTCCGCGGGATGCGGCGGGGACGCCGGCGGCGTTTCCGCGGGAGCGGTACCTGGACTACCGGGCGGCAAGCGGCGACGCATCCGACGACCTGCCAGGCATCCCCGGCGTGGGGACGCTCACGGCGGCGCGGCTCCTTGCTGCCGCCCCGCTGGACGCCTACTTCGAGGACCCAGGCCTGGCCTCCGGGGTGCTCGGGCGCCGGAACGCAAAACTTGAGGCTGCCCTGGCGAGCGGCGAGGCGCAGGCCATTGCAGCGCGGAACCGGGCGCTGATGGACCTGCGGGCGGCAGCCGCCGGCTTCCCGTCGCTGGAGGGATTCCGGCGGGTCGGCCGATGGGACGCTGCCGGCTTTCGTGCGTGGCTGGAGGAGCAGCGGACGTTCGGGGTGGAGCGCGAGGCTACGGCCGCGGCTTTCGAACGGCTCGCGGAGGCGACCGAAGCGGCGGGCGGACGGTAGACTGGGAGCTGCGCAGGCACGTGGGCGATTAGCTCAGCTGGTCAGAGCGTCTCGCTTACACCGAGAAGGTCGGGGGTTCGAGCCCCTCATCGCCCACCACGCGTCGCCCGGCGGACGGGGGCAGCGGGTCAGTCCGCGAAGATGGTGACGTAGAGCCAGACCCGGCCGGAGCGGACGGCCGCGATGCCGACGCGCGAGAAGCGCGGTTCCAGGATGTTGGCGCGGTGGCCGGGGCTGCCCATCAGGCCCTGGAACGCGGCCTGGACGGTCTTCGCCTCAGCGTAGTTGTTCCGCGCGAGGTTTTCGCCGGCGAGCCCGTAGCGGATACCGCGGGCGGCCAGTTCGGAGAAGGCGCTGCGGCCGTCAGGTCCGTAGTGATCGAAGTAGCCGTGCTCGATGAGGTCGCGGGCGCGGGCGAGCGCCACGGCGGCGAGGTCGGGGTCCCAGGTGAGCGGTGCGAGGCCGGCGTCGGCGCGGGCGGCGTTCATGGCAGCGAGCAGCTCGACCGCGCGGTCCTGCACCGAGACAAACTCGCGGGGCTGGGAGACGGCGGCCGGGAGCGCGGCGACGGGCTCGGGAGCGCTCGCGGCCGGCACGGGCGTCGGCGGCGGCGACGGCTCGGCGGCGGGGGCGAGCGGCGTGGCGCGGGCCTCGGCGACTGCGTCGGGCGGGGCCGGCCGCTCCGCCGGGGGTGTCAGCTCCGTGACAGACGGGGAGCCGGCAGCGGGGAGCGCGGCCTCCTCTGCCGACATTTGGGGTGCGGGGTTTTCCGTTTCGGCTGCCGCATTGAGGCGCAGCGACACGAGACCGAGCGCCGAGCAGAGGGCTGCGCAACCGAGGAGTACCGGGAAGGGCGACAGGCTCCGCATACCGGTACTTTCGGCTGCCGCCCTGCGGTGAAACATCGGGGAAGGCACCGATGGGGAGGGAGTCTGCGATGCGCGACCTGCGGATACGTGATACCGCGGAGCTGCCGCCGCCCGTCGGGTTGCGCGTGGCCGTCGTTTCGCAGGGGCTCGACCGGGCCTGCGACCGCGCGCGGGAGCTGGAGGCGAGCGGCTACCGGGTTGCCGCCTTCGGGGACCCGGCCGCCGCCGCAGCGGCGTTCGAGCGGGCCGAGCCCGACGCCGTTGTCGTCGACCTTGGCAGGGAGGTCGGCTTCCCGTCCGAGGCGATTGCCCGGCTGCGGCGGGCGACCGGGGTGCCGATCATCGCGGTCGGGTGCGCGGGCACCACTGCCGAGATGCTGCGGTGCTTCGAGGCGGGGGCCGACGAATACTGCCGGCCGCCGTGCAGCACGGACGAAATCGACCTGCGGCTGCGGGCGCTGCTGCGGCGCATCGAGATGACGGCGGGCAGAGAGGTGCGGCCCAACGGGTCGACGCCGGGGCGGGTGCGCGTGGGAGCGATCGAGATCGACCCGGCGTCGCAGACGGTCTGGAAGGATGGGCGCGAGGTGCCGCTTTCGCCGACGGAGTACCGGCTGCTCTGGACGCTGGCCGAGCACGCCGGTGAAGTGGTGCCTTCGAAGGCGCTCATTGCGCGCGTCTGGGGGAACCAGTACACCGGCGAGACGCACTACCTGCGGCTGTACATCCGCTACCTGCGCCAGAAGCTGGAAGATGACCCGAGCCAGCCCCGGTACATTGTGAACCGGTGGGGCGCCGGCTACGCGCTGGAGGAGCCAGAACCGGCGGCGATGGCGGTCTGAGCGGGGGTGGCGGCCGGAGCCCCGGGGCGAGGCATGGCGTAGAATCGCCTCCACCAACCCGACAACGCTGGAGGACCGATGCCCCGGACAGCTCATGAAATCCTGCGCACTTCGCTGAGGTCGATGCATGACCTGCTCGACAAGGCGGTCGAGGGGATGACCGCCGAGCAGCTGAACTTCCGCCCGCAGGAGGGCGGCGTCAGCGCGTTCTTCAGCCTCTGGCACTACGTACGGACCGAAGACAACATCATCAACTGGGTGGCCCAGCAGAAGCCGACCGTGTGGCTGGAGGGCAACTACCACGAATATTTCGGCCTGCCCCGCACCAGCCAGGGCACCGGCATGACGGCCGACGAGGCGAACGCCGTCCGGATCTCCGACGTTGCGAAGTGGCACGAGTATCAGCAGAAGGTCTGGGAAGCGACGGACCGGTACCTCGCCAGCATGTCACCCGAGGAGTTCGACGAGCGGAAAGTCACGATTAAGCCGCTCGGGGAGATGTCGCTCTGGGACGGTATCTACGGCGTGTGCCTGAGCCACGGGTACCGCCATGTGGGCGAGATTGAGTATGTCCGGGGCGTGCAGGGGCTCGGCGGGCTGACGATCTGAGCGGTCAGCTCAGCGGGCCGTCGCAGCCCATGACGATGGTGGCGCCGATAGTTTGGAACCCGAGCCGCTCGTAGAGCGGCACGGCTGCCAGCGTCGAGGCGAGGGCGGCAGCGGCTGCCCCTTCGGACCGGACCAGCGCAAGGGCGCGGAGGGTCATCTCCGTGCCCAGCCCGCGCCGGCGGAAGGCAGGGTGGACGTAGAGGCTGTGGAGGGTCGCGAGGTCGCCGTGGAGCATGGCGGCGATGCGTGCGACCGGCCGGCCCTCGAGGAAGCCTGTCAGCAGACGAACGGCCGGGGCGTCGCGCGCGGCGGCGATGATGGACGCGAGCAGGGGGTCATCCTCGAACTCGAGCGTGTCGATCGCGCAGAAGTCCTGGACGTCGCGGTCATCGGCGACAGGCCGAACGTCGAGCTCGCCGGGCAACGGCGCGGGCCAAACACGCTCGAGGAGCATCACGGGCTGGCGCTCGCGGAAGCGGAGGCCGAGGGTCATCGCGGCGGCCATGAGGTCGGACGGCGCATCGGCCGGCAGGTCGACGCGGAAGTTGAGGCCGCGGGCGGCGAACCATGCTGCGACCTCGCGCAGCGCGGGCATAGCAGGGCCGGCGACCGCCGTCGGGAGCGCGACATTTGCGCTCGAGACGCCGAGCCCGGCGTCGATGCAGGTGAAGCCCGCGACTTCGGCGACCTCGCTGAGCGTCGGGTGCCGCCCGAGCGCCAGGGTGGCCTCGCGCATGGCGGCGGCGATGCGGGGAACGAGGGGATGAGCCCGGGGCATGGCCGCATGGTACGCGGAACGAGCAGGGTTCGCCCGCGGGCCGGATAATCAGGGTAACAGCTAAGGAGGAGCGCCGTTGGACAGGCCGAGCCAGGCTTCGATCGACAAGATGTGGGCGTACGCGCGGAAGTACGCGGAGAAGTCGGGGACCCACTTCCACCCAGACCCGTACATCACTGAAGGGGTGATCCTGGGGCTGGCGGCCAACCTGGACGAGTACGGCCGGCCGCTCTGCCCGTGCAATTTCTATCCCTCCAAGGATGAGAACGGAAACTGGCCGGAGGGGCTGTACCTGCCGAAGGACGAGGAGGTGAAGCGGCGGACCTGGATCTGCGCATGCGACGAGATGCAGATCTACAAGTACTGCCACTGTCTCCTGTTCGTGACCGAGGAGGGCCTGCCGATCACCGAGTACCTGCCCGAGGGCCACGAAGGGCGGGAGATTTACGGCCTGGTGAAAGACCCAACGCCCGATAAGGGCCGGGCCCTAGGCAGGGTGCTGGAGCGGCAGCGGGCGGAAGGCGGGCACGCCGAGTAGCGCGCCCGCCCGCCAGCGCTACAGGTGCTGGCTGACGCCGCCGTCGACGTGAAAGACCTGGCCGCTGATGTAGCCGGCGGCCTCGGACGCGAGGAGGACGGCGAGGGGGCCGAGTTCGTCGGCGCGGCCGAAGCGGCGCATCGGGATGAAGCGCATCAGCAGGTTGGCGCCGATCTCATCGGGACCGCGGCCGGGGGTCCAGTCCATCCAGCCGGTAGCGATGCAGTTGGACGTGAAGCCCCGGGCGGCGAGCTCCTGTGAGAGCGCTGTGGAAAGGCCGATGACGCCGGACTTGACCGCAGTGTAGGCGGCGAGGCCTTCGACGCCGCGCTCGGCGAAGATCGAGGTGACGAAGATGAGCCGGCCCGGCCCCTCGCCTTCGGGGAACTCGCGGACGAAGCTGCGCGCCGTGTAAAAGGCGCCGTTCTGGTTGACAGCCTGGAGGCGGGCGAACTCGGTATCCGTCACCTTGTCGAACGGCTTTGCGAACGGCAGGTCGGCGTTGTAGACGAGGATGGTCGGGCGGCCGAACTCCTTGCCGAGCTGCTTCATGCTGACCTGGACGTTGGTGGGGAGCGTGACGTCCCAGCCCTGGGCGAAGGAGCGGCGCCCTAGTTCGGTGACGGCCTTTGCGATGCGCCGGGCTTCGAGCATCTCCTCGCCGTCGGTCGTGGCCGAGGCGACGGCGACGTCGGCGCCGGCTTCGGCGAGGGCGAGCGCGATGGCGCGGCCGGCCGGGTTGGCGCAGCCGACGACCAGCGCCTTCTTCCCGGTCAGGTCGAAGCCGGGCTTGCGGTTCCACTCAGCCATGGCGCACCTCCGCGGGTTCGGTGACCACCCAGCCGGTGGGGGCGACGCCGCCGGCCAGACCGCCGCCGTCGATGACGAACGATTCGCCGGTGATGTAGCTGGAAGCGTCGGAGCAGAGGAAGACGGCGAGCGGGCCGAGCTCCCAGGCCTCGCCGAGACGGCGGACAGTGATAAACCGCCCGCGCTGGGCGCGCATGGCGGCCTCTTCTTCGGACTGCGCCGGGGCCTGGGCGACGAAGCCGGGGATGATGCAGTTGACGCGGATGTTCTCGCCGACCACCTGGGCGGCCAGGCTCTTCGTGAGCGAGATAACCCCGGCCTTAGCGGCGGCGTAGGCGAGCGACTGGGGCGACGACCGGAGGGCGGTGCCGCTGGCGACGTTGACGATGACGCCGCCGGTGCCCTGCTTGAGCAGCTGACGGACGGCGGCGCGGGAGCAATAGAACGTGCTGTAGAGGTTGACCTCGATCGTGTCCTGCCAGTCGGCGTCGTCGAGGTCCTGGATGCGGTTGCCGGCGCCGCGGCGGTCGCCGATGCCGGCGTTGTTGAGCATGACGTCGAGCCTGCCGAAGTGCTCGACTGTGCGCGCGACCAGCTCGTCGCACTGTTCGCGGACGCGCACGTCGGTCGGCACGATGAGGGGGTCGCGGCCGCTTGCTGCACGGATTTCGGCGGCGGCTTCTTCGAGCTGCGCGCGGGTCCGGCTGGCAATGCAGATGTCGGCGCCGGCTTCGGCAAGCGCGATGGCCATTGCTTTACCGAGGCCGCGGCCGCCGCCCGTCACGATGACCACCTTGCGCGGCGGGCCATCGAGCCGGAGACGTTCGAGGACCATGGGGATACCTCCGGGGATGCTGGTGTAGGTGCATCATAGTGGCCGGGGCTGCTGCGGGCCGCTCAGGCGATGCGGTAGGCGCCGATGGCCAGGGCGAGGATGGCGACCGCGTACCGGTAGAGCACGAAGACCAACAACGAGCGGGTCCGGACCCAGCGGAGCAGGAAGTGAATCGCCGCGAACCCGACGATGGCTGAAGTTGCGAAGCCGACGAGCATGTCGCGGGCCTCGGTGCCGGAGAGGGCGGCGAGGTCGGCCGACTTGAGGAGGAGCGCCCCGACGAAGGCCGGTGTCCCGAGCAGAAAGGCAAAGCGGACGGCATCCTCGCGGCGGAGCCCCCGCGCGAGCCCGGCGGTGACGGTCGCGCCGGAGCGGGAGACGCCCGGGACGAGCGCGAGGGCCTGGCCGACACCGATGATGAGCGCATCGGTCATGCCGACGGTCGCGATCGGCCGGCGGTTGGCGGCAAGCCGGTCGGCGAGCAGCATCACCGTGCCCATCAGCGCGAGCATGATGGCAACGAGCCACGGCTGGCGGACATGCGCCTCGATCCAGTCATTGAACAGGAAGCCGACGACACCTGCGGGCAGCGAGCCGAGGGCGAGCAGCCAGAGCAGGCGCGTATCGGTGCGCCAGTTAGATACGCGGGCGCCGTGCCGGGCGAGGTCGGCCAGGCCGGTGCGGAACATGACGTACCAGTCACGCCAGAAGTAGGCCAGCAGCGCGAGGAGCGTGCCCCCGTGGAGGCCGACGTCGAACGCCAGGCCCTGGTCGTCCCAGCCGAAGAGGGCGGGAATGAGGATCAGGTGGCCGGAACTGGAGACGGGGAGGAATTCCGTGAGGCCCTGGACGATGCCCAGCACGACGGCGCGAACGAGGTCCACGGGGGAACGTTCGCGCCGGCCGTGCTAAGGGACAACCACCCCGGGGAAAGCCGACGTTCAGTCGACGCCGGCGATCTTCGTGTAGCGTTCGATGACGGGACGGCCCGCGAGCAGCCCGGCGAGTTTGGCTCCGAGGGCGCGCATGTGGTCGGTCTTGCCGTGGGCCTCGAAGGCAGCAGCATCGCGGTAGTTTTCGTAGAACAGGAAGGTCGCCGGGTCGGAGTCGGAGACGTGGAGCGAATACGCTGGAACAGCTCCCGCCTCCTTCTCTTTGACGGCGGCGACCATCTCTGTGAGCGCAGCGCGGAGTTCGGCCTCCTTGCCGGGCTGGGCCTGCAGCTTCGCAACGACCGTAATCATGGGGAACTACCTCCGGTGGGATGCCGGGGCATTCTACGGGCCGGCAAGGGTTGCGTGACAGGACCCACCGCCGCGGCGAGAATGCGCAGGCATGTGGCTGCAGGGAATGCCGAGGGAACGGGCAGCAGCGCTGCGGTCGGCGCTGGAGCGGCACCCGTCCGCGGTGCGGGGCGTCGAGTACCCGGGCTGGTACTTCCGCAGGTGGCATTTTCTTCCCGACGGGTACTGTTCTGCCCGGAGCGCGGCGCTGTACGACCGGCTCATCCGGCCGCTTTACTGGGCCGGGAGCGAGGGCCGGGTTGTCGCCCTGCTGGCACGATGGCTGGAGCGGACCGGTGCACGGCGCGTGCTCGAGGTGGGCCCCGGCCCGGGGAGGCTGCTGGCAGCGCTGCGGGCGCGCCTGCCGGGCATCGAGTTCCGCGCAATCGAACTCTCGCCGTACTTCGTCGCTGCGGCAACGCAGCGGCTGGGCGAGGGCGTGGTGGTCCACGGGGACGGGCGTGACCTGCGCCGGGTGAGCAGGGTGTTCGACGCGGTCATCGCCGCCCATTATGTCGGGCACCTGCCCCGGCACGAACAGCAGGCGGCGATTGCGGCGCTGGCCGAGGCTGCACGTCCGGGCGGCACCGTGGTGATGGTTGAGCACCGCTGGCACCGACTCCGGGTCCCCGGAGAGCTGCGGCCGGCGGCGCGCCGTGCGGCCGGGTTTTCGACTTTGCAGTTTTACCGGCGGTTCGCCGGGGAAGGAGCCGGGGCATGACGATGCCGGAATCGGAACGGGTGCGCATCCGGGAGTACCTCGTGGCACAGGCGGCGTCGCGGAGCATCGAGGAGCTGATCGAACGGGTCGAAGGCGGAATGGCCGAGCTGTTCGCCGCCGCGCGGGCTATCCCCGCGGAGCGGTACGGGGAGCATCCGCCCGGTGACGCGTGGAGCCCGATGGACTGCCTCGCCCACGTGGTGGGCTGGAACCTGCAGGTCGCAACTGCGGTGCTGCACGTGGCGCTGACCGGCGAACGCCCGGAGAACGGACCGCCCGAGCTGCCGCGCGATCGCGACAGGCTCCTCGAAGCCCAGGCGGCCGGCAACGCCTCGCTCTACGAGCACGTGCGTGCGGCCGACCCCGGCGCCCATCTCGAGGTGCGCTGGGAGCACCCGTTCTTCGGCCAGCTGAACTGGCGCGAGTGGCTGCTGTTCCTTCGCCTGCACGCACTCGACCACGGCCGGCAGCTGGCCGGGATGCGGGAGGCGCTCGGTGCGTGAGCCGCGGCCGCTGCGGGTGGTGCATACCTCCGACGTGCATCTCGGCGCGTACGCGGGAAACGACCACCCCGCATGGGTGGAGCGGCGCCGGCGGATGGAGGCTGCGTTCTGCCGTGTGATCGACCTCGCCAACCGGGAGCGCGCGGACGTCCTGGTGCTGGCGGGGGACATCTTCGATAACGACCGGGTGCCTGCGGAGACGGTGGCGTGGGCTGCCGCCCAGATTGGGCGGTTCGAGGGGCAGGCGTTCCTCATCCCGGGGAACCACGACCCGATGGACCCGGGGAGCATCTACTGGCGGCACGATATGGAGGCGATCGCGAAGCAGCTGACGATTGTGCGGGCGCACCGTGGCGAGATCCACGAGCCGGAGGGGCTGGACCTCGTGGTCTGGGGGCGGGCGTATCTCGACTCGGACTGGCACTTCCGGCCGCTCGATGGGCTGCCGGAGCGGCTCGACCGGCGATGGCACATCGCGCTCGCGCATGGCCACTTCGTCCCGGAGGGCGGGGAGACGTACCGGTCGCTCCCGATACATGAGCACGAGCTCGCCGCGGCGCGGGGGCACTGGGATTATTTCGCGCTGGGGCACTGGGAGCCGCATGCCGACGTGAGCCGTCATGGGGTGACGGCGGTCTACTCGGGTGCGCCGATGCCGCTGAGCGACGCAAACCGCCGCGCGGGGCTGTGCGTGATTGTGGACTTTGACGCCGGCGGCGTGCGGTGGCGGACGGAGCGGGTGGACGGATAGGGGGCAGCCGGCGGGGTGTGAGCCGTGCCGGCGCTGCCGCAGAAGAACGGGTCGTGGTAGATTGGGAAAGATGGGGCAGGGTAGCTCAGCCGGTCAGAGTGCACGACTCATAATCACAGGTCAGCTACTGAAGGACACAGGCCATCGCCGAATCTGAGACGGGCACCGGCAAGGCTGAATCTGCCTGAGCATTATTCCGCTCTTTCCCGGAGAATTATTCCGCTCATGGGCCTTGATCTCGTCTGGGGCTTGTGGAGTCCTTGGGGCACCGGCCTAATATCCTTACTCTCCCGGATTTTGCCCCGGCGCCGGCCAGCCTCGTTCTCACGGGGGTCACCGCCGACCGCACGCGGCGGCGAGGGCTCCTCCCGATTAAGGCCAGAGCTTTCAAGTCAGGGGGCCCGGAAAAAACGCCGCACCAGGTGCGCCAACAAGGCTGACAGGCTCAATTGCCGTTGTCGGACGAGCTGGGGCGAACAATCGGGTCAGGTGACAGGAAGGACTCCCGGCGTGGCACTGCGGCCATCCTCTAAAGGCTCTTTGGCCCTCGGACCAGAGCACCACGAGGAATCCAAGACTCGCATGAGCATAAGTCCAAGCTAACGCGAGGATGGACTCGCCTCCCGAGGAAAGAGCAAACCAATCAACGGCCCCCTGATGTAAACGCCAAGCTAGGATGCCAGCTCTGGTAAAGCACGCATCGGAACAAATCTGGCCTGTCAGTCAACCCGACGCCCATATCAGCCGGGGAGAACTCCGAGTCTAACTCGAGGTTCAGTTCAGCTAGCGATCGCTCGCGTCGGCGGCGAGGGGCTACGCCGACGCCGTGCAGCCCCAAACCAGACGGACTGCCGCATCGCGCAGAATCAAGGTTCGCCGACGCCTTGCAGGTAGGTTCGCCGCCTGAGCCTACGTGCTGCCTGGACTCCGCTGTGAACACCGCGCGCGCCAACCACGAGCTGGGTTATGGGTCCGAAGGCGGGTAGGACATTACGTCAACACGCCCAGGGCCTCGGTTCGAGAGCCGATGGTTCAAATGCCTATCCTCCTCAAACACGGGCCCCCGACGGGCATCATCGGGATGGCGGTTGGTTCATCGCGCAACCCGTAAAGGCGGCAACCTACCGGGAGTTGACCGAGCGCACCGGAGGCTGGTCGGGCCACGGTGCCGGGCAGAGGAACATAGCCTCGGGGCGAGGTTCATTGCGGGCACCATACGGTGTCTGCATACTGAGGGACACAAACGCAGACAATCCCGGCCAGCACGCCGGGTGGAAGGGGCTGAGCCGAGATGGTCATGACGGTCGATAAGAGAGGACAGCGCGATAAGGCAAAGCAGACCGGAGCGCTCCTTCGCCAGTACCGCGAGCGGCTCGGCCTGACCCAGCACGAGGCCGAGAAACTCACCGGCGTCCGGAGGGAGTACATCGGCTCCATCGAAACTGGCAGAATCGCCATCATCTACCCGGAGCCGTTCAATGCGCTCCGCAAGGTCTACGGCTTTCCGGGCTGGGAAATCCTGGAAGCGATGGGCTATGAGACCGACGCGGCCGGCGCCGCCCCTCAGGGGCAGGCCGATGTTGTCCGCCTGGCGACGATGATTAGCCTGCTGAGTCCGGCCGACCGCCAGGTCATCGAGGAGATGGTGCACGCGATGCGGAAGCGCTCAAGGGGCTCAGGGCAGAACGAATAGACTCCAAGCAACCAAGCGGGACCAAATCGGAGCCGGCGGCCGGGGGGAAATGCTGGGGACTTAATTGGGTGCAAGGGCAGGCCGCACCCTGACGACGCCAAGAGCCCAGGGACGTAGCTCCGAGAATGGCATCGCCGCACGGCGAACCATGCTGTCTGCGTTCGAGGGGCAAGGGGTCCGGCGCTTCCGGTATCGCCTGGCCGCAACCGGACCTTAGCGCGGGCGTGTTGCTTGATGGCGGCCCTGAGCTAGTCCCAGTTCTTACCGGCGCGACCGAGCCACGCTCGGATGTGAGCCGCCACTAGGGACCCCACATCGACCTGCGAATCGTACTCGAGCAAGGAAAGGGAGAGTGTTCAAAGGATTTCGGCCCTGCCGCTGGCTGCCGAGGCTCGGTGGGAGCGGCCAGCATTCTCCTCGACGTCCTCGACCCTGCCTCGTGGTAAATGTTGGGCGACCCGGGGGCGTACCTTTCGCTGTGTCCTGCCAGCCCCGGGCAGGCAGAGAATGGCAAGGCTCCCAGTCAACTAGGGTGTGATATGCACCCGTCACGTCCGGGCTCGGGGTCGAGGTCGAAATAGTAAACGGGCAGGAGTTTCTGACACAGGTCGGGAATAGGCGGACAGAGAGAGCAACAGGAATCCTTCAAAGGGCCGCCGGCACCACCGCCAAGGCATACCTCGACGACCCGCGGGCCTCGGGGCAACTGCTGTAGTTCCGTCTGAGCAAGCCCTCCCTCACGAATCCAAGAACGGCGATGGAGTTACCCGACGCCGGAAGAAGGCAAGACCATGTGAACATGGGTAAATCGGGGCAGGCGAAAGAGGCCCTCGATTCGAGAGTGCTGGGCAGCCCGGGCGCGATACACGAGGCTTACGGCTCAAGACCGGACAGCCCGGTACCCTGACGATGCCCCGGCGGGACCGCGACCGCGCTCGCTATCCGTGTTGACAACCGACAGCCCGGCCGCAACGTCGGCTCGGCTGCGGCACCTGCGACTGAGGCAGGCCGGCGGAACGGCCGATACCGGCGGCACTGCCGGCAACCGGAGCACCCGCGACCGATTCGCTGTGCCGCACGGACAACTGCAGGGACAGAAGTCACATAGAATGGACGCACCTCTGAACACTTCTACGACGACCACAACGACGGCCAAGCCGCCGAGCGAAGCGGGTGTTCGTGTCACCGCCACCAGGTCGTACCCGGTGGCGGCCACCGAATTGGGGAATGCGCACCAGGGTTGCCGCCCGCCCCGGGCTCGGACTGGAGCCGGCCGCGAAGCCTGCGCGGCTAGGCCGTCGACCCGTCCCTGCTTGGCTAGGGCAGCTTCCCAAACCTTCCAAACTGTTGGGAACGCCAAGACCGATTTGCCCAAGTTTGATAGTGCGAAGGTCGCGGCCGGCCCGGCCCGACCCGGCCCCGGGGGCTTCCCCCGGCCCCCCGGGCCGGGGGGCGTAGTACCCCCCTAACCAGCCTTGAAGCCTTCCTGGCCATCTAGCATTAAAGGTCGGGCCCGACCCGTCGCCCAGGCATGTGTTAAGAACCTTTCAGATGGCTCGAGCCCAGCCTGGTGTGTTGACAATTTCAGGCCTCAGACTTGCCAACTGGGCCTCTGATTTCTTGGCTTTTGAGTGCATTAGTACCGTCGACTTTTTAAGACAACTCACAGGGGACCTGCCTGGCAGCCAGGCCGATGCCCGGGCTAGATGCATAGGACGTGTCTATCAGGCCCATAGCGGACTCCTATTCCGGGCCCCTCTCTGGAGGGCCAGCCAAGCAGACAGAAGCCCATAGAGAGCGTCTATCAGACATATACGGCACTCCTATTCGAGGCCCTTCTCCGGGAGCCCGGAAAGCCTGCCCAAAGCCCATAGGCATCGTCTATCGCCTCCGATAGATGGCTTCTATGCACGGGCCTCTCTGGGGGCCTCCTGGAACCATTCTCCGGAGGAGAATGCCCTGTGGGCTCACAGAATGGCCAAAATCCGGCGTGACCCCCCTGATTGGTCTGCCTGGGGGCATTTCGTGGCGCTACGGCCACTACACGGGCTCACAGGGCCAAAGGTTTCCCGGTCCGGGGGTTGGTTACCCGTGGGCTGTTGGCAGTGACGGGAGGACACTGGCCATTGGGCCTCTTGGGCCTATTGGGCCTGGGATTTGAGACAGGCCCTTGGCCGGTAAGACCTGGCCATAGGCCAGTAGGCCAACAGGCCATGGCCCGAAGGCCACCTAAGGCCTGAGGGCCATACAGGCCTGGCCATAGGCCATACAGGCCAGTAAGGCCATTAGGCCCGAAGGCCATAAAGCCTGAGGGCCTATAGGCCATTAGGCCAAGAATAGGCCATATAGGCCAAGCCTAGGCTTGGAGACATTAAGTCTCCAAGCCTTAGTAGGCCAGGAATTAGGGGAGAAGAGACTATAGTCTCTTCTCCCCTGGCCTCGGGCTTAAGAGACTATTAGTCTCTTAAGCCCTCGGCTATAGGCCTATAGGCCTTAGGCCAGGCCATAAGCCAGAAGGCCAATAGGCCTATAGCCTGGATAGACAGCCTCTATAGGCCATGGCCATAAGCCAAAGCCAAGAGCCTCCACCCACACCCCGCGACCCCCAATGCGCCGCAAAGCGGCGCGGGTGTGTCATGTCGCGCGGCCCAGACTCCCCCTACCCCACCTGAAGCGGGCCTCCGGGGCAGAGTATAGCAGGCCTGTGGTGCAATGTGGCCTGAAGACACCAGCCGGAGGAAATCGCCATGAGCCAGGAGGTCTCCTGCCTCGCCTGCCAGTTCCGCAAGGCCTCCAACCGGGCTGTCCGGGATTTCATTGCCAACGGCTTTCTGCCGACAAATTTCACGGGAATTGTGCTGTCTGAAAGTGACCGCTTTTTGTTCCTGATACAGACCAACAATGGCCGCCAGGTTGGCCTCGTGGGCATCGAGTTCACGGCCATCCCGGCCATCGTCCACCAGCTCATCGTGGCCTACCAGTCCTACCTCGGCCAGAGCATTAAAGGTGGCGTGTGTCCTGCAATCACGTTACAGAGCCCCAAAATCCAGCGAGAAGGCAGCACAACCGGCCAGACCGCGTTGAAGGCGGTGCTCCCCCCACGCCAACCTCTCTGGCCTCTTCTTCCTGACGCCGAGTCAAAGAGAGGAGAAAGGACGGGGAATGAACGGGACTCCAGCGGCCCTTGCGGCAGCATCCGAAGCAGGGCGTAGACCGCTGCTGAAGATGACCACCACCCGCTGTGCCCACCGGCCCGCGGGACGCCTCCGGGAGCCACTTAGCAGCGCAAGTCAAACCACGGGATGCTTGCTCTACGACGCTCAAGGGATCCCCCTCGCTCGGCATGGGGCAGTGGGCAAGGCACAGGAGTGCCCGGACAGAGGCAGCTGGCGTTAAATCCATGAGCCCAACTCCGCGGTCAGCTTTCGTCCCGTCCACTCCACGCGACGGCGGAAGCCACAGGCAGTCACTCCGGGCAAGGCTCGTGGATTGCCGGCATATCGAGTGGGAGACCGTGTCGAGAGACCGTCCTGCAAGGGGGGTATGACGATGGGAAGCAGCGTGCCCTCGACGGGTTGACCGTATCGTCACTGAGGAATTGGACGAGCAGCCTCGCCAGGACCTTTACCAGCCGGCGGGCAGGTGTCACTCCGTGGCGGCCGGCGCCAATTTCGCAGCCCGTCGCCCCCGGAGCCCCAAGAGTCCGTGAACATGGCCCAGGCTCAGCGAGGCGACTACAGCATGTCTATGGAATGTGAAGAGCATCGACAGCAACAATGCAAGGGGAGCTTGCAGGAATTTCATTGTCACCCCCATCGGGCTTTCTCTTGATGATACCTCTGAGCAATTATGATTGTCACATAAGCGAGATTTTAAGGCGCGGTTTTGTAGAAATACATCACATTTCCGCTTCGATTATTCAGAACTGATTCTGTTTATGCTTTGAAGGAACCAGTTATACGGCCATTCGATTAATCCGCTTTTGTGATTATCTCGGAGAAAAGTAGATCATAATCCATCCGACAAGTTTGATGAGAATAAAGCCTTAATCGCAAGCACGTTCTGGCAAGCTTTTCCAACAACACCGGCCATCGTAAGGGATCAAGAACAGTCCATGAAGTCACCACACCTGTGCGGGCAATGCAGGGTCCGGCGGCAGTTGGCTGCAGTAAGATGTGTGACGCGCAACCTGCATGCTAGCCCTTCTCGAGGACCGATCAACGGGCACCAAAGGCGCAGTTCGAGTGGCAGGCTGCAATAGGTGGTCTGCCAGGCCGTGCCAATGGCCAATGGCATCGACACTTGCAGTCCTCAACGAGGCCAACTAGGGCCGGACCGACACCCGCCTGGCAAATCTCTTCGTACCACTCTCGGCGGGGCACACGTTCGCTCACTTGGGGTACATGTGCCACCGGACCGCTACCCCTTGGGGTATGCGCGGGCGCAGGAGCGGGGGGCCGTGGACCATAGGGTGGTCTGTCGAGACTGGGCTCCACTCGTGCGCGTGAGGACCGCGGAACCGCCGAGGGTCTACAAACCGACAGGCTCCGCCACAGTCGCTCGCTGCAATGGCTGCAATCGTTGGCGCAAAGGTCGATTCCGGTAAATCCGAGACCTGAGAACTGCCTGAAGAGCAGTTCGTCTAGGGGGCGCGCTCTGAACCGCCATTGGGACCGGTCCGGGGCGAGTCCAATCAGGTGGGCAGCCTTTCGGTAGCGGCTTGGACAGGACTGACCGCCGATTGGCCACCAAAGTCCCCACCCGCCACCTACGGTAAGAGACTGGGCAAGACCGGATGGACTGCCACCTGCCTTCGTCGGATAAGGTTGGCCCATGAATCGCCTCGTCAATGACTACCCAATTTCACCTTTGCGGGCATCCCTAACAAACCGGCGAGATCGAATCTTTGTTTGACGATAATTGAGCGGCTGGCGCAGGCGTGACAGCAATTTGACAGCAACGGAACCCCGTCGGGGCATGGAAGGGCTCCTCGGCCGGGGCGCCGGGCAGCAGGCCGCTCAGGCGCCTTCGGCGAGACGCTGGGGGGTCTGCTTTGAATTTCGGGCCCAATCGGCCCATTTCCAGAAATGATGTTCTCAACGGTGCATTGACGTGCGGGGGCGTTCCCTACGGAACAAAAGCGCTGGGCCGGTCCTTTTCGTGAACCGGCCCAGGCAAGCGGCCCAAACGGCCCAGGTGGCCGACCGGGAGGTCAGCTCATGAGGGTCTCCGCGATTCGGCGGACAACCTTTTCATCCGCGCCCGGCACTGCGTGGGTGTAGATGTCGAGCGTCATTGATGGCCGAGAGTGCCCTAGCAGCGCCGAAATCTCGCGCAGGCTTGCGCCGCTGGTCAGCCCCGCAGTTGCGGCGGTATGGCGAAGGTCATGGAAGCGATGCCTGGGCAGCCCTGCGCGTTCAAGCAGCTCGTAGTACCACCTCAGGACTGACCGTTCGTTGAGGTAGTACCCATCAGGCCGGCAGAAGACGAGGTCGAGGTCGCGCCATGCCGGCCCGGCGTGCAACCGCTGCTCGAGCTGACGCTGACGGTGGGCACGGAGCACCTCAACAGCCAGCGGCGGCAGCGGGATACGCCGGCGGCCCGAAGCCGACTTGGGCAGCTCGATGCGGTAGTCTCCCTCAGTCCGTACGAGCGTCCCCGACACCAGAAGCGACCCGCTCTCAAGGTCGACGTCGCGCCAGCGCAGGGCGAGGAGCTCACCTTTCCGCATCCCTGTCGTAAGCGCCAGCACGACCAGCGCCTCAAGGCGGTCCCCGCGGACGGCCTCCAGGAGCCGGCGCGCCTCCTCAGGCGGCATCGCCTTCTCCGCCCGTGAGCCGGCTCCCCGCGGCGGCACCGCACTCTTGGCGATATTTCTTGGCAGGTAGCCGAGGCGGACGGCGTCTTCCAGAGCGCGGTGAACGATGCGGCGGAGCAGCTGCACCGTGGCTGGCGAGTTCCCTCTCTCGAGCTGCTGGCGGTACAGCCTTTCGAGCTCGAGGGGGTGAAGTTTGGAGAGCTGACGGTGGCCGAGGTTCGGAAGAATGACGTACTCGACCCGTTCGCGGTACGTGCGGAGCGATGACTGCTTCAGCCTTCCGGCCATCATTGCCAACCATTCGGTGAAGTACTGCTCCACGGTAAGCCGCTCGCTCGACGGCGGGAGCAGGCCCTGCCGAACCTGAGCATGCATGGTTCTGAGCAGCTCGATCGCCTCCGACTTCGTCCTGGCATATGCGCATTTCCGCCTGCCGTTGGGCAGCGTGATTTCGGCAACCCAGGGCTTCGCCCGCCGCGAGTCATTGCGTTTGTAGACCGACCCTTCACCGTTGAATCGGCGTCTCATCTCTTCCCCCTTGGTTCAAAACTGGCGGTTGTCCGCGGAAGGCTCGCTGCGCTGCGCCGAGGTTGCAGTCGAGGACAATCATTGCAAGCACCTTGCGCACCCCGCGGTCGGCGTGCGCCTGCAGGTTTTTCTGCTGGATGGAGCCGTCAGGGTGAATGACATCGACCAGGACGGGCTCCCGTCCAGGGTTGCGCTCGCACAGGTCGACAATCTCCTCCACGGTGCGGGAGACATCCTGCCCAATTTGAGGCCGGAGAGTGCAGTGACAGTACCGCCGAAGCTCAGGTTCGACGGCCAGCCTTGCGAGGTGTCCTCCCTGAAGCGAACTGGTGCTGAGGTAATTGATCACCTCCTGTTTATGCGCTCTGAGCTCCTCGAGCAGCGACTCAGCCTCAGGGGTATCAGGAAGGCTGACCTTCAGGTTTCCGGCGTCGCTGATGGAGACCTTGAGCCCCGCCCGGTAGCAGCGTTTAAGCAGCTCTTTCACAGTTCGACCTCTCGGGAGCCCTCCAGGAGTGCCCCGATGGGGAGCACGAACACCTCCCGCCTGACCCCGTTGATAGTCTTTCGCACCTTGTTCTTGCCTCTGCTCTCGTCAGTAGAGGCCAGGTACTTCCCCTGCTTGAGCGCGCCGCCGAGAGCGCGGCTGGTGATTGCGAAAGGCTCGCTTGCCGGGGCGGCCTGCTGGGCAGCCGCGAGAGCGGCACTGGGGTCGAGGTAGATGTGTTCGCTGTCGACCCAGCCGATGCAGGCGCCCTGGGGCCGCCATTCCCCGCCCATGGTCGCGCCGGTCTCGCGCCAGCCGAGCACCCCGGGCTTCGTGTCCGGACAATCTCCGGAGACATCGGCGATGTGAGCTTTCCCGCTGCCGAGGGCCGAGCGGAGCAGGTCGAGGAACCGTCGCGCGGGGTCGCTCTCCCGCTGGGCTGCGGCCTGGGACGAAGCGCCCTCGTTGAACGCAGCGACGGCTCGTCGGAAGAGTTCATCGGCTTCGCCCTGGGTGAAGGCCCCGACCTGAACACAAAACTCGAGAACCACCCTGACGGTTGCCTCAAGAGCGGCCTGAGCGGATGCCGTTCTTCCGTGCCGGCTTGCTGCAAGCTCATTCCGGCGGGACTCGAACATCTCCCTGGCCTTCGCCCGAATGGCCATGAAGTCTGCCGCCATCCACGCCAGCCATCCGGCCAGCAAGGCAGCAAATGCGCCTTCGGCTCCGCGCCGCTGCAGCTCGGTGAGAACTTGGAGCTGGACATCTCCGGGCTCGACGTCGGACGTCCAGAGCCGCGCACGCAGGCTCAGACCAGGAGGGATGTCTTCGCCGGTGCTCAGGATGAGGCACCGCGACCGCCTCCCAGATTGGAGCCTGGCATCCCTGCCCAGCCGCTGGCGGCCTGCACGGTTGCCGGCGCCGCGGATTAACTGTTCGGCAGAGCGGTACAGCGCCGTGACGTCCTGAACGGAGCCGGTTGGAGCAAAGTCGTCGACCACCAGCACGCAATCCTTCGAGAGGAAGGCCAGAGTCTCGAGGGCGTTCCACGTGGACCGCCAGCTCGCAGGCAGGTTCCGGGCATCCATGCCGGCCCCATAGAACCGCTGGACAAGCGCAGCCAGCTCGGTCTTCCGTGCGCCGCTCGGGCCTGTAAGGTGGATTGCAAAGTCTGGCTCGAACAGCGTGGGCAGGAACGCTGCGCCGAGGAGCGTCCAGGCGGTGGGCGGCGCCGCGACATTGGTGAGCCGGGGCAGAACCTCGCGGATGATGCTGCAAAGGTGCTGCTGCGAGGGGGGAGCCGGCAGGACGAACCGCTGCAGGTCAGCCGGCGGCCTGGTTCGGACTCCGTCTGCGCCGACTGCGCCTCCGGCGTGAAGGAAGACGTGCCGGCCGTCAACCTCGCGCCAGCCCAGGTGCGTGAAGATCCGGTCGTCGGGCACACTCCCTGAGAGCTGCTGGATAGCGGCCCGGAGATGGTCTTTGGCCGAGGGGACAGGCATGACGACGGCTTGAGCTCCAAGATGCTCGAGGACCCAGTCCATCGCCGCGAACTCCGATGCCCTGACCGTGAAGCGCTTCGTCCTGCCGTTGACCGTGGCTTCAATTTCGAACTCCCGCTCCTGGGCCTCGCCGTCATCGACGGTGATTTCCCGCGTGATGCGTGCACTGAACGTGGCAAGCTGGTCAACGACCACGCGGCCATCGCGGTCTTTTTTCCGACGCCACGTGCCCTTCTCGTTGGTGAAGTACTCAATCGGGTCAGAGGTCTCGGCCGGCGCGGCCTCGGCCAGGGTGCCCGCGGGGTAGCGGGAGACAGAGTCGGCGATGCGGCGGACCTCATCCTCGGGCAGCGGGGGGAGGCAGCGTGCGGCGTTGACGGCCAGCAGCGCGGTCGCGATTTCCTCCGCCGACAGCCCGTCGCGGCGCAGCTTGCCGGCCAGGCTCGCGAGGCATTCGTTCCGCTGGCCTTCGTGCACCGGCCCGCCCTCCAGCTCGCGGTACAGGGGCGCTTTGCGGGCGCCGGCGGCCCGGAGGATCCATGCCGGCGCCGGCACCGGCGACAGGTGCTCGGTGCTGTCCTCCGCCATGTACGACTGGCCGCTAGGGTGCAGGGACGGCGGGGCGACCACGTAGCCGCCGTCCCCCTTCAGGTCGACGCCAGGTGCCAGCTTCCGCGACGGCGCCGGGCCCTCGACGGCGAAGTAGTAGTGCACCCCTCCGCCGCCGGTCAGGACCGTATGGGTCTCGGGGTAGCCGCCCTCATCGGCCGGGATGCCCCAGCCGCCGTGCCGGCCGAGCAGGTCCCGCAGCCCCTCGTCGCCGCCGTTGCGGGGGTCGACGTCGAGCACGACGAGCCCGGAGACGGCGCCGGTGGCGATGCCGACGTTGGCATCAGGCCAGCGGTTCCACCACTCCTCGATTTTGGCGGGGTCGGTCGTGGCGTCCCTGACGCCGTGCTCGGTCAGCGGCTCCTTGCCCCGCGGCCTGAGCGGGAGCACGGCCCAGCCGCGGCGGGCGTAGGAGAGGGCGGCCTCGCGGCAGGCGCTGTTCCCAGCCGTGTCGGCGCCTGCCGGGAGGGCACCCCGAGCTTCCTTGCCCACAGGCTCAGGCGCGGCAACGCCGGCCACGAAGGAGGGGGCGGGCTCGTGCCGGGCATCAAGCCCGTCGATGCCGTCGTCAGACGGGTCCCCTTCGAGGGCAGGGACATCCCCCGTCCGCACTGGCTCGGGAGGTAAGCCGGGCGACCGCCTGGCGATGTCACCCAGGCTGGCCCCAGGCTGGCCGGTCCCTGCGGAGGCGAACCTGCGGGCCCGCCGATTAACGGAGGACGCCTGCCTTGCGGCAGTGCTGCAGAGCTTGCCGGAGGACCCGTCCGTCGAAGGCTGGCTGCATCCTGAGCCTAGAGGCTGCCCGGCCATGTTTCTGGTTTTATCGAGCATGTCGTTGATGGCGCTCGAACCTATGCAGTTCTCGAGCATGATTCTCTCCTTGCAGATGTGAGGTTTTCAGGAAGCGCTTGCGGAGCTGAGCTGGTCGGCAATGAACGCCTCAACCGCTGCTACCGGGACGAGACGCCGCTTGCCGACCTTGAACGACGGAAGCTGTCCGGACTGGACGAGCCTGTAGGCCAGGGTCCGGCTGATGCCGAGCAGCCTGGCAGCTTCCTCGACCGTGCAGGTAAGCCGATCGCTCACGGCTCTCACCTCCTTTCGGAGAGATTCCTCCAAACCGACAGGCCGGAAGTTTGAACTGAGGTCCTTGCGGGATGGAGGGGACTCCAGCGATCACTACGTGACCACCGAGGTCCTGTGTGAATTCTACGAGTGCAGCAGAGGGCTCGTCGTTGAATTAAGGTGCGCGATGAAAAATTTTTACATTCGAGAGCATGGGCCAGGCCGGGGAGGACACCACAGGGATAAGCCCTTTAAAGCTCGAAAGAGTCGATGGGGCAGACACCAGGGAAGGGCAGGTCGTTCGAGTACAGGATGGTCTGGCCTTTAATGCTCGGACGAACGCACGCAGAGGTTGGTCAGGTCTAGAAACCGGGCGAAGGAAGCGCCAGCTTCGGACAACGAAGGTGAGTGCCGAATAATCACCATTTCACTTTCCTGATTGGTCGGTTCGATGGAGGGATGGAACGCTTCCTGAGGGTCGGCCGGTACCAGGTCGTACTGACCATAGTGTTCAAGCGTTCGGCGACACAGGCTGGACCATGAGTGTGCGACGACACAGCTCAGCCCCTGAATCAGACATCGACTGGCACCGTGGAGGGCGAGTTCGCCTCCGGGGCTGCAGGTGCCGGTACTGCACGGGGACGGCAGGGTAACTGGCTGGCGGAAATTGACGCCGGGCACCACCGGAGACGCCGACTGGCAGCGCATGCGGGAGCCTGCCCAGTTTTTCCGTCCGGGCCAACGCCTGGGACCCGCGGCCTTGCTCAATGGCACGAGGGAGCGACAGTTCTTCGGGGTGTCGCTGCGGAGGCGCGGATGGGCAGGACAGGAATGGCTGCCTGGCTGCGGGACTGGCCAGGGGGCAGGGCGAACTCCGTGGCGACGGCCAGAGACAGCGGCCAACCGGGAAGACCCAAGGGAAGGCAGGTGGCAGGCCAGGGTTTCGAGCCTGGGGGCACCAACAGGGACGAGATTGCCGGCGATGGAGGAGGCACATTCCCTCGACGGGCCAAGGCGCGGCCGGTGCGGAACACCCCCTGGCGTGCGGGGCCGCGGTGCGGTGCGGGAGTGGGGGGCGGCCGACCCTCAGGAGGCAGGCTCGGGCGCCGGATGGGCGACGGAGGGGTCGGCCGGCGGAGGGTCGAGCAGTGACCGATAGGGAGCACGGCCCGCCTCGGCAGCGGCGATGCGGTCCCAGGCCTCAAGGACAAGCTCGGCGGTACGGTACGAGCCGTAGCGCTGCTCGTCGTGGCGTTTGACGATGGGGAACTGGTCGAGGATGTAGCTCACGGCATCGCGCGGCGTTGGGAATAGGGCGCGGAGCTCCGGGCCCGCCTGGGCTTGCCATTCGTATTCGCTGCCGAGGTAGAGGCGGAAGAAGCAGGCATCGAGCTCGGCGCGGAGCAGGGCACGACGTTCAGGGTCGTAGCGGAAGGGAGGGCCGTGGTAGCCGAGGTCGCGGGCGAAGGGGACGAGGTCCCAGGCGGTGAAGGTCAGTTCGAGGACGCGGGGGCGCAGCCAGTCGGCCATCAATTGGGATTGGGTCCAAGGACAAATGGCAGCGAGCGAACTCGGGGAGAGGACAGGAAGCTGTTTGAACGTATGGAACTTTAGGTGGGTCCCGCCAACCTTTTGACGAGCGGCAAAGTCCAGAACCAGGGAGTTGAGCACCAACGGGAGAACGTGCGCATAGTGTGAAGAGCTGGGAAGCGCCAAGAGAAACGTATCGCCCACGGCAGCGCGGGGGATGACGGCGGAGATGACGGTGCGTTCGTTGGTTGCGTTGGTGATGTCGCGCCAGCCGAGGAGCCAGCCGCGGTCCCAGCGGCCGAGGAGCCTATCCTCGACCTCGCGTTCGCGGACCCAGTAGCGGGGGAGGACGGTGCAGCCCGGGTCGGATTTCGCGGTGTCGGGGACGTCTTCGGTGGCGCCGGAGTGGTTGTAGGTGGACCAGCGATGGTCGAACTGGTGGACCATCTTCGCTTCGTAGAGGGGGAGGTAGCGTTCGTCGCCGCGGACGAAGATGTTGCCGTGGAGCCTGAAGCCGGCGTCTTCGAGCTGGCCATAGGTGCGGAAGAGGCCGGAGTCGTTTGCCATGTCAAAAAGCCGCAGAAACGCGACGGACCAGGGGTTGCCGGCATCTCCCTTCGCTTCATCGACGAGGACGGGGACGCGGCGGTAGATGTGGCGGGTGAGCTCTGCGTCGCGCCTGGTGCGGAAGACGGGTGCAGTGCGGGTATTGGGGTTGAGGAGCCGGAAGTCCTCCGGGGTGAGCGTGAAGCGGCGCTCGGGGTCGGCGAGGTCGGTTACGTCTTGGCAGAAGAAGGCGAATTCTGCGACAGGCGCAGGGCGGGCAGGGCCGGCCATGGTCAGGATGGAGAACTTCATCCGGCTATCGACCGCAGGAAAGAGCTTCTTCCGGTTTTCGAAGTCGTAGAGGCTGGCGAGCTGGCGGCGCTCGACGAGGTCGGCGAAGAAGTGCTGGGTTGTGGCATCGGTGGCGATGCCGGTCGGGACGACGAGGCCGGCCCGCCCCCCGGGCGAAAGCAGAAGGCGGAAGGTTTCGGCGAAGACGGCGTAGGTGTTGGTATCGCCGCGTCCGCACAGAGGGTATCGGCCCGAGCTGTGGAGGAAGCCAAGCTCGGAGTCGGCACGGTGCAAGGCCTGCCGGTAGGCCTCGAAGAGCGCCGGCTCCTCCTCCTTCAGCCGGGCAATGGCCCTGGCGCGCTCGGATTTATTTGCTGCTGCGGCAACGCCGGGGGCCCTCTCGGCGAAGAACTGCTTTTCTTCGAGCTTGACCCGCTCCCAGGGTGGATTGCCGAGGACGACATCGAAGCCGCCGGACCAGCCTGCTTCGGGGTTTTCCGGGGCGTCGTCGGCGACCCGAAAGGCCTCGGGGAACTCGAGGTGCCAGTGGAAGAAGCCGAGGTCATGGGCGAGGCGACGGACCTGGTCGCGGAGTGCAGCCGTCACGAGTTCGGGATTGGCAGCGAGACGACGGAGGATGTCGGTGGTGATGGCCTCGGCCCCCTTCTGCTTTGGAAGGAAGAAGGCGGCGCACCAGGCATCGGCGACCAGGCGGGAGTGCTGGTAGGCCTGGCCCTCGATGAGGTCGCGGTAGGCCAGCTCTTTGGCGGTGAGCTCTTCGGGGGTATCGTCGGGAGCCATCGACAGCCTGGTCGAGGCCTCAGCCAGTTCGCGGACTTCGGCCACGGAGGCTTCGTCGAGGGTGAGCTGAGCTGCCCTGTCCTGGAGGAGCTTGCGCTCAGCGCGGTTCCGCTTCTTCAGCGCCGCGGCCGAACCGGGGTCGTCGAGGGCATGAGGGTTGAAGGCGTCGTCGGGGATGCCGGAGGCGAGGAGGGCAGGGGTGACGCCGACCAGGCTGTTGCCACGCCGGATGTGGGCATCGAGGAAGGAGAGTGGCCTGCCGGGCTCGAGGGCTTCGAGCCAGAGTGAGAACTTGCAGAGTTCGACGGCCATTTCGTTGACGTCGACGGCGTAGATGCAGTGGGAGACGACGTCGCGGAGGGCGCGGCGGACGGCTTCGGGGGAGGGCTCTGGGTCTCCGGTGCGGACCGCAGAGAGCCTGCGAGCGATGCGGTGGGCAGCTGCGACGAGGAAGTGCCCTGAGCCTGAGGCAGGGTCGAGGACCTTGAGGGAGAGGATGGCGGTTTCGGGGTCGCTGGCCCGTGCCCGCTCTGCGAGGACGGGCTCGAGGGCGGAATCGAGGAGAGCCTGGACGAGCTGAGGAGGGGTGTAGTAGCTGCCGGAGGTCTTTCGTTCGTGGCCGGCCTCAACGCGGAGGGTGAAGGTGCCCTGCTGGACATCGAGTTCGGGGTGCAGTTCGAGGAGGGATTCGTAGACGCCGCCAAGCTCTTCGCTTCCAAGGTTGCGGTAGTCGACCGCGCGGACGGTCCCTCCGTCGCTGACACGGGACAGGTGGCCGACTGCCCGGAGGAGGAAGTCGTTGGAGAGGCTGGAGGCTTCGAGGTGTGGGATAGCGCGTGGGGACCAGAGGAAGCTGCCGAGAGGCGGGAGGGCGAGCCCAGGGGCGCCGCCCTGGGCATCGAGGGCACGCATGACGACCTTGAGCCCTTCCCAGAGGTCGCCGTGCCGGGCAGAGACGCGACGGAGCGAGAGGCGGCGGAGCCGTGAGGTGGAGTAGTACCTGGTGTAGCGTTCGCGGGCCTGGGGGTCGGCCCCGGGCGCGAAGAGCATTTCGCGGTCTTCGGCGACGAAGAGGAAGATGAGCCGGTAGATGAGCCTGAGGAGCTGGCGGTAGTAGTCCTGGCGGTCGAGGGCACCTGAGGTGAGGGCTTCGCGGAGGGCAGAGTTGGAGGGGTGGGCAAGGAAGCCGGAGCCGAGTTCGTTGATGGCCTGTTCGACGCCCTGGCGGAGGGCATCGAGGGCCCTGACCCCCTGTTCGCGGGCGGCTTCGCGCCAGCGTTCGAGGATGCAGGATTCCGGGGGTTCGCCTTCGAAGCGGGACTGGTGGCAGGTGAGCCAAAGGAGGACGAAGTCGGAGTAGCTGTCGCCATCGAACATGGCGGCAAGGTCGAACTCGACGTACGACTGCCGCGTCAGAGCAGTGGAATCCCGAAGGAGGCGAAGTGCCTGGCCATTGGAGACGAAACCGTAAAGCCGCTCTTCTGAGCGGTTGAGGAGCTCCTGGACGAGGCCGTGGGGGCTTTGCGAGGCTGCGCCTGCCAGGCCCTTGGTGCGGCGGTCGAGGTCGACGGCCCAGCCCAGGAGGTGAATGGGGACTGGACCCCAGCTGTGGGAGATGGGGTAGGACCGGCCGTCAATTTCGATGGCCCTGGACGTGGGAAGCCTGCCGTAGCCCAGCTCGGAGAAAAGGGGGAGCAGCCAGCGCTCCCTGGTGAGCGTCGTGACCGACTCGCCCCGACCAGGCTGGCCTTGCTGGCGCTCGAGTTCATCTTTGAATGCGCGCCAGGTGCCGACGAGCCTGTTCCAGGAGCGAGTTATGGCCTCGCCAAGGCGGTCGCCGGGGGAGAGGTGGTAGTCGCCGGGCTCGAGGCCACCGAGGGACTGGTCATTGGCAGCGATTCGTGCGAGGAGGTCTGGGGGCAGGATGCCGCCCTCGGTGCGGATGGTTGAGAAGAGCTGGTTGCGGGGGCTGCTCATTGCTGGCCAACCGGGAGGTAGACGTAGACGCCAAGGACGTCTGGCGGAAGGCAGGGTTCGATGGAGAGGTTGAGGCTGCGGATTTTGGCGCCGGCAGCGACGCGCTCGTGGGAACGGTAGATGGCCTTTGCGCGCTCATGGGCGAAGGCCGCGAGGGCGTCCTGGAGGGCGGGGAGTCCATCGATGATGCGCTGGAGGTGGTACCTGGCCTGGTCTGGCGTGACATTAGCCGCGGGCTCGAGGCTGAGGAGACGCTCAGCCTCGGCGGGGCCCAGGAGCTCTGGCTGGTCTGGAGAGCCGGCGAAGGCATGGAGCGCGGATTCTTCCCCGAGCTGGAGCCTGGCATCGTTTCCGCGACGGGTGACGAAGTTGTAGCGGAGCCTGAGGAGCAGTAGGGTCGACCTGCGTTGGACGCCGCGGGTACGGATGACCCCTCCTCGCCTTGCGATACGGAGTGCGGGTGGGGCCTGGGGGTCGAGGGCGGTATCGAGGACGAAGGATGCGAGGGCCTGAATATTGGGGTGGGTGCGCAAGAAGGGGAACCAGAACGTATGAGCCTGGTGGCTGTGAGCGCCGGGCTGCCGTTCGGGGCTGAGCTGGTCGAGGAGTGCCCTGGGGCCATGGGCAAGGCTGGCAGAGAGGCCATCCTGGCCGATGGGGGTCACGACTCCGCCCAGTGAAACCAGGGCGTTTTCGGCGAACCACCGAATATCGAGCGGCCCGCCGAGGGCCTGGCGGGTAGCTTCCAGCTCGGCTGCAACCTCCTCGGCCCTGATGCCCTCCTGGGCAAAGAGCGAGCGTGACTTGCGCTCCTGTTCGACGGCACGGTCCCATTCGCGGTGGAATTCGATGCGCCGGGGAGCGACGACGTCGCGTTCAAAGAGTTCGAGCTGGCCCAGGATCTCCTCGTCGGGACGGCCGCGGAGGAGGAGGCCCTCAAGGATGGCTTCGAGGACGGACTGGCTCTCAGGAACCGGCACGCTGACGCCCAGGCTCTCGCGAATGGCCCGGTGCTTGCGAAGCAGGACATCGAGGACGATGCCGTCGACGGGGTTGTCGTCGCCGTAGAGCATGACGGTGACGACCTTCTCCCTGGGCTGGCCGAAGCGGTCGACGCGGCCTTCGCGCTGTTCGTGACGGGTTGGATTCCAGGCCAGGTCGTAATGAACGACGGCGTTGAAGTGCTCCTGGAGGTTGATGCCCTCGGAGAGGCAGTCGGTGGCGACGAGGATGCGCTTCGGGTGCTCGGCGAGGGCAGAGACGCGACGCTCACGCTCGTCGTGCGGAAGCCTGCCGGTGACGGCCTCGACGGTGACGTCGCGCAGCTCATTGCGGAGTGCGGCGGCGACGTATTCAGCGGTTTCGATGAACTTACAGAAGACGATTGGGGACCTGCCGAGGTTGACCAGCTCTCGGACGGCAGCAATGCCGGCTTCGAGCTTGCGGTCGGCCGGGCCCATCAGCTGCTGGGCCCTAAGGGCCAGCTCACGGAGCCGGCGGCGTTCTGAGGAACCGAGCTGGGGCTCGTCGGATTCGACCTCGGCGCCGGGGGTGACGTCGGTGCCCTCTGCGGTCTCATCAGTGAGGTCCATGATGGTCCGCCGGCCGAGGTCATCGGCCTCTGCAGCTGAGGCAGTGGCCTCGGGCAGGGCCCTCTCGTAGAGGGTTGCGGCGGCAGCAGCAGGGCTCGAGCCGATGGCACGGAGAAGTCCCAGGGCGGCCCACCAGCGGACTCGCTGGCGGTGCTCTCCTCCACCAGACTGTCTGACCCGCTCCCTGCACCAGCGGAGGACGTCGTAAAAGAACTGACGGTACTCGAGGCTCAGCTTGTAGGTGCGGTCGACGGACTCTCGCTGTGGGAATGTTGTACTGGTGTCGAGGTAACGGAGGACGTCTGACCTTCGCCGCTGGACGAAGTGATTGGCGAGGAGCGTGCGCTCAGCCCGGCGGGCCTCAGGTGACAGGTCCTCGGGGAGCTGACCGAGCCTGGAGTCGAGAAAACCGAGGAGGTTACGAAAGGCGCTCTCGTTGCCTGAGTGTGGGGTCGCCGTGACGAGGATGAGGTGACGCGAGGGATGCCGGGCGATTTCGGAGACGAGGCGATATCTCTGATGGCTGGAACGTCCGCCGGACTGGTCGGCGCATTCGTGTGCTTCGTCGACGATAACGAGTTCGGGGCATGCCCTCACGAACTCCTGCCAGCGCCGGTCAGACTTGATGAAATCGGTCGAGACAACGACGTAGGGGTATCGGTCAAAGACGGATTCGTTCATTCCAAGACCGCGTTCGAGGCGGCTGGCAGTGCCAGGGAGGACGAGTTCGGCGTCGATGTTGAACTTCTCGGCTAGCTCGCACTGCCACTGCTCGGCGAGGTGCGGAGGGCAGAGAATGGCCAGGCGGTCGACCTCGCCGCGGTCGAGGAGTTCGCGGGCGATGAGGGCAGACTCGATGGTCTTCCCTACGCCGACGTCATCGGCGATGAGAAGGCGGACAGGGTCGAGCCTGAGTGCCATGAGCAGGGGAACGAGCTGGTACGGTCGAGGCTCGAATGCGATGTGCGCAATGCTCCGGAGGGGAGCCGTCGTGTCCCTGAAGCCGAGCCTGAGGGCATCGCGGAGGAGTTTCGCAGAGCGAAAGTCGCCGAGGTCCGATGCGTCGGGCTGAGGGAAGGAGGCGGGTTTGACCGGTTCAATGGGGAGGTAAACGGCGGTGACCTCCTCATCGGTGCCGCCGAGGGGGCGGAGCATGAGGAGGTCGGGGTCAGCGTCGGACAGGACTACCCAGTCTCGGCCACGAACCCTGACGAGAGACCCTACCGGGAAATCCTGCCGAAGACGTCCGGCCATTGCTGGAGCACCCCCTCCCACGCCTCTTTGTTGCTGTTGAATCGGACTACTGTCCAGCCAGCGTTTTCGAGGCGGCGTTCGGCCTGATGGTCGCGGGCGGCCACGTCAGGGTACTGGTGAACCGGTCCATCAACGAAGACTGCCGTGAGGCTGTCATCGTAGACGAAGTCAGGCCTCGCATTCGCGGCGGCAATGTATTTCTGGGCCATGGTCGGCAGGGCAAGACCGAGCTCGTCGACAAAGCGAAGCCACTGGCGTTCGAGGTCGGTCTGGCAAAGGTTCAGGAGGGCCTGGAGGTGCTCGTGACGGGGGGTGTCAACGGGTGATGGCTCGCATCTGGCTCCGGACAGGTCGAGGAGAAAGTCGCGGACACACTGCCGGTCAAGGAGTTTGTGGTCAAGCTGGTTGGTGTAGCTCATCAGGCAGTCGTAGCAGGCTGCCTCGCAGTTCTCCTTTGCCCGCGGGGCTTTTCCGAGGTCTGTTCCGTCGTCGGGGTCAAAGTGGCATATCTCGAGGGCCCGGCGGGCGACCCGGTTAATCGCTTCGGGGTCAGTGACAAGCCTTCGGAGGACGCCGGCTCCACCTTCGGCGGCTTCGTAAAAGAGCAGAAGGTTGCGCTTCTCGCGGCGGGGCAGCGGCTCGACGGCAAGCTCGGATTCTTCGAGCTGGAACTCTACCTGTATGGCCCTCTTCAATGCAGCTGCCAGTGAGGCCATGAATGCGTCACCCCGGGGAGTCGAAGGCTCGAACAGCAGCGCGTTGCGACGGTCTTCCACGAACGGCACCACTCTTTGGCGAGGTCGATCCTGTTGTTCCTCGGCCTCCTCAGACTCATCTTCGCGTCGCTGCCAAGTGCCGCGCTCAGGGTCAATCCAAAACCCCATTCCGGCTGAACTCTTCCGTCGTCTCCAGCCGAGGTTAATCCGCCAGAGGGTTGCGGCGCCGCTGTACGTGAGGGTTGCGAGCTTCTCCGCATCCTTGCGCACTTCTGCAACCCTGGCCCGAGTGGCGCCGGCTTCCTCAGCGAAGCGGATGCCGGTCTGCACGTCGTAGCCGACCCGAACGCGCTCCTCCTCGTCGGAGGTAATCCGCTCACGGCGGATTGTGGAGACATTCTCGAGGCGGAAGAGGCTATCGATGGGGGCATCGAGGAGATGGTTGCAGCGCTCGCACAGGTCCGGGCCCGGGGGGTCGATGATGAGGTGGAGGTAGCCGCATTCGCTGCACTGCTTCGCCGAGCTGGTGACGAGCTTTCCGTCAAGGGTTCTGCTCGGTGGCAGAAGGACCCGATGGATGACGTACCTCGCCCCTTCGTGGTAGACGATGCTGCGGGGTCCGAACTCCTCGATAGCCAAGAATCTTGGGCGGGAGAGGAAATCGTCTTGTCCCTTGGTACCGCGCCGGCCGGGGATAAATGCGGAGAGCGGAAGCCTGGGGAAGTTGTAACCGGGCAGGAACCCCTCGCTGGCGAAGTAGCGATAGCTGTAGAAGTCTGACTGGTATGTCCGAGTTCCTGCAGTATCGGCGCGGAGCAGATCAAGCTGAGATTCGGCCTCGGCCCTGAGCCGCTTGGCACGATCACGCTCCTGACTGGTGCGGGAGGCGTCGCCGATGATGCGATTCTGCTCTTCTCTGGTATTGAGGGCTGCCCGATAGAGGGAGCGCCAGCGGTCGCAAGCAGCGTCGAAGCTGGTGTGCGCCTTGGCAAGGACTTCATCGAGCCATCCTTCGTGATACCAGTCGGCTTCTTTAAGGCCAGGAACCGTGTCCAGGATGCTGGAGCACCTGGCTTTAGCGCGCTCCCTGGCGTCGGGATTGGCCAGTGCGGCCCCCAGTGAAGCTCGGAGTTCAAGAGTGGGCGCTTCTCCGGCGACGTCGAGGACGTCGGCCATCGAGGACCCAAGGTCCTGCCCGGTCTCGGCCAGCCAGACGGCATGAACGTGAGCTTTGAGGAGGTCCTCGTTTGCCAGCTCAAGCTGGGGAGGCAGCACCTGGCCGGCGACCATTTCGACGGGATGACTGAAGAAGTACTGGTCGTGAGAGCTGGTGGCCGAGCAGTAGGTAAAGACCAGAGCTGGTTGGCCACGCCTTCCGGCACGTCCGCTGCGCTGAGCGTAGTTGGCCGGGGTAGGGGGAACATTGCGGAGGTTCACTACATTAAGCTCAGCGATGTCGACCCCAAGCTCCATGGTTGGGGAGCAGAAGAGAACGGGAAGCCGGCCTTCCCTGAAAGCCTTTTCACGGTATTCTCGGACACCAGACTGGACCTGGGCGGTGTGCTCCCCGGCCCTGAAGCCGACCATCGTGTCAGCGATCTGCTGATATAGGTCGACAAAATACCTGTTTGCGCCCCTGGCGGTCTCATTTGCGAGGGTCACCCGCAGGGGGTCATGGATGGGTCTTGTTCCATCGCCGGCCAACCAAATCATCGCGGCGGCTGAGAGCTGGTAGCCGGGAGCAGCTTCGTCGCGGTTATCGATGACCTCAACCAGCCCGCCGATGCGCAGAACCTGAAAAAGGTTCGCAATGACCTCCTCGACTTCCTTTTGATTGGGAGGTCGAAGACCTGAGAAGAGGTTGACCCTTTTGAGGTACTGCCCAAACAGGCTCCTCGACGAGATAAAGACGTGCCTCCAGTCCCTATCGTCGCCATTGCGGCGAGGGCCGGGGTAGGCTACCGATGCACTCTTGAGCTTCTCATCTTCGTCGAGCGCCCAAGGGGCTGCCAGGCGGGAGTCGGACCTCTGTTTTATCCGCTCCTGGTAGCCGGACTCGAGGTAGTTGACGCTGATAGCGAGCTCGCGGCGCAGAAGGTCGAGAAGCGTTCGCGATATCTCTTCCCTCTGAGCGGGCGTCGCCCCTGCGAGCGCAGGATGAAGGTCTCTCCAGTGCTCTTCGCTGGAGCAGAGTTCGTCCAGCGAGAGGTACCTGAACCTGAGAAGCCCGCATTGCTCGAGATTTGGTGCCGTCAGACGCCATCCTCGCTCGAGGTCGCGATAGAGGCGGTAGCCGAGGACATCCCGGAGTGCCTGGGCAGTCTCCTCTCTGGCAGCAAACCGCTGCTCAGGGTCCCTCGCATATTGTTCAAACGGCAAGGAAAGGGCCTTGAAGACGGCCTGGGTTAGCTCGTCATACCTCAGCCCCTCGGGCCCGGCCTGAGAGACCGCACGGTGCAGCGCTGAGCGGAGCAGGCCAACCTGAACGAAGTCGTTAAAGTGCCCTGCCTGGAGTGACGCATCCTGCCTGTTATCGGTGAAGCTAAGAACTTTTCTGGCTTCCTGAGGGAGGCCGGCTCCATCCTTCAGGCGGCGCAGTGCCTCAGCGACGAGGATGGTCGTCGCGGAAGCCCTGCCACCCTCACCGATAGTCGCGAGGCGGGCGTAGTCCTGCCTTTCCTTGCCCTCGTATGACACCCCGCATCGGAGACAAAAAGGAATTGGAGAGGGGACGACCAAGACCTCGTGGCCGTCCGGGGAAAACCTTCCGTCCGTCCCCACGCGGAAAGTTCGAGGGAGCTTGCCCCGCTTACTTTTCAGGACGTTCTCGGAAGAGGGGTCACGCCAGGAGTCCGGAATTCGGTCCAGATAGGCATCTGCGGCTTCATCAGGATCAGGGAAGTACAGGTACGCGGCACCTTCAGCCCCCACACGGGGGTCCCTTGGTTCGAACTGGTTCGGATGCACCTCGCCAGGGGTGGAAGACACATTGCCATTCGCTCCGTTGTTCGCCTCAGCGACCGAGTAGTACTCCTGGCCACACTCGCGGCAAAACGCGAGCGGGAATAGCAGCCTGGACCGGTCGCCCGGAACATACTGCTGCTCGCGAAGGGTCAGATACCGGGATTCCGGGGGCTCGAGCGAGGCGTAGACGGTGTCGCCCCTGGTGAAGAACTGATGCAAACGGAAGGCGAACATCGGCTGGCCCGTCTCTGGATTGAGGACGCGGAAGCCGGCAGAGAGGATGGCCTCAATCGCTTCTGCACACCTTTCGGGTTCGAGCCCTGTGAGCTCGGCAAGCTCGGCTGCGAGGCCACCGCTTCCGCGAATAGCCCTAGGCCTGGCCCTCCGCAGGTAAGGGCCCTTTTGCTCAATCCCCAGCTTTTCCTCAACCCAGCAGGCAAGGGCGTTCCTCCTCAGTTCCTCAGCCGAGGCAGGGACCGACCCGGATTCGACGGCCTCACGGAGTTCAACGATGAAGGTTTGATCGATTATGTCACGTTGCTCGGTAACCCGTTGAAGGGTTTCGAGGATGACGCTTTCGGGCCTGACGGTAGTCCCAAAGAGAAGCTGTGCGACTTCGGCGACACGCTCACGCTGCTGCAGGACGTCATCGGCACCTGCGAGGGTCGCCGAAGTTCCGATGCACTGCAGTTGGCGAGCCTCACAAGCCTCCCTTACCCGCCTCACGAGCATCGCCACGTCTGCGCCCTGCCGCCCGCGGTAGGTGTGGAGCTCATCCAGAACGAGGAACCTGAGGCCGCGCGCAGCCTGGACGAGGGGCCGCTCAAAGGGCCGGGTCAGGATGAGCTCTAGCATGACGTAGTTGGTGAGAAGGATATCTGGAGGATTAGCGACAATTTCCTGTCGCTCTTCGTCCGACTCCTGCCCCGTGTACCTCTTATAGCGGACGGGCCCCTGGCCTCCGGGGAACCCAAGCTCGAGGAACTTATGGAGTTCGCCGGCCTGGCTGTTGGCCAGGGCGTTCATGGGGTACACGATGATGGCCCGAATACCCCTGCCGGGCCCTTCCCGCAGGATGGCGTCCACGATCGGAATGAGATAGGCAAGGCTTTTCCCGGAGCCAGTGCCACTTGTGAGCACATAGCTTTCCCCGCGCCCTGCAACCTCTATAGCCTCGATCTGGTGCTGATAGAGCTTTAACGGCCTGCCAAGAGGGTTACCCTCGCTCTTGTCCTTTCGGAAGATTCGGCGGCATTCCTCGTGAAGCAGGCCACGTTCTACAAGTGTGTCAACGTCTGCCGGGGTCTTGAAGCCTGGGTTGAGCTGGACCAGTGCCTCTGGCCAGAGCAACCCGTCGCTAAGGGCCTGGTCTACGAATTCCCGAATTCGGCTATCTCGAATGGTCAGGAAGCTCTCTACGAAGTCCCGGTATTCACTGACCAGGCTATTCCGGAGGGCGAAGACGTCCATGGGCGCTCCAAGGGCGGCGAGGTCTGAGTTCGAACGAGCTGTACCGGGATTCTAGCGACAAACCGGGCAGACGGTAGCGGGCCTCCACTGGGCAGGCTTGCCAGTACGACGCGGCGGACATCACCAGGCTGGTCGGGTCATTGCACCTGGCTGGAGTTCCCCGAAAGGGCTGGGCGAAGAGAGCCGGCAAGGGATGCGCCGGGAACTGGCAGGCCGGCCCCGGGGGCCGGGCATTCCCTAAGAAGGAGGGCCGAGGCACTGGGGTTTTCACCGGTCCGCTGGCCCAACCCAAGCCTTCACCCCCGGCGATAACTGAAGGTCCTGCAGGTTCGAGACCGGCTTCGACTCTGCGACCGATGGGGGCATCAGCTGACGACGAGGGCCGAGTTGCTGTGCTAAGACCAGTGGATAGCGATGATATCCGGACTCTCTCAGCAGACTGGGGAGCTATCGGTGCAGGCTGACCTGAGCATTTCCGGTGAAGCCGGCACCGCCGGCTAGCGGGAGCGCTGAACAAATCTGGATTCTCGAGGGAAGCAATCGACTGTCCGCCGACTTCAGGGACGGCTTGGCTGGCACGTGCCACGCTGCATTGGGTCCAGCATCCCGGCCGCTGGTCTATTCCGGGCAAGTGCTGGCGGGGATGCTGCCGGCCGAAAGCCAAAAGAACGGCGTACCACCGAGGAAGGTCCCCACGCGCTGCAGGGCCACGGTCGCGGCTGCAGCGAACCGCAGCGGCCAGGCCTTGGTGCACCATCCGCGAGGGGGCCGAGAAACCGAACCTTCGGCCGCTTGAGGCCTGCAGGCGAAGCGGCCTGCGGATTAGTCGGCTGGGAGGGCAGGGAGCTCTTTGCAGCGAAAGGTTTGGTTCGACGGCCGCTCGTAGAGGTCAGCCGAGTCGGCTTCAGGACCGGCGCCCCCCACGGTTGAGGTACCGCCGTGCGCGGGTACTGCCCTCTGGCCGAGGGTAAGTAGGGGCGAAGCCGAAAGCGCTGCAACCATGCAAGCATCCAGGGGCGCAGACACCGGTCGGGGCGCGTCGGCAGCCCCTCGGGTTGGGCAGGGGGTGACTGGCACTCGGCTGTCCATGAGGAGAACCCAGACTTCGCGTTCGGCGAGCCGACCGACCATGACTTCACCGCCATCGCCAGGGCGGGCACGGTAGGGGGAAGACGCTCCGCTCGACCGGCATCGGTACGTCCCGGACATCGGCCTTAAGCTCCCGCCGACGGGCCACGGTCTCTCGCAAATGGCCACGTCACGCCGACGCGGACGTTCAACCGGTCGCCTGTCGGCCGTCGGCGGGCCCGGCGGCCCGGCATGACCACAAAGCGGATAACCTGGTTCAGCGCCACGCAGTCGCGGCAATGGGCGGCTACGCTTCGGCCATCAAGCTAGGATTCGGATGGGGCATAGGCCCCGCTTGGGTGCGCCGGACAATCGGCATGGTCAGAAGCCCCTGGTTGCTGCATTCGGACCAGGCCCCTTCGGCTCTCTTTCGAATTGCCGCCGATTGCCGGTGCCGGGGCTCCATACCTCAAGGGTGTACCGAAGTCGGAAGGGGGCGAGGCTGAAGCGTGACGAGGTTCAACGGGAAGAGCCGACACCTGCGTCAGGACAATGAACCGGGGCCGCCGGTGGTGGTAGCTGCTACCGGTGGCAGCATGCGCCCAACCTCGACGTCTAATTAGCGCTTCAACAGAGGGTAAGCCGCCCGCCGCTGGCGCAGCCGCTCCCGGGCGCCGCGAGAACGGGAGCGCCGACAACATCGGCTTGGGCGGCAGCCTGCCCGGTTTTGACCCCAACAGCGGTCAAAGCCGAGGCCAGAAGAAATAGCCTGAGCCTTCCCGAGACGGGGGGAAACGCCGCAAAGGCGCTCCTGGTTGTAGTCGAAGGTCGCAAGGTCGAAGACGTGCCCGGTGATGTTGTGGTCCAGCAACAATGTTAAAGAACGGTTCATACTGGCGCCGTTCGGAGTGCTGACGCTCGGAGTGGACCAACGAGCGGGCTACACGGAGGGCGGCCTCGAACACCTGTTCGGTCGGGCTCCAGGGCCGCCCGAGCCCCCGAGCATAGCAACCGAGAGGAGTGGGAGGCGATCGGGGGTTATAGCGACAAATTCGCGAATCCGGTGGCTGGGGTGCTTGGCCCCGGCCGGGTGGGCCGGGGCCAAGCCCACATCATTTGCGCCTTTCGTTCCTGCCGGTTACGCATCGGGTCCTCCTACCCTGTTTGCTGCATGTCCCCTATCGCCCGGGTACCGCCGGCTTCCATTCCCAGCAACGTGCTAGAAGCCCGCATTGACCCCCCTTACCAACTCAGAGCGTTGATGCAGGGGTGGAACCGAAACCTCAAGGCGACCGCCTTGCCCGGTCGCCTATCGGGTCCGAGCACCATCCGCTCTACCGATGCTCCACCTTTCCGAAGTGTCGCAAAGTCAGACGACCTCGCTCCCTGCGGACTTGCTATCGTCTCGCCGCCCGGATGACCGTCCGCGCAGAGACGGCCGGGCAACGAACAGGAGGGGTTAACAATGGACACTTCAAAGCCACAACTGGACGCACTCATCGTCGGCGCAGGCTTCTCAGGTCTGTACATCCTGCATGAGTTCCTGAAGCGCGACTTCAGGGTTAGGCTCATCGACGACGGGGAGGGCCCCGGGGGAACCTGGGACAAGAACCGGTATCCTGGAGCGAGGGTGGACTCCTGCATCTGGGTATACCAGTTCACTGACCCGGACCTCTGGATGAACTACCACTTCACGGAAAAGTACCCCGGCTGGAAGGAGCTCCAGGGATATTTCCGCTACGTTTCGGACCGATGGAACCTTTGGCCGCATATGTCGTTCCGCCAGCGGATGACGCGTGCCACATTTGACGAGCACGGCCAGCAATGGCGCGTGGAAATCAGCAACGGCGACACGGTCACCTGCCGGTTCCTGATTATGGCCACCGGGTCAACGACGCAACCGATCGACCCGGCGAAATATTTCTCCGGGACGAACAAGTACCGCGGGGAGCTGTACCACAGCGCCAGGTGGCCGCGCGATAAGGAGGTTGATGACCTCAAAGGCAAGCGGGTAGGTGTGATTGGCACGGGAGCGAGTGGCGTCCAAATCATCCAAGAAGTCGGTCTCATCGCCGATCAGCTTGTGGTCTTCCAGCGCACGCCAAACCTCGCCCTGCCTATGAAACAGGAACGGTATACGCGTCGCGAGTACGACGCACTGAAGCCACTCTTCCCGGCCGCTATGGAGCGCACCAAGCAGACCTTCGCCGGGTTCGACTACGACTTTGTATATAAGCCGTGGGCGGACATGTCCCAAGAGGAGCGCGACCGCATCATGCGGTTTAACTGGGAGCTGGGCGGGTTCTGGTTCTGGCTTGCTGCTCCCGTTGACCTCGTCTTCGACGAAGACTGCAACCGTGCCAATTACGACTTCTGGCGGAGGGAGACGGTCAAGCGAATCAAGAAGCCAGAGCTCCTCGAACTCCTCGCGCCGTCGACGCCACCGCATCCGTTCGGGGTAAAGCGGCCCTGCTTGGAGCAGTGGTACTGGGAGATCTAAAACCAGGACAACGTTCGCCTCGTCGACGTGAACAGCCAGCCGATCCATGAATTCACGGAGACGGGCATTCGAGCGGGAGAAGAGGAGTTCGAGCTCGATGTCGTTATCTGCGCGATCGGGTTCGACAACAATACTGGCACGATGACCGCAATCGACATCGTTAACTCTGAAGGGCGAACCATCAGGGACGTTTGGAACGAGGAGTACCTCGACTACCTCGGCAAGATGGTTCCAGGGTTCCCGAACCTCTTTTACACGTACGGCCTCCATTCGCCCGCGGCCTTCCTCAATGGGCCTACTGCAGGCGAGCTTGAAGGCGACTGGGTCGTCCACGTCATCAGCGATATCACCCGCCGCGGCATTACGCGCATCGAGCCGCGGCTCGACGTGAGCAAGCAGTGGCACCAGGAGATCCTGGACGCCGCCGCCAAGACACTGTTCCCGAAGGCGAAGTCCTGGTACATGGGAGCAAACATCCCGGGCAAGCGGCCGGAGATGCTTCAGTACCCCTCGGGTGCGCCGATGTACCGGCAGAAACTATGGGACGAGGTGGAACGCGGCCTCAGCGGGTTCATCCTCGGTCAACCGGAGGCTGCCTCAGTCCGGTAGGCAGGTTTTCACGTAGAGCCTTCCCCTAAGCGAGGGCGGGGCCGGGGCGTGGTGACGCTCTCGGCCCCGCCCGTCTTGTTGGGGACAGATGCGGGCGGCGTATGGGGGACAGCGTGCGTTCCAGGCTATTCTGCTAACGCTCGAGGTAATTCCCCCAGGCCGTCACCTGCCGCGGGGACGACACCTGACCCACCGTTCATTCTTCGGGGCTTCGCTCGAAGCTGCGTGGGTCTCGCGTTCCACCTAGACCAAAGGGGCGCCGCCCTAGCTCCTTGCAGAGTCCTGCGAGCGTGCCGGGGAGAGAGCAACTTACGGGGCGGGCGCCGCGCCGAGGTCTTCCCCGAAGTGCTTGAGCCAGCGATACAGCGTTGCGCGGGATATGCCTAGGACTCGCGCAGCAGCAGAGCGATTGCCGCCGGTCATGGCCAGCGCGTCCCGCACGGCCCGGACTGAGAGTTCCTCAATCATCCCCCGGCGGGTCGGTACATTGTCGCCGACCACCGCGATAATGTCGTCACGCGTGACACGAAAGCCTCGCGCCTTCTCTGCTGCGGCTTCCAGGACCGAGAAGAGCGACCGCACGTTCTCTTCGTAGTTCATGCGCTGCAGGAGGGCAAGCGCATCCTGGTCGATGGTGAGACGCCGCTGACGATTAAGCAGGTACCATTGCGCCAGCCTCGGAATGTCATCCGTGCGCTCCTCGAGACGGGGAAGACATATCACAGCGGATGCCGCTTTTCGGAGGGCTGGCAGGATGCGAGAGGGTGATCTGGTCGTGGCGATGACCAGGCCCTCCTTCTGCAACGCCTTTTTTAAAGCCGGACACGATGCGACGTCCTCCTCCCGAAGGTTTTCCAGGCGCAGGATCACCGTGACCGCGTACTGCAGACGGGATGACGATGAAACATTTTGATGGCCGGACGGTGAAGCCGGATATGTTTGAGTTATACCAGTAATTGCATCTACGACTGTCATTGTGAGCGCTGACTGCGCGCCCACGGTGATTGCGAGGGTCGCTTTCCCGGTCCCAGGTTCGCCCGCGATGAGAAGCAGTCCCGGCTCGCTTGCGGACCGGCGCGCCTTTGCCACCGCAGCGACAAACGCCGGGGACCGACCGATCAGCTCTGGCAGGGGCGGTGTAGCGGAAGCGGGCATGGCTGTCGTTGCCTTTCCGAGTTTTATGTGGGGCTCCAGGATTGCAACGACACCTCGTTTGCCATATTCATCAACTACTCGCTGAATACGAACGATTAGTTTTAGCGCGCCACGGGTCTCCAACTCGACTATCTCGCCGACATCCGGACGGCTTCCTTCAGCAAAAAGACGATTGATGACGATTTCCCTATCCATCCCTTGGAGTAGATTAAGTGCCCTACGGTTTGCAACAATTGTCTCGCCATTAGTCGCTAATACCGCGACGTCACCCTGCGTAGTTATGGCGAGGTAGTGCTGAATGAGGCTCATCTGATCGGCGATAAGCAGCGCGTGAAGGGATTCTTCTATCTCTCTTGCTGCAGTGCGCACGTACTCGTAGATATCTGGACGGTGATCAATGGCACGGACGGTGACGTCCAACGACGCACATATCTCCCCCGTGAATGGGTCTCGCACTGGGAAGCACGTGCAGGAAAACATCTGAAACGCTTCGATAAAATGCTCGGCTCCGACGACCTGGATGCCGCAGCCAGCGTGCAGCGCGGTGCCGATTCCATTCGTGCCCGCAGCGGCTTCGGCCAGCAGATGGCCCGGTGCAGCACCCGCCCGGTCGAGGGCTCGGAGGACCGCTTTATCGCCGAGGCTTTCCACAATGGCACCTGACGAGTCGGAAAAGATGACGGCGGCCCGGTTATCCGCAACCTCGTCGACGAGTTTACGGAGGATGGGTGCTGCGGCAGCGATGACCCTCCGGTCGAGAGTGGGCGCCTTCTGTACGTCCACACGCCGCAGTGTCGGAGAGACTCCGGCGGCAGACGCCCGCTTCCAGGAATCCTCAATAACCGTCCGCAGAGGTACGGCCCGATTGGACGCAGGTGACTGGGAGGGCTCCAAGAGGCGACCGTCACGGAGACGACGCAGCTCGCGCAAAACGTCGACGTCCCCTTTAAGTGGAAACACAACCTCGCCAGGCAGCCCCTTTGTCGTCATGGCGTCACCCTCCTTGCCAATGGCGGGAGAGCCATCCGGGTGGGCCGAAGGCTCCTGCTTCGTCGAGCTCCCGGATACGGCTCGCGTCGTAGCCGAGGACCGACATCAGAACTTCTGCCGTGTGCTCCCCGAGCAACGGCGCCCGCCCACGTGCCCGAACATCAGACTTCCTAAACGTCCAAGGCGCACCGACGTGCCGACGCCGGCCCACTTCGGGGTGATCGAACTCAGTGAAGGCACCACGAGCGTTCAGTTGCGGGTCCTCTGCTACGCCGCGGTTACTCAGGGGGTTATATGCAGGAACGCCGGCAGCCTGTAGCGTCGCGACGACGTCTTCTGGAGTTCGGGCTGCGGTCCAATCGGCCACTGCTTGCTCGAGCTCAAGTTCATGCGCCTTGCGGCCCTCGCGAGTGCGCAGGTCGACACGACCGACGAGATCCTCACGGCCCATTGCTCGGGCAAGCGCTTCCCAATGAGCGTCCGACCAGCAAGCGATGGCTACCCAGCGGTCGTCGCCGAGACATCGAAATACGCCCTGGGGGGCCTCGGCCAAGTCACGGTTGCCCATCCGGTCGGGCTGGCTTTTGTTGAACACCCAATCCAGTAGACCCTCTGCTACCAGACCGATTGCCGCCTCCCATTGGGAGAGGTCGATGAATTGTCCCTCACCGGTGCGCCTCCGGTGCCAGAGCGCGGCGAGCACGGCAAACGCTGCGTGCATACCCGCGTTTGGGTCTCCGTACGAGAGTCCCACCTCGCTCGGCCCGCGCCCGGGGTAACCGCTGAGCGAGGCGAGCCCGATCATGGGCACCTGAACTGGACCGTACGCGATATAGTTGCGCTTCGGCCCCGTTTGTCCGTAGCCTGACATGGAGATCGCGATGATGTCCGGACGAACCTTCTTAAGGTCTTCATACCCAAGGCCAAGTCGGTCCATTACTTGGGCTGCAAAATTATCCGCCACGACATCCGAGCTGCGCACGATCTCTCTGGCAACTTCGAGGCCTTTAGCGTTCTTTAGATTAAGCACAACTGATTTCTTACCTTGACTATACTGGTTAAAGTAACCGGCCCTATTATGTCCAATCGTATTATCGGCATAAGGCGGCAGGCGCCTGGTTGTATCGACCCGCTCAAGTGACTCGATCTTGATGACTTCCGCACCAAGATGCGCAAGCTGCAGCGTTGCGCTCGGTCCAGCCCACACCCACGTAAAGTCAGCGACTCTAACACCAGCAAGCGGGACTTCTTTTGAAACAGACATATCGTCTTAACCTCGTGAGCGCGCGACGATTTTTCAAGAAAATTAAGCTAGTCAATGCCCCAGAGCGCGGATGTCGACCAGCTCGAGTGTTCTCCGAGTCTCGGAGCCCTCGTACTCTGCTTCCATGGGGTCTTGCTCATCTTGAACGGAGCGCCCGGGAAAGTCGCTGCGCCGAAAATTTCGTCTTCCACGGCGACAAAGAAATCGCGCTCCTGAAGATGATCGGACGTTAGCAACATCTCCATAGTATTCACAGGACTACAGGCGATGCGCTGACTCTGGAGCTGTTCGAAGGCATCTTGACAGGTGAGGTGGTTCAATCCAGCTTGAATGAGCGGCATCAGTGCATCGTTATTCTCGGCACGGAGAAGACGGTCTCCAAACATTTCCCAATCAGCCCAGTCTGGATTACCCAAAAACTGAACCAGCCGCTGCCACTGGTCTTCTTCGATGCACGTGAGGAAGAACGGACCGTCGGCCAGTTCAATTATCCCCCAGGGACCGATGGCGCGGGTTCCGAGACGGGATGTCTCGCGACCGGCATACGTCCAGTGCATGAAGTTCATCTCTAAATTGGAGGCGATGCATGCCTGGACGCTGACATCGACGTGTTCTCCCTCGCCTCCACGTTGCTCACGAGCAAAGAGCGCCGCGACAGCGGCAATTGCACCGTGCACCCCGCCCTGAAATTCGCATTGCTGCCCAAAGGCCTTGAGGGGAGGGAGTTCCGGGTCGTCGAGAGCACCCGGGCTGATTCCCAGCCATCCTCCAGCTGCGGACATGATGAGCTCTGTGGCCGACCAATCCGCCCGGGGGCCTGTCCATCCAAAAGGGGTGATGGTTACGACGATGAGGCTCGGGTACGAAGCAAGCAGCTGGTCAGGGTCGAAGCCGCGCTGGAGGATGCGACGCCTGTCACCACTGATGATAAGTACGTCTGCGTCGCGCAGGAGAGAGCCAAGAGTGCTCTCGCCCCCTGCATCCGCTTCTCTCACGACCGAGCGCTTGCACTGGTCGAGGAAGAGCTGCAACGCCGAAGCCCGGTACCCGTCGCGCTCGACGAAAGGCGGACGCTCCCGAAGAGGGTCGCCTCCAGGGTCCTCCAATTTGACTACCGAAGCCCCAAGGTGAGCCAGAAGCCGGGTTGCATAAGCAGCCGCCACCAACTCTCCCGCGTCAAGTATCCGTACACCACTAAACGGAAGCCCGGCCATCGCTGTCTTCCCCAGAGTTGCTCCAGATGGCTCTAGGGGAGCGGCCCACGCGGCCGCTCCCCCAATCTGCCCCAACTGCTGCGACCGCGGAGTATAGCAGATGCGGTCTACTCGTATACGTAATCAGGCCTGACGTTCAGGGGCGTGAAGACCGAGCTACCATCGGCGTGCTGCTTAATCCCGGTCTCGTCGTGGCCGGGGAAGATGGTTGCCTCGTGCTCGATGGCGATGCGGCGTATCTTCTCGACCGACGATGCCCACTTTCCCGGGTCCCACACGATTGGGGAGCCGACAGGCGGTGGCCCGTAGCTTTCGTGGAGGTACATTGCATCGGAGGTGAAGAGCACCCAACCGGTGTGGTTGAGGCGCACCAGCATCCCCATGGTTCCGGCCGTGTGCCCGGGGAGACTGATGAGCTTGACCCCGTCCAGGATCTCTTGGTCGCCGTAGATGAGCGTGGGGCGCTTGCGACCAAGCAGCGCGAAATCCTCCCGCACGAAAAACTGGTCCGCCTTCTCGATGTTCTGGAAGACGTACTTGTATTCGTCTTCGTGGACGATGATTTCCGCTCCGGCCTCTTCGAAGAGTCGGAGGCCACCCGCGTGATCGCAGTGGAGGTGGCCCTGAATGACGTACTTGAAGTCTTCCGGCGCAAGCCCCATCTGCTTCAGTCGAGCCTCGAGGCAGACTTCTGGCGTGATCTCGGAGACGTCAATCAGCCACTGCCAGGCCGGGAGCCATTCTTCGCGAACCTTGGTGGAAATGCCAGTCTCCCAGAGGATTAGACCGTCGGGGTGCTCGATGATGTAGGCAAGCGCTGGGCAGTTCACCCACAGCTTTTGGCCGGAGGTCCGCTCGACGTTGAGTGCATAGTTTGGATGCGGGAAGACGAGAAGCTCTTTGTCGAGCTTCATATACCCCAGGTTCGTTCCGCGGATTTTGATACCCATACTCCCTCCTTCTTCTTTGTCCGCGGGGAGCCGAAGGGCCCCGCGGGAGGGTGTCCCTCCAAGGTTGTCAGCCCCGAACCGGCGACTGCTCCGCGCATGCCTCCGGGTCCCGGGCTCCGGGCGAGTATAGAAATGGGCTGCAACTGGGGTCTGTTCCAATTTGCGACATCGAGCAAATCGATAGGCCGACCCGCAAGCCGAGTACCGCGCTTCGCACAGGGTTGCGGACTGCTAGCCCGAGCCTCACCTGGTGCGGGCGGCTTGCTGGAAGGCATCCTGGACGCTCTCGCAGCTCCTTTCCGAGAGCAACGACCCCAGGAACTGAGAACTCCTTGCCTCGCTGAGCTGCGGCTCGGCAACCTGCAGCACGTCTAGCCAGCCCGTAACGCGATATACGCCTGCGGGTCAAGCGCGCGAGCTCGGCTCGGACACCGGCAACCACCCCTCGAGCTCGCGCTGCATCCGCTTCCGAACGGCGTGGGCATTCGCCAAACGAGCTGCGTAGCCTGAACCAGGTTGACTCTGCGGATCGAAGTGCAGGTCGGAGACTAGCCGTCGTTTGCCACGACATTCTGCTTGTTCGGGGCGGTGGCGAACCAACACATTCTTTTTTGCGAAACAGTATAGACCATTTTAACTGACAGGAATACCGGGGTAGAGCAGCCTAGAGACTGGGGGCCGATTGGGCCGGTCGTTGGCCGGTTCTCGGAGCAGTACCGGCCCAGCGGTGGATCACCCCGGTGAACGCATCAGTACTGTTACGGTCACTGGGGCATCAGCCCCCAGGTCAGTGGGCCTATTGGGCCGGTTTTTTGAGGTACCACTCATTCCTCCGCGGCGGCTGTCAGGGAGCTGCGTGGTGTGTTCGGGTCGAATCTGAATCTCTTAATTCTCTTCGCGGCGTGATTCGGCTTGGCCCAAGCCGCCCATCAAAGGATGGGCCTCGTTTCGGCGCTGCCATACAGCAATGCCCCCGGCGGCACCGGAGTTGGACCAGCGTCGGACCGCCTGGACTTCGGGGATTGGACGCCAGGGTGTAGCAACTGGCGATTGCGCGCCTATGCGGATGTTTGCTGCCCAGGGAAGTCGGCTATCACCACCTGGTTGGCGGCGTCGGTCGGGCCGAGCTCGCTTGCGCCTGGGCAGATAAACTTTCCGCCGGGCTCTTCCCGATGTCACTATGCCGAATCGAGGGAGTCCGAGTTCGCTGAACGGAGATACCCTCAAGCACCTGGCTGGACTCCTGTAGTCTCAGCAAACCTCGAAAGTCATTCCGCCGCCACGGCCCTCAGAAATTCCCAAGCGGTTGCCGTCCATTCGTACCGGTCTCAGCCCTGCGCGAGTCTCCGGTCGGCCAGTCTGGCTACGGGGCTGAGCCTGCGGTGTGCTGCGATGGCCCTGGCCTGCTTCCGGCTCCTCGTGTACCTCCTGAGCATGGCATCAGATTTCCAGCCAGCGATGGTCATGAGGTCTTCTGGCCTTGCGGTCTCGTCCTCAAGGAAGTGGGTCGCGAAGGTGTGCCTCAGGTCGTGGGGTGTGATGCTGCCCCTGGTCTTGCCCTCGAAGACCGATTGGACAATCTGCCTGAGCCCGCTGGTTGTGAGCGGCCTGCCAGCCGCCGGGCCCCTCTGGGCAGTGAAGAGGTGCTCTGCATCCTGATGGGGCCTCTTCCTCAGCCACCGCCTGAGCCTGAGCCCTGTCTGGTTCGAGAAGGGGACAACCCTGATTTCTGCGTTCTTGGTCTTCCTGATGAGGATGACCTGTTCGTCCCAGTCGATGTCATCGACCCTGAGGCCGACCAGCTCGTTGGCCCTCATGCCGGTGTCGTAGAGGAGGCTGATGATGGCTGCCTCCCTGTACTGCTTGGTGCTGTCCAGCTCGCTCAGGACCTTGGCCATGACCTCTGCCGGGACGATGTCCTTTTCTGTCTCCGGGACCTTCGGCTTGCGGACCTTGGCCATGGGGTCCTCTGTGATTTCGTCTTCTTCGAGGAGCCAGCGGTAGAAGGCCTTGAGGCCTGAGTAGAGGTGGGCCACGGTGGCCGGTGCGAGCCTCTTGGAGAGTTCTGCGAGCCAGCCTTCGATGTCGTGCCTCTTGGCCTGAAGGGGGTCTCGGCCGTACCATTCTAGGAAGGCCCGAGGTGACCCGAGGTACTGATTGATGGTGTGCTGCGACTTCCCCGCTGCCCTCAGCGAGTACTCGAATGAGCGCATCACATCGTCGAATTTGGCCCGGGTCATCTGCTCTTTCCTCCTGACCGTCACGGGTTTGTGTCCAAGGGTTCCGGCGGTTTTGGAGGTTAGGCTTAAGGACTGAACCTGTCAAGGGAGTTTGGGTCACAAGAATGTGGCAGGGTAGCTCAGCCGGTCAGAGCGCACGACTCATAATCGTGAGGTCGGGAGTTCGAGCCTCCCCCCTGCTACCACCTGATTCCGTTCCTGCATCGGTTACGGCCCGAGAAGCCGCTTTCCTCCGGCAATGCAGTTTTGCTCCCTGTGTTCGTGCGGAACACCGCCCGAGGGTTCGGCCGGGCAGTACCAGCGATCGAAGTTGACTGAGTAGCTCAACTTCATTAGCTTACAGGGCGTGACAACGATCACCCCTGCCGCTCCCTCGACCGCTACCCGCCTCCCTGTGAAGCCGCTGGCCCTCGGAGCCGCGATCGCCGCCGCCTGGCTGCTCCTGGACCAGCGGGGTTTTGCCATCGGCGCCTTCTGGCTCATCGGCGTGGCGTTCGGCGTGGTTCTGCAGCGGAGCCGTCTCTGCTTTGCCGGGGCGTTCCGCGACCTGATTCTCCTCGGGGACGGGCGCCTGTTCCGGGCGATCCTGGTCGGGCTGGCCGTTGCCACTGTGGGCTTCGTGTTCCTCGAGGCGCGGCTGGCGCCGGACCCCGGGTTCGGCATTGCACCGGCCGGGCCGCACATCCAGCCGGTCGGCATTGCGACCGTCGTGGGCGGCGTGCTGTTCGGCGTGGGCATGGTGCTGGCGGGCGGCTGCGTCTCCGGGTCGCTGTGGCGGATGGGCGAAGGGTACGTGGCCTCGTGGGTGGCGATGGCGGGCATCGTCGCGGGGACAATCGTCGCCAACCGCCAGTGGGCCTGGTGGTACGACAACGACATCCGCGAGCGGACCGCCGTTTGGCTCCCGGCCGAACTGGGCGGCTACCCGGCGGCGCTGGCGCTGACACTGGCGGCGCTGGCTGGGCTGTACGTCCTCGTGCTGTGGTGGGAGTCGCGCACCCCGAAGATGCCGGAGTTCCCTGCCCCGCCGCCGGAGCCGGCCTTCGGACTGCGTGAGCAGCTGCGCCAGGGCTGGGAGCGGGTCTGGGGCGGCCACGGGTGGAGCTACACGACCGGGGCGGTCGCCCTGGCGGTCATTTCGGTGTTCGCGCTCGGGCTGCAGGTGCCGCTCGGGGTAACCGGCGGGATTTCGCTCTGGGCCGACAACGTGCTCGGCTGGTTCGATGCGGGCGCGCTGCCGCTGAAGGGCAGCGAGCTGCTGGCGGGCTGCACGCCGGGCGGGGCCGAGAAGTGGTTTACGGTGCGGACGGCCACGATGCTCGGGCTGGTTGCCGGGGCGTTCACCGCATCGGTGCTTTCGGGCGAGTTTCGTCTCCGGCGGCCGCGCCAGCGGAGCCGGTATGTGCAGGCCGCGGCTGGCGGCCTCCTCATGGGGTACGCCTCGGTCATCGCGATTGGGTGCACGATCGGGGCGTTCTTCTCGTCGGTCCCCTCGCTGGCGCTGGCCGGCTGGGTGTACGGCATTGCGCTCTTCGGGGGCGCCTGGATCGGCGTCGCGCTGATCCGGCGGCTCCCGTAAACGATGGGCAAGGAGGGAACGATGGAACTGGACGTCCGGGGGGAGATGTGCCCCTACCCGGCGATGAAGGCGCGAGAGGCGCTCGCGAAGCTGCCCGCGGGCGAGTGTCTCGAGGTGCTGACCGACCACGCGCCCGCGCTTTCGACGGTGCCGTGGGAGGGGGCAAAGCTGAACTACCGCTCGACGATTGAGCCCGTTGGCCGGGGAACGTGGCGCATCCGGCTCGAACCGGCCGAAGGGACGCTCGACCAGAAAAAGGCGCTCGCAGAGATTGCGCAGCGCGCCGCCGAACTCTCGAAAAGCTAAGGACACGAGGAGGGAGAACATGTTGGACTCATTGCGGCGGCTGCCCCTGCTGGGGCTGACACTCGCAGTGCTGCTGGCGCTGCCGCTGGCGGCGGCGTGCGGCGGCGACGATGACGACACCAATGGCGCCGGCTCGAAGAGCGGCGACACCGCAGCGGAACCCGCAGGTTACGCCGAACCGGACCTGCTCGCCGAAACCGACTGGCTGGCCGGGAAGCTGGGCGACCCCTCGCTGGTCATCGTGGACATCCGCAAGAAGGAGGCCTACGAGGCCGGCCACATCCCGGGTGCGGTGTGGTACGACCAGGTCGCGCTGAAGGACCCGGACGAGAAGCTCTACGTCATCAGGGAGAGCCTCTTCGCTGAGAAGGCCGGGGCGCTGGGCATCGACGCGAGCAAGGAAGTTGTCATTTACGACGACGGCACCGGGCTCTGGGCGACGCGCCTGTGGTGGGTGCTCGATTACTACGGTCACCCGAAGGCACGGGTGGTGAACGGCGGCTGGGCGAAGTGGGAAAAGGAGGGGCGGCCAGTGACCAAGGAGGTGCCGAACCCGACCCCGGCGAAGTTCGTGGCGAAGCCGAACCCCGATGTCATCTGTGCCCTCGATTATGTCAAAGAAAAGGCGACGAACCCTGACCCCAACGTGGTGATTCTCGACGCCCGGACGCAGGCGGAGTACACGGGCGCAGACGTGCGCGCCGCACGGGGCGGCCATATCCCGAACGCCGTGAACCTCGACTGGCAGGCCTCGCTGACGGATACGGACCCGAAGGTCTGGAAGCCGGCGGACCAGCTGCGCGCGCAGTTCGCGAAGGTCGGCATCACCAAGGACACCCAGGTCATCACTTACTGCCAGACCGGCGTGCGGGCGGCGCACTCGCTGTTCACGCTCCGGCTGGTCGGGCTCGGCAAGGGGAACAAGGTCTACGACGGCTCGTGGGCCGAGTGGGGGAATTCAAAGGAGACGCCGGTCCAGCAGTAGCGGCGGCTCCACCACGCGGATTCGCAGAGCGGGGCGCCCTGCTGAGCGCCCCGCTCTCGTTGTTTTCGGCCGTGCGGGCTTGACATGGCGCTTAGGATTGATGACGTGAGGGAATGCCTCGTTATGGCGGCAGGCGCCCTGGCACTGGTCGCTGCAGCCTGCGGCGGCGCCGGTGAGACGGAACCAGGCGCGGCCGGCACTGCGTCCGGGCAGCGTGAGGCGACCGTCGGCGCTGCGCCGGCAGAGAGCCGTTCGGCGACGCCCGCTGCCACACCGACCCCGACCGCGACGCCGACGGCACCCGGCGTCACACGTCCGCGGCCTTCGCCCACCCCGACAGCGACCGCAACCCCAGCGCGGCCGGCCGGCCAGGCGGCTGCGACGCCGACCACGCCGCCTCCGCCCCCAACGGCGACGCCGACTCCGCGTCCGCCCCAGCCGACGCCCACGGCCACGAGCAGGCCGCCTTGGCCTACGCCGACATCCCCGCCGGGCGGTTCGGGACGGTGCGACCCGTCGTACCCGACAGTCTGCATTCCCCCGCCACCGCCCGACCTGGACTGCAAAAACATCCCCTACCGCAGGTTCCCGGTACGGCCGCCGGACCCGCACCGTTTCGACAGCGACGGCGACGGCATCGGCTGCGAGAGCGGCTAGGGAGCTGGCGCGGTCTCGAGGCGATCGCCGGGCTGGATGGCGGCGGCGGAGCCGGCGGGGAGTTCGATGACCGCCCGGGCGCCGCGCGCAGCTGCCAGCCCGAGCCATGGGCGGACGCCGCGGGCGACTTTCAGGACCCGGCCGTCGCGGTCGAGAAAGACGGCGTCGATTGCAAACCGCATGCCGAGCATGTGGATGGAGGAGCAGGGCTCAATCCACAGCCCCTCGCCGGGCTCGAGCGGCCGGCGGAACATGAGGCCGCGAAAGCGGCTCCAGAATGAATCGGCGATGCTGACACGCCCGGCGACCGTTTCGCCAGTGCGCTGGTTCACAAGACGGACGGTGGGCGGCACGGCCGGAGGGTACACCGGGCGCCGGGCGCCGGCTACGGCTCGACGGCAAACGTGACGGCGTGGCGGATGAGTTCTTCGCCGCGCCAGTTGCGGCCGCTGAAGGTAACTTCGATGGCGTCACCGCGGTCGTCGACAGCGAGGAGGCCGAACTGGCCGCCGCCGGGGCGGGCGCCCTCGCTGTAGGGGCCGCCTTTGACCGAACCGCGCCGGTCGAGGGCCCCGGCGTGATAGACGGGAAAGCCCGGACCGGCGCCGCCGGCGGCAAAGCGGTTGTTCGCGCCGCTGTCCGCGGCGAGCATGTGGGCGTCGCCGCTGAGCATCACGAGGTTGCGGATCCCGTGCTCGACGATGAAGTCGGCGATTTGGCGGCGTTCCTCGGCGTAGGCCCCCCAGTCGTCGCCGCCGGCCGACGACGAAATCCACGGGACGCTGTTGACCCAGACAATAAGCGCCGCGGTGTCGCGGGCGCGAAGGAGTTCGTCGAACAACCACGCGAGCTGAACGTCGCCGAGCATGCTCTTGCCAGGGCCGTCGGGGGCGCTGGAGGGTGCGCGTTCGGACCGGCTGTCCGTGAGGATGACGCGCACCCGCCCGACGGTGAACGCCTGGGCGATGGGGCCATCGAAAGGCAGCGGGTAGTGGGGCACGATTTCGCGGTAGATGGAACGGGCGGCGTCGCGCGAGGCGGTGGTGCGGTCAGCGTCGTTCCCGCCGTAGTCGTGGTCGTCCCAGGTGTAGGCGACGGGTGCAGTGAGCCAGAGCGCCTGCTGGGCGGGCGCCTGCAGCGACCGGGCGTAGGCGCGGCGAATTGCCGCCGGGTCGTTGGCGTCGATATCCGCGTAGTGGAAGTCGCCGGTGTGGATGAAGAGGAGGGGCTCCGCTTCGCGGATGCGGTCGAAGACCTGGCCGTTCGAGCCGGTCGAGGCGCAGGCTCCGAACGCAATTGTGAAGCCGGCCGGGCCGACGGGGAACGTCCGGAGAGTGCCGGTGCGGTACCAGTCTTCGCGGCCGTCGACGGCGACGGCCCAGCGATACCGGGCGCCGGGCTCGAGACCGGCGGCTTCGAACCGGGCGACACCGGCCGGGCTGATGCGGGCGGGAGCGAACCGGCCGACGACAGCGCCATCGGATGCGGCGCGGACCACGAGGGCGAGCGCGGAGGGGTCGGCGGCGCGCGCAGGTTCCGCCAGCTGGGCGGTCACCGCGAACGAGGTCGGCGTAACGGCGCCTGCCCAGGCCCATTCGACCAGGTCCACGGGCTGCGGCCGGAGGGGCGAAGACGGATGCGTGGGACCAAGGTAGACGCCATGGATGCGGATGCCGGCGACGGTCAGCAGGGCGACCGAGGAGCCGCCCAGCGCGAGCACCAGGAGCGTCCGGCGGGGGCGCCGACGCAGCGACCCGGCGAGCGCCAGGAGGCCGGCGAGGGCGAGCAGGGCTGCACCAACGAGGACCAGATTCGGAACCTCGCCGAGGCGGCTGATGACGAGGGCGGCCCAGGCGGCCGCGAGAGCGATGAGACCTGCAGCCAACCCGGACCGGGGCGTGAGCACGGCGCCGGCGAGGCCGAGGAGCGCCGCCCAGTTGAGCGCCGAGGCCTCCCAGGGGCGTTCGATGAGGGCGAACTCGCCGGCGCGGTCGAAGGCGGCGAAGGCGAGCGCCGCCGCGCCCGCCAGGGTGAGCAGCGCTGCACCGGCCCGCCGCCAGGATCGCGTGGGCATGCACCGATCCTACGCGGCAGGCGCCGGGCCGGGATGGGCCGTCAGGCGGTCACCTTCGGCCGGTCGGGGATGGCGGAGAGGTCCTCGAGGCCGCGGGGGACGCGGGGCACCTGCACCTTCCTCACCTGCTCGATGATGTACTTCGCGCGCTCGCGCTGCTCAGGGGTGGAGGCTCGCAGGGGCAGCGTGATGCGCGAGGCGTATTCGCGATGGTTGGCCACGAACTCCGGCAGTTTGTCGTAGGTGGAGGTCTGGGCAAAGACGCGGAGGACATCCTCGGGGATGACGCGCTGCATCTCGTCCCATTTGCCCTGCAGAGAGAGCTCGTGCAGCTGCATGCCCAGGCTCTTCAGGCCATGGACCTCGAACACCTCGTGGTAGGAGCGGGTTGACCCGTAGAACGAAATCGGCTGGCGGAGGCGTTCGAGCCCCTGCTCGATCTCCGACTCGGTCTCGCCGAAGACCGTGAAGCCGCCGCCGGCAATTTCGATGTCCTGCCAGGTTCGCCCGGAGCGCTTCAGGCCGATGGCGACGTTCGGGAGGACCACTTCGCGCATGTACTTGTCGGTCATGAAGCCGTGGGGCATGACAACGTCGGCGACTTCGCCGGCCACGCGGGCCATCGCGTCGCCGACGCAGGCGAGGCCGACCTTGGGGCGGGGGTAGGGGATGGGCCCCGGATTAAAGTTCGGGGTCATGAGCGTGAAGTGGTAGTACTTCCCGATGAACTCCGGCTTTTTGCCGTCCTGGAAGGAGTCCCAGACGGCGTGGAGCATTTTGATGTACTCCTTCATCCGGGTGGCCGGGGCGCCGGGCCAGTCGACGCTGAAGCGGTGCTGGTTGTGCCCCTTGACCTGCGAGCCGAGGCCAAGCACGAAGCGGCCCTTGCTGAGGTGCTGGATATCCCAGGCTTCCATGGCGAGCACCGTGGGGCTCCGGGGGAAGGCGATGGTGACGCTCGTCTGGATTTCGAGCTTTTCGGTGGTGTAGGCGGCGAGGGTAGCCGCGAGGATGGAGTCGTGCTGGGTTTCCGGGGTGCTGGCGAAGTCGTAGCCGAGCTCTTCGGCGTGGCGCGCCTGGTCGGGGACAGCGGTGAGCCAGGTGCCGCCGAATCCAGAACCAACTTTCATGGCGGGCGTCCTTTCGTTGGGGTGCGAATGCGTGCGCAGTCTACGCGCCGGGGAACGCGGCTGCACGGCGTTTGCGTGCCGCCGATGACCTTTCCCTTTACGTCAGGGTTGCCGTTTGCTAGTGTTCGCGCAGCCCCTCAACGACACGGCAGGAGAAGGCGATGGACTTCCGAGACACCCCCGAGCAGGCGGCATGGCGCGCCGAAGTGCGCGAGTTCCTGGAGAAGGAGCGGCCGAAGATCGACCCGGATGCGAACCCGATGGAGCTGGCACGCGAGCGGGGCGGCGTGCTGAAGGAGTGGCGCGACAAGCTCGCGAAGAAAGGGTGGATTGCGCCAGCCTGGCCGAAGGAGTACGGCGGCGCCGGGCTCGGCGTCATGGAACAGTTCATCATGAACGAGGAGTTCGCCGAGGCGCGGGCGCCGCAGGTCGGGGGCATGGGCGTTTCGATGATCGGCCCCACGCTCATCATCCACGGCAACGAGGAGCAGAAGCGGGAGCACCTTGGGGCCATCCTGCGCGGCGAAGTGCAGTGGTGCCAGGGCTACAGCGAGCCCGGCGCCGGCTCCGACCTTGCCAGCCTGCAAACCCGCGCAGTCCGCGACGGCGACGATTTCATCATCAACGGGCAGAAAATCTGGACGTCGGGGGCGCATAACGCGGACTGGATGTTCATGCTGGCCCGGACGGACCCGGACGCGCCGAAGCACCGCGGGATTACCTATTTCCTCGTTGATATGAAGAGCCCGGGGATCACCGTACGGCCGCTCATCAACATGGCGGGCGGGCACCAGTTCAACGAGGTGTTCTTCGAGGATGTGCGGGTGCCCGTGCGGAACGTCGTCGGCGAGATCAACCGCGGGTGGTACATCGGGACCACGACGCTCGACTTCGAGCGCTCGTCGATCGGGAACGCAGTGGGCCAGCGGCAGACGCTGGAGTACTACCTGCGATTCTGGAAGGAGCACCGCGGTCAGCCGGTAACGGCGAGCGCGAGCGCCGCCTTCGCTTCCGAGTTCGCGGACCGGTGGATCGAAGCCGCGACGGCGAAGATGCTGAGCTACCGGGTGATCAGCATCCAGGCGGCGGGCCGCGTGCCGAACCACGAAGCCTCAATCGCAAAGCTGTTCAACACCGAGCTGAGCCAGCGGATTGCACGGACCGCGATGAAGCTGCTCGGGACCTCGGCGCTGCTGACCGGCAGGGAGGCGCCGATGAAGGGCCGCGCCCCGGGCAGCTATCTGCAGACGGTGTCGTCAACCATCGCGGGCGGGACGAGCGAGATCCAGCGGAACATCATCGCGACCCGCGGGCTGGGCCTGCCGCGCGGCTGACCGGCGCATCACGCGCTTCCCCTTCGGCCGGCCCGGCGAGCTCGCCGGGCCGGTCCGCCAGGAGCGGGTCAAGACAGACGCAGGTGTCCGCCGGTTCGCTTGTGCAGCGGTACCGTGGGCCTAGACTGGTGGCTATGCGATGGCTTGCGGCTGCGGCTGCCGGCCTCACTGCCGTTGGGTGGTTCGCTGCGGCGTTCGCACACGCGGAGCCAGAGCGTGCGAGCCCGGGCGACGGAGCGGTGCTGAACGCGCCGCCGGCCGAGGTCGTCCTGGTCATGACCCAGGAGATGGCCAGGCAGGCGGGTGCGAACGACATCGACGTGTACGATGCCGGCGGGAACGAGGTCACGCGCGAGCCAGCGGTCATCGACCCGAACGACCGTCGGCGGCTCAGCGTGCGGCTGCCGGCCGACCTGCCGCCGGGCGAATACACCGTGCGGTGGCGGACGCTGAGCGCGGACGACGGCGACACGGCCACCGGAGAGCTCCGCTTCCGGGTCGACCCCGCGGCCGCGCCGAGCCCGGGGCGGGAGCTGCTGAAGGAGACGCTGCTGGGAGGCGGGCCGGCCGCTCCGGCGGGGGTGACCGGCATCTCCGCAGCCGGGGGGAGCGGCGAGGTGGGCTGGGTGCTGGTTGCCGCGGTCGGCGGTGGGCTGTTCGTGGTCGGACTGGGCGCGGGCGTGGTGCTCAGCAGGCGGGGGGAATGAGGCGGGGAACCCTGGCGCTGCTCCTCGCGGTGCTGGCGGCCGTTGCCCTCTGGCCGCCGGGCGGCCAGCCGGCTGCGGCGCATGCGGCGCTGCGCTCCTCGGAGCCGGCCGCAAACGCCTTCCTGCGGCAGCCGCCAAAGGAAGTCATCCTCGACTTCACGGAGCCGATCGACGGGCGGGCGAGCCGCATCCGCCTGCTCGACGCCACGGGACGCGAAGTCGCCATCGGCGACACCGTGGTGACCGGGTCGCGGATGCGCGCGACGCTGCCCGCGCTCGAGCCGGGCATCTACAACGTCGTCTGGAACAACGTGTCGCTGGTGGACGGGCACGCACTCTCGGGGTCGTACCCGTTCACGGTGCTGAACCCGGACGGCTCGGTGCCTGGGGGCACGAACCTGGTCCGCGGCGGGAGTTCGAGCGCCGACCGGCTGGGCCGGGCCGATGGGACGGCGGTGCGGTCCCTGGCCCTGCTCGGATTGATTCTCCTGGCGGGAGCGGCGACGGTCACGCTGCTCTGGCCCGAAGCCCCGGCCGGCGCCCGGCGGGGACTGCGCGGAGCGGCGCTGCTCGGGGCAGGTGCGGCGATCGGGGCGGCCGGACTCAGCCTCGCCCTTCTGCTGGACACGTACAGCGGCCTGCCGGCGGCCGAGGCGATCGTCGACACCCGCTTCGGGCGGTACTGGCTGGCGTGGGCCGCGCTGGCGGCTGCCGCCGGGGCTGTTGCTGCGCTGCATTCACGGCACCCTCGGGCCGCGTCGTGGGCTCTGCTGGGCGCGGTCGGCGGGTCGCTCTGGACGTTCACGGCGACGAGCCACGCGGCCGCGGTCCCGGGGAGCGGCTGGGCGATGGCGATCGACGCGGCGCACGCCGGCGCTGCCGTGGCCTGGCTGGGGGCGGTTTCAGGGGCGGTCGTTGCCGCCGGGTTCGGGCAGCGGCATGCTCCGTGGCGCGCGCTGATGCGCCGGTTCACGCGGCTGGCCTCGGCGATGGTGTTCCTCCTGCTGGCGACCGGCCTCCTCGGGGCGCTGGTCCACATCGACAGCACGGCCAAGCTTACGGAGACGCGCTACGGGCTCGTTCTGCTGGCGAAGCTCGCGCTGATCGTCCCGCTGCTCGGAATCGCGCTGTACAACGCCCGGCGGGGGCGCGTGCGGCTGATGGAGGAGCGGCGGGGTGAGCCGCGGGGGTTCATGCTGACTGCGGCGGCGGAGCTGGCGGCCGGGTTGCTGGTCGTGGGCGCCGCCGCTCTGATGAGCCAGACCACGACCAGCCGCTCAATCGTCATCGAGCCGGAGCGCCGGCCGTTCGAGATGACCGCGCCTGCGAACGACCTCCGGGTGACGCTCTCCATCCACCCGAACCAGACCGGGCTGAATACGTTCCGCGTACGGCTCGCCGGTGCCGGCGGAGCACCCGCAGCGGCGCAGTTCGTACGGCTGTCGTTCCGGTACCAGGAGGACCAGTCGCTCGGCCCATCGACGCTGGTGCTCTCGCCCGACGGGCCGGGGGAGTTCAGCGGACAGGGGCCGTACCTCCCGCTCGAAGGGAGATGGCGGGTGGAGGTCGAGGTCCGGCGGGCGGATGCAGACGACGCGCGGACGTTCTTCGACGTCCGGCCGTCCGGGGCGTTTGCGGGCGGCAGCGCCACCACGGGCGGCCGGTGGGCGCTGCCGACGGCGGGGCTGAGCTGGAACCAGTTCGGCGGGCTCGTGCTGCTGCTGGCCGGGCTGGGCGCTGCGCTGGCCCGGGGGGAGGCGCGGCGGCTCCACCGGATTGCCGGCCGGGCGGCGAGCACGGGCACGCTGGCGGGTTTCGGGCTCGGCGTGCTGCTGCTGTTCGGCGTGCATGCCCACGAGCCGCAGGCCGGCCTGCCGAGCAACCCCGTCTTTCCCGATGCGGACTCGATTGCGAAGGGCCGGGCGCTGTACGAGGCGAATTGCATCGCCTGCCATGGCCGGACCGGCGTCCCGCCCCCGGGACTGAACCTGAACCCGTATCCGCTCGACCTCACGGTGCACGTGCCGCAGCACCCGGACGGGCAGCTCTACCGGTTCATCGCGAACGGCATCCCCGGTACAGCGATGCCGGCGTGGAAAGAGCAGGGGATGACCGACGAGGAGATCTGGCACCTCGTGAACTACCTGCGGACGCTGGCGCCGGTTACGCAGTAGGAGCGGGCCGGCGGCGGCTCCGGTATGATCCGCCTTCGCCGGGAGACAGCACCGGCAGGAGGCAGCGCATGGTTACCATCGTCGGCAACGTCAAGCCGGAAGACGACTACACTCACCCCCTCGGCCCCGAGGAGAACTTCAACGAGTCGGTCTACTTCAACTTCTTCGACCGCCAGCAGCAAATGGGCGGGTTCCTGCGCATCGGGAATCGCGCCAACGAGGGCTACGCCGAGGTAACCGTGATTGTGTACCAGCCCGACGGCTCGGCGCTGTTCAACTACAAGCGGCCCCAGATTTCGAGCAACGAGGGATGGAACGCCGGCGGGCTGAAGGTGGAGGTGCTCGAGCCGGGCGAGCGGCTGCGCACGACGTATGAGGGCTCGGTGGTCTACCTGAAGGACCCGCGGGAGATGCGGGAGCCGAGCGTGGCGTTCAAGGAGAACCCGCATAAGCGGATTCGGCTGGACCTGGTGCACGAGGGCGTCGGACCGATCTACGGGCACGTGGCCGAGCCGGGCGGAGCCGGCGCGCAGAACGAGTTCGCGCGGGCGCACTACGAGCAGCACATGCGGGTCACCGGGACGCTGCAGGTCGAGGACGGGCCGGTGCTCCAGATCACGGGGCACGGGCTGCGGGACCACTCCTGGGGGCCGCGGTACTGGCAATCGACGCCGAGCTACCGGTGGATTACGGGGAACTTCGGCGACGACCTGGGCATGGTCCTCTCGATTGTCGGCGACCGAATCGGCGGGGTGTTCCACAAGGGCCCGGACACCATCATCCCGGTGAAGCAGATCGACCTCGAGACGGAGTACGAGGAGAACACGAACTACCACAAGGCACTTCGTGCGACGGTAACGCTGGCGAACGGCGAGACCCACCGGGTGGAGGGCACGGTTCGCGGGTTCATCCCGCTGCGAAACCGCCGGGCCGGGAAGTTCACCCACATCGGCGAGGGGATGACGGAGTACCTCCTCGACGGCGAGCGCAAGGGCTACGGCCTGAGCGAGTACCTCGACCAGGTCGAGTAGGGCCGTGCAGAAGGAGGAGGTCCAGCAGGGGCTGGAGCGGTTCATCGCCGCACGGACGGGCGGCCCGGTCACGGTGTCGAACCTGGCCCGGCTCTCGGGCGGCGCCTCCCGGGAGACGTGGTCGTTCGATGCGGACACGCCGCAGGGGCGCATCGAGGGCATCCTCCGTGCAGACCCGGTGCCGGGCGCGCCGACCATCCCCGGGAGGGAGCTGGAGTACCACCTGATTAAAGCCGCGTGGAATGCCGGGGTCACCGTGCCGGAGCCACTCTGGGACGGGGATGACACGTTCCCGGTGAAGTTCTTCGTGATGCGGCGGGTGCCCGGGGAGACGCTGGGCGCGCGGCTCATCCGGGGGGAGCAGTACGCGAAGGCGCGCGAGGTGGTGCCGTACCAGCTGGCGCGGGACCTCGCACGGATCCACGCGATTCGGGAGGCCGACCACCCCGAGCTGGCGGGGCTCGAACGGCCACCGGAGGGGAAGACCTCGGCGGAGGCGCAGCTCGACCACTACGAGACCAGCTACCGGACGGCTGAACTCGACCCGCATCCGGTGTTTGAGCTGGCCATCCGCTGGCTCCGGCAGCACCTGCCGCCGCCGTCGGAGCTGGTGCTGGTCCACGGCGACTTCCGGCTGGGGAACTTCATCTTCGACGAGACCGGGGTGAAGGGGATCCTCGACTGGGAGCTGGCGCACTGGGGCGACCCGATGGAGGACCTCGGGTGGCTGGCGGTGAAGTCGTGGCGGTTCGGCGGCAGGCTGCCGATCGCCGGTGTCGGCACGCGGGAGGCGTTCATCGAGGCGTACGAGGCAGCCGGCGGCCGGAAGGTGAACCGGCAGCATTTCCTCTGGTACGAGATGTTCGGGAACCTCAAGTGGGGCGTCATCACGATGACGCAGGCGGCCACCTACCTCACCGGGCGGAGCCGGAGCGTCGAACTGGCGGCTATTGGGCGGCGGACGGCAGAGACGGAGATTGTGCTGCTCGAGCTGCTCGAAGGGAGGTGGGACTGATGCAGGATCGGCCGACGATCGACGAGCTGCTGGAGGCGGTCGCGGGGTATCTCCGGGACGACGTCATGCCGAACACACAGGGGCGGCTGAGCTTCCATGCCCGGGTTTCGATGAACGTCATCGAGATGCTCCGGCGCGAACTGGCGACGATGGAGGACCACCTCGCACGGGAGTGGGACGGCCTCGACCACCTGCTCGGCATCGAGCCGATGCCGCCGAAGCTGGCGGCCGTGCGGGAGGCGCTGATGCGGCGAAACGAGGCCCTCTGCGAACGCATCCGGAAGGGCGAGGCTGACGAGGGCCCCTGGCGGCTGGCGGTGCTCAGCCACCTGCGACGGGTAACCCTCGACAAGCTGGAGGTTTCGAATCCAGGGCTGGCGGCCGAGTATCGCGAGCCGGGCGACGGCTGACCGGCCCCCGCGCGGGGGCCGTCCGGCCGTCCCGCCTGGCTTACCGATCGGTACACTCCGCCGAGGCAGCACCATGCAGGTACTCAGGTCACGCATCGACACCAGACAACCGGCATTCCAGCAGAACCGTGAGCAGATGCTCGGGCTACTGGCGGAAATTGACCAGCAGCTGGCGACCGCACGGGCCGGCGGGGGCGAGAAATACGTCGCCCGGCACCGGGCGCGGGGACGGCTCCTGCCGCGGGAGCGGATCGAGCTGCTGATCGACCAGGATTCTGCGTTCCTCGAGCTATCGCCGCTGGCAGGCTGGGGAAGCGAGTACACCGTGGGCGGGAGCATCGTCACCGGGATCGGCGTGATTTCGGGCGTCGAGTGCATGATCCAGGCGAGCGACCCGACGGTGCGCGGCGGGACGTCGAATCCGTACACCGTGAAGAAGACGCTCCGCTCCTTCGAAATCGCGCGGGCGAACCGGCTCCCGGTCATTCAGCTGACGGAATCGGGCGGAGCCGACCTGCCGCGGCAGGCAGAGATCTTCGTGCCGGGCGGGCGGACGTTCTTCGAGATTACGCGGCTTTCGGGCGAGCGGATCCCGACGGTGTCGATTGTGTTCGGCAACGCGACGGCCGGCGGCGCCTACGTCCCGGGGATGTCGGATTACACGGTGTTCATCCGGGGGCAGTCGCATGCGTTCCTTGGGGGGCCGCCGCTGGTCAAGATGGCGACCGGTGAGGATGCCGAGGAGGAGTCGCTCGGCGGCGGGGAGATGCATGCGCGCGTCTCCGGCCTGGCCGACTTCCTCGCGGACGACGAGTACGAGGCGATCGGCATCACGCGCGACCTGGTCGAGAGCTGGAGCTGGAGGAAGCTGGGGCCTGCGCCGACGGAGCCGCCCGATGACCCGGTGCACGACCCGGAGGAGCTGCTCGGGATCGCTTCGGTGGACCTGCGGGTGCCGTTCGATGCCCGGGAGGTGATTGCCCGGGTGGTCGATGGCTCCCGCTTCCACGAGTTCAAGCCGCTGTACGGCGAGCAGCTCATCACGGGGTGGGCGTCGCTGCACGGCTACCGGATCGGCATCCTCGCGAACAACGGCATCCTCTTCTCCGAGGAATCGGAGAAGGCCGCGCAGTTCATCCAGCTCTGCAACAAGCTCGATATTCCGCTGCTGTTCATGCAGAACGTCACGGGCTACATGGTCGGGACGGTCTATGAGCAGCGGGGGATCATCAAAGACGGGGCGAAGATGATCAACGCGGTCACGAACTCGAAGGTGCCGCACATCACGCTGATGATCGGCGCTTCGTACGGCGCCGGGAACTACGGGATGGCCGGGCGGGCCTACGACCCGCGATTCGTCTTCACGTGGCCGAACCACCGGATTGCCGTGATGGGCCCGAAGCAGCTGGCCGGCGTGATGTCGATCGTGCAGCGGCAGGCGGCGATGGCGGCCGGCATCCCGATCGACGAAGAGCGAGACGCAGCCATGCGGGCAGCCATCGAAGCGCAGATCGAGCGGGAGTCGACGGCGCTGTTCGCCACGGGGCAGCTGTGGGACGACGGGATTATCGACCCGCGGGATACCCGGACCGTCCTCGGCATTGCGCTCTCAGCCATCCATTCGAACGTCGTCCGCGGGACGGACTCGTTCGGCGTGTTCAGGATGTGAGCCATGGAGCGGCGAATTCGTCGTTTGCTGATTGCGAACCGCGGCGAGATTGTCAGCCGGGTCGCCCGGACCGCCCGGGCGATGGGGATCGAGCCGGTCGGCGTCTTCGCTGAGCCGGACCGCGGGCTCCCGTTCGTGCGGGAGCTCGACGCGGCGGTGGAGCTGCGGGGCACGACCCCGGGAGAGACCTACCTGGACGGCGCGCGCATCCTGGAAGCTGCCCGGCGGCTGGGCGCTGATGCGGTGCACCCGGGCTACGGATTCCTCTCGGAGAAGGCGGAGTTCGCGCGGCAGGTCGAGGAGGCGGGACTGCTCTGGGTCGGCCCGCCCCCGGAGGTCATCGCGCAGATGGGCGACAAGGTCGCCGCGCTGGCAGCGATGGAGGCGGCGGGCGTGCCGGTCCTGCCACGCGCGCTGCTTGACGGCGAGGACGCTGGCGGACTGGCCGCGCAGGCGGCATCGGTGGGCTTCCCGCTGATGGTCAAGGCGGCCGCCGGCGGCGGCGGGCGCGGGATGCGCATCGTCACCGACCCTGCGGAGCTGCCCGCTGCCGTGGCGGCTGCCCGCCGGGAGGCGCTCGGGGCCTTCGGGGATGGGCGCCTGTTTGCGGAGCCGTACGTGATCGACGCGCGGCACATCGAGGTGCAGGTGCTGGCCGACAACTACGGCAATGTGGCGGTCCTGTTCGAGCGGGAATGCTCCATTCAGCGGCGGCACCAGAAGATCGTCGAGGAGGCGCCATCGCCGGCGGTCAGCGCAGAGGCCCGGGAGCGGCTCATCGCTGCGGCCGTCGCGGCGGTACGGGCTATCGGCTACCGGAACGCCGGCACGATCGAGTTCCTGTGGCGAGGCGACGGGCGCTTTTCGTTCATGGAGATGAACACGCGCCTGCAGGTGGAGCACCCGGTCACGGAGCTGATCACGGGGGTCGACCTCGTCCGGGAGCAGCTCCGGGTCGCGCAGGGGCTCCCGCTCTCGGTACGGCAGGACGAGCTGCGGATCACCGGGCACGCGATCGAAGTGCGGCTGTACGCGGAGGACCCGGCGGCGGGGTTCCTGCCGCAGGCCGGGCGGGTGCGCCTGTTCTCGGCGCCGGAAGCGCCCTGGCTGCGGGTGGATGCCGGGATTGCATCGGGGAGCGAAATTTCGCCGTACTTCGACCCGATGGTTGCGAAGGTAATCGCGCACGGCCCTACCCGGGACGAGGCGGCAGTCCGGCTGGCGGCAGCGCTCGACCGGCTGACGGTGTTCGGCCCGCCGACGAACCGGGATTTCCTGCGCGCGGTGCTGCGTCACCCGGCGTTCCTCGCGGGCGAGACGACCACGCGGTTCCTCGAGACGCACGCCATCGCGCCGGGCGGGCCGCCGGACGAGGTGCTGGCGCAGGCCGCTGCCCTGGCGGCGCTGACAGGGATGTGGCTGCGGCGCCGGGCAGCCCGTGTCCAGGCGACCATCCCGCCGGGCTGGCGAAACAACCCGTCGCAGGACCAGCGGACCGACTTCACGGCGGGCGAACGGACCCTGGAAGTGCGGTACGCACCGCGGCGTGACGGGTCGTGGCGGGTCGCCGTCGGCGAGGGCGCGCCCTCCGAGGTGCGGGGGTTCGACGTCGCCGGCGACACGGTCACGGCGGAGCTGGATGGGCTCCGGGTGACAGCGCGCTGGCACCGCGACGGCATGTCTTGGTGGCTGCACCTCGGCGAGCACCAGGTCGAGCTGACGGAGCGCCCGCGGCTGCCCGAACGCGGCGGCCGGGAGAGCATTGCCGGCGGGCTGACGGCGCCGATGCCGGGGAAGGTCGTCGCGGTGACCGTGAAGCCGGGGCAGCACGTGGAGGCCGGTGACGTTGTGGCCATCCTGGAGGCGATGAAAATGGAGCACCGCCTGTTCGCCGGGGCGGCAGGGACCGTCCGGGAGGTCCGGGTTGAGCCGGGCGCGCAGGTCGCGCTCGGAGACGTGATTGCCGTCATCGACGAGGGAGGAGCGACGTCGTGAGCATCGACTTCGCGGCGCTGGTCGCGGACCTGGCGGCTGAGCAGGACGACCTCGACCGGGTGCTGGCGCAGCTGGCGCCGGAGCACTGGGAGCTCCCCACGCACGCGCCGGGGTGGGCCGTGCGCGACCAGGTGGCGCACCTGGCCTTTTTCGATGACCAGGCCCGGCTGGCGATCGAGGACCCCGCCGCATTCGAGACGGTGCGGGAGGCAGCGAACGCCGGCGGGCCGGCGTTCGAACAGGAGTACCTCGCCCGCGGACGCGCCATGACGCCAACGGGACTGTACCAGTGGTGGCGCGAGAGCAGCCGAAGACTGACGGAGGCCGCCGGGCGGCTGACCGGGAGCGAGCGGCTGCCGTGGTTCGGGCCGAGCATGGGCGCCGCCTCGTTCGTGACGGCCCGGCTGATGGAGACGTGGTCGCACGGGCTCGATGTCGTCGACGTCGTGCCCTTCGAGCGGCCGGATACGGAACGGCTCCGGCATGTCGCCGAGCTGGGCGTGCGGACGCGGGCGTACTCCTACGCCGTCCGGGGAAGGACGCCCCCTGAGGCGCCGGTCCGGGTTGAGCTGGTGAGCCCGGGCGGCGCCCGCTGGGCATTCGGGGCGGCGGAGGCAACGGATGTCATCCGCGGGAGCGCCACCGACTTCTGCCGGGTGGTGACGCAGCGCCGCCACCTGGCGGATACGGACCTGGAGGTCTCGGGCCCGGCGGCGCTGGAGTGGATGGAGATTGCGCAGGCGTTCGCCGGGCCGCCCGGGCCGGGCCGGAAGCCGGGCGAATTCCGGAAGGAGGGATAATGGCCGACCTCGTCCGCTATGCCGAAGACCGGGGGATCGCCACGGTCACGCTTGATTCGCCCGAGAACCGGAACGCCCTCTCGGCGGCCCTTGTGGGCCAGCTGGCGGCGGCGCTGGAACGGGCGTTCGCGGCCGAGACGGTGCGGGGCATCGTGCTGACCGGGAGCGGAAGCGTGTTCTGCAGCGGCGCAGACCTGCGGGAGCAGCTTGCTGCCAACGAGGCCGGGCAGGCGGCGGGCCCGGGGGGCGGCGGACTGCCGGCGATTATCCGGATGATCCGTTCCGGGCCGAAGCCGGTGGTGGCGCGGGTGAACGGGCACGCGCGGGCCGGGGGCATCGGACTGATCGCGGCGGCGGACATCGCCATCGCGCCCGAGACTGCGACCTTTGCGTTCAGCGAGGTGCGCATCGGGGTGGTGCCGGCGATCATCGCGGTGCCGATCATGGAGCGGGTGGGACGGACGGCAGTGAGCGACCTGTTCCTCACGGGGCGCCAGTTCGACGGGACGACGGCAGCGGCGATCGGACTGATCGCCCGGGCGGTGCCGGCCGAGGAGCTCGACGGCGCGGTGGAGGAGTGTGTTGGGGCGCTCCGGCTTGCGAGCCCGGCGGCGCTTGCCGCGTGCAAGGAGCTCATCCGCACGGTCCCGTCGATGGCGTTCGAGCAGGCACTGGACTGGGCAGCGGCGTTTTCGGCGCGGCTGTTCCAGGGCGAGGATGCCCGCGAGGGCATGGCAGCATTCCTGGAGAAGCGCAAACCGCGCTGGCAGGCGGAGTGACGTATGCGGCAACGTGGGGAAGCACCGGTTCGTATCGCGAACTGTTCCGGGTTCTACGGAGACCGGCTCTCGGCGGCCCGAGAGATGGTGGAGGGCGGCCCGATCGATTTCCTGACGGGCGACTACCTCGCGGAGCTGACGCTCCTCATCCTCTGGAAGGCGCGGCAGAAGGACCCGACCGCGGGGTACGCCGTGACCTTTCTCCGGCAGCTGGAGGAGGTGCTTGGGACCTGCCTCGAACGGGGCATCCGGATTGTCACAAACGCTGGCGGGCTGAACCCGGCCGGCATGGCGATGCGGGTCCGGCAAATCTGTGACCGGCTTGGGCTGCAGGCACGGGTCATGCACATCGAAGGGGACGACCTGTTGCCGCGTCTGCCATCGCTGCTGGAGCGGGAGCCGCTCGCGCACATGGATACCGGGCAGCCGCTGCGCGAGGCCGGGATTCAGCCGGTGGCCGCCAACGCGTACCTCGGCGCGTGGGGCATTGTTGAGGCGCTGGAGGCCGGCGCCGACATCGTCGTCTGCCCGCGGGTGACTGATGCCTCGCTCGTGGTCGGGCCGGCGGCCTGGTGGTACGGCTGGAAGCGGGACGACTGGGACCGGCTGGCGGGGGCCGTCGCGGCGGGGCACATCATCGAGTGCGGGGCGCAGGCGACCGGCGGCAACTATGCGTTCTTCCAGGAGGTGCCGGGGCTCGAGCACCCGGGCTTCCCCATCGCGGAGGTGGCCGAGGACGGGTCGAGCGTGATCACCAAGCACCCCGGTACCGGCGGGCTGGTCTCCGTTGGGACCGTGACGGCGCAGCTCCTGTACGAAATCGGCGAGGCGCGGTACCTGAACCCGGATGTCGTGACCCGCTTCGACACCATCCGGCTGGAACAGGACGGCCCTGACCGCGTACGGGTGTGGGGCACGCGGGGCGAACCCGCGCCGGCGACCACCAAGGTCTGCATCAACTATGTCGGGGGGTACCGGAACTCGGTAACGTTCGTGCTCACCGGGCTCGACATCGAGGAGAAGGCGGACCTTGCGCTGCGGTCGCTCTTTGCGGGCATCGGCGGGCGCGAGGCGTTCGAACAGGTGGATGTCCAGCTGATCCGCACGGACCGGCCCGACCCGCCATCGAACGAGCTTGCCAGCGCGCTGCTGCGGGTGACGGTGAAGGACCGCGACCCGGCAAAGGTGGGGCGGGCGTTTTCGAACGCGGCGATCGAGCTGGCGCTGGCGAACTATCCGGGCTTTTATGTCACCGCGCCGCCCGGGTCCGAAGATGCCTACGGGGTGTACTGGCCGGCGCTCGTCCCGCGCTCGGAGGTGCAGGAAGTGGTGGTGACCGACGACGGGCGCACCATCCCGGTGGCGCAGCCCCCCGCAGGGGAAGCGTCCGCCCCGGTTGAGGCGCCGGCGCCGGTGCGCGCCCCGCGCGGCCCGACCGTGCGGGTGCCGCTGGGGCTCGTCTTCGGCGCGCGGTCGGGGGACAAGGGCGGAAATGCGAACGTGGGTGTATGGGCGCGCAGCGATGCCGGATACGCGTGGCTGGCGGAGTTCCTGACGGAGGACCGGCTGCGTGACCTGGTCCCGGAGGCGCGGCCACTCCGGGTCACCCGCGTCCTGCTGCCGAACCTGCGGGCGGTGAATTTCGTGATTCACGGGCTGCTCGGCGAGGGGGTCGCGGCATCAACGCGGCAGGACCCGCAGGCGAAGAGCCTCGGCGAGTACCTGCGCGCGCGGGTCGTGGAACTGCCGGCGCGGCTGCTCGCCGACGTCCCCGAGCCGGCAGCCAGCCAGAACGCCTGACACACGCTTCGAAATTCGGAGGAGGTCCACCTGCGATGGCGCGCTTCACCGCCGAACACCAGATTTTTCGCCAGACGGTTCGCGAGTTTGTCGAGAAGGAGATCAACCCGTACGCCGATGAGTGGGAGGCTGCCGGGACGTTCCCTGCCCATGAGCTGTTCCGGAAGGCCGGGAGCCTCGGATTGCTCGGAGTGGAGTATGACCCGGCCTATGGCGGCGGCGGTGCCGACCACTGGTACACGGTGGTGCTGGGGGAAGAGCTCGGGAGGGCTGACTGCGGCGGCGTGCCGATGGCGATCAACGTGCAGACCGACATGGCGACGCCCGCGCTGGCGAAGCACGGCTCGCACGAACTGAAGAAGGCGTACCTCGAACCGGCGCTGCGTGGCGAGCTGGTGGCCTCGATTGCGGTAACGGAGCCGGACGCCGGCTCCGACGTGGCGAGCATCCGGACGACGGCGCGCCGTGACGGCGACGAGTACGTCATCAATGGCAGCAAGATCTACATCACGAACGGAACGCAGGCCGACTTCCTGACGCTGCTGGCGCGGACGTCGCCGGAGGCGGGATACCGGGGGATGTCGCTCATCATTGTGCCGACCGACCGCCCCGGATTCCGCGTGGCGCGGAAGCTGCGGAAGCTGGGCAACCATTCGTCGGACACGGCCGAGCTGGTCTTCGAAGACGTCCGCGTGCCGGTCACCAACCGCATCGGCGAAGAAGGTCAGGGGTTCTACCTGCAGATGGAGCAGTTCCAGAAGGAGCGGCTGATTGCGGTGTACACGGCGCTGGGCGGGCTGCAGCGGGCGATGGAGCGGACGGTCGCGTATCTCCGGGAGCGAAAGGCGTTTGGCGGGCCGCTGCTGGGGATGCAGTACATCCAGTACACGCTGGCGGAGCTGCAGGTAGAGATTGAATCGCTGCGGCAGCTGGCCTACGCGGCGGCCGAGGGCGTGGTCGCCGGCGAGAACGTGACGCGGCTGGCAACGATGGCGAAGTTCAAGGCGGGCCGGCTCGTGCGGCGGGTGGCGGATACCTGCCTGCAGTTCCATGGCGGCGCGGGCTACATGGAGGAGATGTGGACCAGCCGCTACTTCCGGGACAGCCGCCTGCTCGGCATCGGGGGCGGGGCGGATGAAGTGATGCTGCGCGTGCTCGTGAAAACCGAAGGGCTCGAGGTGTAGCAGCGGGCGGTCAGGCGCCCGTGCCGCCGGTCGGGGGCACGCCTGCCGCTGCCCGGAGCGCTGCCTCCCGGGCGGCGGCTTCGGCCGCCTTCTTCGCTTCGGCGCGTTCGGCGCGGGTGAACTCGGGCATGACCTCCCGGGCAAAGAGGCGGAGGCTGTTGAGCACCTGCTCCTGCGGGATGGTCTCGCCCGTGTTGATGAGGAAGACCATCCGGTCGACGCCTACTTCCTCCCACCACTTGAGGGCTTCGATGCAGGCCTTCGGGTCGCCGATGGGCGTGCCTTCGCGCACCGGCCCGACCACATCGCCGGGGCGGTTGCGGAGGGGTGCGGCGCTGGCGTGGGCGTGGTAGGCGGGCGACGGGTAGATGCCGCCGACGCCGACGAGGTGGGCCGCCCGGACGCCGAACTGGAGGGCCGCCATCCCGCCGATCGCCTTCGCGCGGGCGTCATCTTCGTCGCAGTACATGAAGGCGACGCCGTTAACCTGTTCGTTGACGGTTTCGCCGATGGGCTCACAGGTGCGGATGGCGCGGCGGTAGTCCCTGACCATCTGCTGGTAGTCGAGGGGGGCGCCGAGCGTCACACCGAGCATGCCCATGCCCCGTTCGCCGGCCTGCACGGCGGTCTCAGGGGACTGGACGGCGACCCAAAGGGGCGGATGCGGCTTCTGGAGCGGCTTCGGGATGACGTTCCGCTGGGGCATCTGGAAGTGGCGGCCGTTCCAGGAGAAGTTGTCGGTCGTCCACATTTTCACGACGGCGCGGGTGCACTCGTCCCACATCTCTTTGGTGAGGTCGGGCTCGCAGCCGAAGGCCGCGAGTTCGGTCCAGGTCGCGGAGCGGCCGGTCCCGAATTCGAGCCGGCCGCCGCTGAGGAGGTCGAGCGTGGCGGCGCGCTCGGCCACGCGGGCCGGGTGGTTGATGGGCGGGAGCATGAGGGCGATGCCGTGCCCGAACCGGATGTTCGTCGTCTTCGCCGCGCAGTACGAGAGAAAGACCTCGGGCGCGGAGGAGTGGGAGTACTCCTCAAGGAAGTGGTGCTCGACCTCCCAGACCTGGTCGAAGCCCAGCTGGTCGGCGAGCACGACCTGCTCCACCGCCTGCTGGAGGACGCGGTATTCCGAGCGGTCGTCCCAGGGCTTGAGGACGGAGTGTTCGTAGAAGATCCCGAATTTCATGGGGACACCCACCCGGCAAGGTCGTGAGCCGAAGGCTAACGATTATGCTAGCATCCTGCCAGTCCGCGACGGGGGTGCCTGTGGCAAGAGTTCAGCTGGTCACCGACTCTGCGACCTGCCTCGGGGACGAGGCTGCGGCTGAACTCGGCATCGCCATCGCGCGCGGGAGCTTCGCGTTCGAAGACGAGCGGGCGGTCGACGACGAACGGGCCTGGCGGCAGGCGTACGTGCGGGTCCGCGGGGGCGCGCCGCTGCCGCGGACGTTCGGTCCCCCGGAAACGGCCTACCTCGACGTGTTCCGGCCAGCCGCCAGCGTCGGGAACGCCGTGCTGTGCCTGGTGACGCCCTTCGACGTGAGCCCGAGCTTCACCACAGCCTCCGCGGCGATGCTGACGGTGCAGGACGACCTGCCATCGGCGCGCATCAAGATCTCGAACCCGGGCGTCGGCCATGCCGGCCTCGGCGCGCTGCTCGTAACCCTTGCGGGGCAGGCAGCTGCGGGGGCGGACCTCGATGCGCTCCTCGGGCTGGCTGAAGAGCTGGAGCCGCTGGCAGATGCGCTTGTCGTGCCCGAGAGCACCCGGTGGCTCGCGGAATCGGGGCGGCTGGCGCTGGTCGAGGAGCGCCTCGGCGACCTCGACGAGGACATCCCGGTGCTAAGGATCGGCACGCGGGTGACCGGGATTGCACGCGGCGGGTGCCACGAAGAAGCACTGGCCGAGGCGGTGCGCCGGGTGGGCCAGCGGTCCGGCGGGGTGCCGCTCCATGCCGTGGTGGCTCATGCGGTCGCGCCGGGCATCGCGGAGGAGGCCGCCGACCGGCTCCGACGGGAGCACCGGGTAGAGCGGCTGATTGTGACCGAGCTTTCGATGGCGATCGGGGCCGTCGTGGGGCCGGGGGCGGTCGCCATCGGTGTTGCGCCGGCCGGCGCAGGAGGGTTGTGAGATGCCGGACCGGGGATTGCGTGCCATCGAAGGATTGGCGCCGTCGCCGTTCGACGCCGGGCCACTGGAGATCGCCGGGCGCTGGGTGCAGGTCACGTTTGAAGTCGACCGTGACGCGGCGATGCGGTGGATGCCGGCAGACGTGACCCGGCCGGTCCCGTGCTACGGGCGGCTGCTCGCCGTAGACGGCGCGAGCGGGGGCCGGCCGATGCGGTTTGCTGCGCTCGCCCTGGGCGGGAGGTTCCGGATGATGCCGCGGAACGTGCTCGTCGAGGCCGTCACCGCGGACGGGGCAGCGCTGCCGGCGCTGGCAGGGCCAGCCCGGGCCGGCGACGTGCGCATGGACGCTGAGAGCGACGGGCTGGCGATCGCGATTACGACAGCCGAGGGCGTGCTCGCCGAGGCGCGCCTCCCTGCGCCGTACGCGATCGAGCCGGCGATGCTGCGCTGGGACGGCTGGGTCGTGTATGCGCCGAATAACGGCGGAACGGCCCTGGCCGAGGCGCTGGTGGAGGTGCGGGCCACGGCGGCCCGTCTCTCGAAAGGGGCGCTGTTCGCCCCTGGGCCGGCAGCCGACCGGTCGAGCCCTTGGCGGCAGCTCCGCTCGCTGCTGCCGATTTCGGCGTGCGCGGTGGAGGGTGTGCTGCGGGTCGGGCCGGCTGCGGTGTCTGCGCAGGTACTGATGGGGTAGGGCATGCGCGGCGCGCAGGGCAGCCGCCGGTGTGCTAGATTCCGCCCGCCAGGGCAGGCAGCCAGCTGGAGAAGGGAGCCCAGGAAATGAAGTTCGGCATCTTCTACGAGATTTCGGTGCCGCGGCCGTGGGGGCCGACCACGGAGTACGAGGTGTACCAGAACTGCCTCGAGCAGGTGAAGCTCGCGGACGAGCTGGGGTTCGACCAGGTTTGGGCGGTCGAGCACCACTTCCTGGAGGAGTATTCGCACTGCTCGGCGCCGGAGGTGTTCCTGACGGCGTGTGCGATGGTCACGAAGAACATCCGCATCGGGCGGGGGATTGTCGTCTGTGTGCCCGAGTTCAATAACCCCATCAAGGCGGCAGAGGTTGCCGCGACGATGGACATCGTCTCGGGTGGGCGGCTGGAGTTCGGGACTGGCCGCTCGGCGACGTGGACGGAGCTGGGCGGGATGGGCGCCGACCCCGACGAGACGAAGAAGACCTGGGACGAGTGGGTGCGGATCATCCCGAAGATGTGGACGGAGGAGCGGTTCGGCTACCAGGGCCGGGCGTTCAGCATGCCGCAGCGGGCGGTGCTGCCGAAACCGCTGCAGAAGCCGCATCCGCCGATGTGGGTGGCAGTGACGAGCCCGGGAACGGAGCTGGACGCCGCCGACCGCGGGATGGGCAGCCTCGGGCTGACGTTCGGGGGCTTCGCCGAGCAGGAGAAGAAGATTGCCGAGTACCGCCGGCGCATCAAGTACTGCGACCCCGTGGGCTCGTTCGTGAACGAGCAGGTGAACACGGTGAACTTCCTCTTCTGCCACGAGGACAACGAGTACGGGGCGAAAACGGGCCAGCGGCTTGCGGGAACGTTCAACTACCTCGCGGAGCAGCTGCTGGCGGCGCGGCAGGCCTACCCGACCCGCTCGTATCCGAACCTCGGGCTGCTGCCCGCGCTCCGGCGGGAGGCCACGAGCGCGCCCGAAGGGCAGATTCCCGAGGGGCTCTGCATCGGCAACCCGGACCGGATCATCGAGGTCATCAAGAAGTGGGAGTCGGTGGGCGTCGACCGGATCAACTTCCTGCTCAACGCGATTGAGACGGTGCCGCAGGAGGAGGTGCTGGCGAGCCTGCGGCTGTTTGCGAAGGAGGTCATGCCGAAGTTTGCTGAGAAGCCGGCGCCCGCGCCGGCCGGCGTCGGGGGAGGGAACTGATGCCGCTCGTTGGAACCCGGCCGACGACCGACTTCGAGCATGGGCCGCTGCTCCGCCAGCCCGGCGGGGAGCCGTGGGTCCTGCCGAGGGCCCAGATTTTGCAGGTGATGTACGAAATCGAGCAGGGGGCGATGACAAGCCTCCTGCCCCCGGCGCTGCACCCGACCATCCCGCCGACGCTGGTGGTCACGGTGATGCGGGCGCCGGAGAGCCCGGTCGGCCCGTTCACGGTGGCGGAGGCGAAGATCGGCTGCCGCTCGGGCGCGCGGCCGCGGGCGCTCTCCGTGCGCGCGTATTGCGACTCAGCGGCAGCCTGCGAGGCGCTGGCAGCGCGCTGGGGCTACCCGGTTCACCCCGCCGAGGTCGTGCTGGCCAAGCGGTACGACCGCTCGTGGGGAGCGGTGCGCATCGGCGGGCGGACCGTGCTGGAGGCGCACCTCGTCGACCCCGAGGCGATCAGCGGCAGCGACATCCAGTACCTGGCCACGCTCAACACGGCGCGGGTCGAGCGCGGCGGCGAGGCGGTGCCCCGGCTCATCCAGGTCGACCCGGAGTACCAGTTCCACAGCGCGGACCGCGGGATGCCGGAGCTGCTGGCCTTCGATGCGGAGGCATTCGCCCTGCCGGGCGCGGAGCCGTACTGGCCGGTGAGCGCGTCGCTCGCGGTGGCCGATGTGGCGATGCCGGAACTTCGGTACCTCGTCGACCCGGCGAAGCCGCCGCTGGCGGCGGTCGAGCGGATCTAGCCGGGGCGGATCAGTCGAAGGCCGGTACGGGTCCGAGCTGCGCTTCGAGCTCGGCCGGAGTGCGGGCCGGGGCCAGGCAGGCCATGTTATTGCAGACGTAGGCGAGGGGCTGCCCGGTCGGCTCGCGGCCTTCGAACAGCGGCAGGCCCAGGGCATCGGAGGTCGGGGCGATGACCGTGAACGGGAGGTAGCGGGCAGCCACGACCTCTTCGAAGGGCGCGCGGGCTGCCGGCTCTCCGACCATGACGATTTCGCGGTGCGGCGCCAGGGCGAACTCAATGGCGTGGAGGATGGTGCCGAAACCGGGGACCGCCCGGAGGAGATGGTCCGCGACGGCGGCGGCGACGTCCTCCACGACCCGCTCCCACTCGGCCGGACCGAAGTAGCGGCCGAGCCAGAGCCCAAGGAGGGCTGCGGCGCCGTTGCCTGAGGGCGTCGCCGCGTCGAAGAAGCTGCGCTGGCGGACGATCAGCTGCTCGGCGTCGCTGGCGGTGTCGAAGAAGGTGCCGGTCTCGGGGTCGCGGAAGCGCGCGAGGGCCGCCTCCCAGAGCTCACGTGACCAGTCGAGCCAGCGCAGCTCGCCGGTCGTTTTGTACAGCTCGACGAGGCCGAGGCCGACGTAGACGTAGTCTTCGAGGAGGCCGGGGACGCGGGCTTCGCCGTCTTTCCAGGTGTGGTAGAGGACGCCGTCGCGCCAGGCGTTGCGCTGAAGGAACTCAGCGAGGCGGGCGGCGGCGATACCGTAGGCGGGTTCGCCGAGCACGCGCGCAGCCTCTGCGAGGGCAGCGAGCGCGAGGCCGTTCCAGTTCGTGAGCACCTTGTCGTCGAGGCCGGGCGGCACCCGCTCCTGGCGCGCGTAGAAAAGGCGCTCCTGGATCGTTTCGATACGGTCGAGGATCTCGTCCTGGCTGAGCCCGAAGCGCCGCTCGAGGTCCTCGATATCGGGGCGGGCGGTGAGGACGTTCCGGCCCGTCAACTCGGGGTGGTGCGGGTCGAAGAAGTTGCCCTCCGCGGTGACGCCGTACCAGGCGATGGCGAGCGGCGCGTCCTCGCCGAGCACCTGTTCGAGTTCGGCGACGGTCCAGAGGTAGTACTTGCCCTCAATACCTTCGCTGTCGGCGTCGAGCGCGGCGAAAAAGCCGCCCTCGGGGTCCTGCATCTCGCGGAGGAGGAATTCGAGCGTCTCGTGGACGACGCGGGCGAAACCGCCGTCGCCGGTGAGCTGGTAGCCGTGAAGGTAGACGCGCGCGAGCTGGGCGTTGTCGTAAAGCATTTTCTCGAAGTGGGGCACGACCCAGCGGTCGTCAACGCTGTAGCGGGCGAAGCCGCCGCCGACCTGGTCGTACATGCCGCCGGTGGCCATGGCGCGGAGGGTGTGGAGGGCCATGGCGCCGGCGGCCTGGCCCTGCTCGGTCTCGGGGTGGGCGACGGCGTACGCGAGGAGGAATTCGAGGTTGGACGGGGAGGGGAACTTCGGCGCCGAGCCAAAGCCGCCCCAGGTGGTGTCGAAGCTTTCGGCGAAGGCTTCGACGGCGCGGGCTGTGGTCGCCGGGGCGATGCCGTCGCCGGGCCCGGCCCTGCGGGCGGCCGCGGCGCGCAGGTGCTCGGTCAGGCCGGCTGCGGATTCGAGGATGCGCTGGCGGTCGGTCTGCCACTTTTCGGCGAGGAACTGGAGGACGCGGGGAAACCCGGGCCGGCCGTGGGCATCTTCAGGCGGGAAGTAGGTGCCGGCGTAGAAGGGCTGGCCATCGGGTGTGAGGAAGACGGTCATGGGCCAGCCGCCCTGGCCGGAGATGGCCTGGACGGCGGCCATGTAGACCGCGTCGATGTCGGGCCGCTCCTCCCGGTCGACCTTGACGTTGACGAAGTAGCGGTTCATCAGCTCCGCGATGGCGGGGTTTTCGAAGGACTCGTGCGCCATCACATGGCACCAGTGGCAGGAGCTGTAGCCGACGGAGAGCAGGATCGGTTTGTCTTCGGCGCGGGCGCGTTCGAACGCCTCGCTGCCCCACGGGTACCAATCGACGGGGTTCTCGGCGTGCTGACGGAGGTAGGGGCTGCTTTCGTTTGCGAGGCGATTCGGCATGGCTCCACGGTACAGGATTGCGCCGCGGCGCGCTGTCGACAGGGTGCGCGGGGAGGGGCAGAATGCGGCCCATGGCCGGGCTGGTGTTCCGGGAGGCGACGGTCGTCGACGGAAGCGGTGCGCCGGGCTTCGTCGCCGATGTCGCCGTGGAGGGCGACCGCATCAGCGCGGTGGGGAGCGCTCCCGCCGGGGCACGCGAGGTCGACGCACGGGGACTGGTGCTCTGCCCTGGCTTCATCGACACGCACTCGCACGACGACGGTGCATTTCTCCGGCACCCGGATATGGCCTTCAAGCTGGCGCAGGGCGTGACTACCGACGTCAGCGGCAACTGCGGCTTCAGCACCGTGCCGAACGAGCCGGGCCGGGAGTACATGCCGGGCGACATTTCGGGGCCGGGGTCGAGCTGGACGGACCTCGAGAGCTACTTCGCCGCGTGCATGGCGAAGCGGCCGGCGATCAACAACCTGATGCTGGTCGGGCACAACCGGGTGCGGGCGCACGTCCTCGGGATGGAGCGCCGCGCCCCGACGGCGGATGAGCTGGCCGAGATGCGGGGACACGTCGCCCGGGCGATGGAGCAGGGGGCGGCCGGCTTTTCGACCGGGCTGATTTACGAACCGGGGAGATATGCAGCAACGGAGGAGGTGGTTGCGCTCGCCGCGGAGGCGGCGCCGTACGGCGGGCTCTACGTAACGCATATGCGGAACGAGGGCGACCGTCTGCTGGAGGCGGTCGACGAGGCGATCAGCATCGCGCGGGAGGCCGGCGTCGGGCTGCACATTTCGCACCACAAGGCGGCGGGGCGGCGGAACTGGGGCCGGGTGGCGGCGTCCCTGGCGAAGGCGGATGCTGCCCACGCTTCGGGGACGAGTGTGACGCTGGACGTCTACCCCTATACGGCGGGAAGCGGGCCGATGTGGCAGTACGTGAACCTCTCGGCCATCGACCGGGAGTGGGCAGGGGGCGTGATGATTGCGACCTGCCCCGACTACCCGGAATTCGAGGGGCGGATGGTGCCGGAGATCGCGGCCGGGCGCGGGTGGACGGTCGAGGAGGCGGTGCGGGAGATGCTCACCAGCCCGCGGGGCCGGGAAGTCATCTGCATCCACTTCATCATCGACGAGGCGGACATCGAGACGAACCTGCGCCACCCACGGGTGTTCATCGGCTCGGACGGCATCCCGGTGCTGAAGGGGAACCCGCACCCCCGGCTGTTCGGGACCATGCCCCGGGTGCTCGCCCGGTATGTGCGGGAGCGGGGTGTCCTGCCGCTCGAAGAGGCAATCCGGAAGATGACCTCAGCGCCGTGCGAGCGGTTCGGCATCGCCGGTCGCGGGCGGGTGGCCGAGGGATGGTTCGCCGACCTCGTGCTGTTCGACCCGGCGACAATCGAAGACCGGGCCACCTATGCGGAGCCGAAACAGGAGCCGCGCGGGATTCGCATGGTGGTGGTGAACGGGCAGGTGGCGTATGAGGACGGCGTCCACACCGGCGCGGGCGCGGGGCGGATGCTGCGCTACCGGCGAGAGGCCTGACAGCGGCGGGCCGGTAAGGCCGGCGTTCCGTATAGTCGCGGTCACGACTTCGTTGTTGAGGAGCAGAGACGCATGCAGAAGCCAGCGGTGGCGCTTGCCGCGGCGGTCGGCCGCCGCAAATGGACCGTCGAGACCGCAAAGCAGCTCGAGGCTGCCGGGTTCGCAGGGATTTACTGCGCCAGTTTCGGAGACGGGATGGGGCTGTGCCTCTCCATCGCCCACGCAACGTCGACGATCAAATTCGGAACGTCGATCATCCCGATCTACTACCGCGTGCCGTTCGACCTTGCGCAATCGGCGGCGTACATCCACGAGATCAGCGACGGGCGGTTCTACCTCGGCATCGGCGTGAGCCACGAGCCGGCCAACCAGCGGATCGGCGCGAAGACCGGGAAGCCGCTGAGCGACATGCGGAGGTACGTGGAGGCGATGCGGGCCGCTGCGCCGCAGGTGGGGCCGCTCCCGCCGATTGTGCTGGCGACGCTGCGGAAGAAGATGGTTGAGCTGGCGGTGGAGATCGCGGAGGGCGCGGTGTGGGCGAACGCGGCCCGCTCGCATATGCCGGACTCGCTCTCGCACATTCCGCAGGAGAAACGGGAGGGCGACTTCTTCATCGGCGACATGATCCCGATGTGCATCGACGACGAGGACCCGGCAGCGGCCGCGAACGTGATGAAGCGGGTGCTCACGGGCTACGTGATGCTGCCGAACTACCGGAACTACTGGAAGGAAGCGGGCTACGTTGAGGAGATGGAGGCGATTGAGGCAGCGCTTGCGCGCGGCGACCGGGAGGCCCTGCCCGGCCTGATGAGCGACCGCTGGCTTGCAGACTGCACGCTCTTCGGCACACGGAAGCAGGTGTTCGAGGGGCTGGAGCAGTGGTATGCGGTGGGCGTGAAGACGCCGATTGTCGTCCCTTCATCGACGAAGGGCGGACAGGTGAAGGCGTTCGAGGAGCTGTTCGCTGCCTTCGCCTGAGCCTGCGGCGGCGGCCGTCCCTAGAATGGACGGTGTGTTCGAGCGCGAGCTGAAGGCGGCCCGGGAGGCAGCGCTGGAGGCAGGGGCAGTCATCGAACGGCTGCGCCGGTCGGGAGTCCGGTACGGCCGGAAGGCGGGCCGCGAACTCGTTTCCGAGGCGGACCTCGAGGCGGCGGCGCTGCTCGAGCGGCGGCTGCTCGGCGCATTCCCGGGCGACGGGTGGCTGAGCGAGGAGCACCGGGACTCGCCGGCGCGGCTCAGGGCCGCGCGGACGTGGGTCGTGGACCCGATCGACGGCACGCGAGAGTTCCTGCAGGGCATCCCGGAATACGCGGTTTCCATCGCGCTGGTCGTCGGCGGCGAGCCGGTCCTGGGCGTGGTGCACAACCCGGCCACCGGCGAGCTGTTCGCGGCTGCGTGCTGCGGAGCGGAAGAGCGCCCGCCGACGGAGCCGACCGGCCAGCCGTTCGAGGCACTTGTGGGGCGGGGCGAGCACGCGTGGGACGACCTGCCGCCGCTGCCCGAGGGCACAATCGTGCGTCCGGTGGGGAGTGTGGCCTACCGGCTCGCGCTCCTCGCCCGGGGCGAAGGCAACGCGACGCTGACGGGCTTCGGGCGGGCCGAATGGGATGTCGCAGCCGGGGTCGCACTCTGCCGGGCTGCGGGCCTGCGGGTCACGGGGGTCCTCGGCGACCCGCTGACGTTCAATCAGCCGCGGCCGATTGTGCGCGGGCTCCTGGCTGCTGAGCCGGGGCTCCACGCGCGGCTGACCCGGTTCTTCGCGCAGTTCGTGCGCGAGTAAGGCTTCGCGAGGGAGAAAGACATGGGCATCGGCATCGGCTTCGGAGTGGCCGGATTTCCGTTTTCGTCGGTCGGGGCGTACCACGCGTGGATCGACCTGCTCGAGGAACAGGGCGCGGATTCGGTCTGGTTCAGCGAGCGGCTGGTGTCGCACACGCCGACGCTCGAGCCGATGGCGGCCATCGGGATGGCGCTCGGCCGGACGAAACGGCTGAAGGCGGGAATGAACGCCGTCATCGTGCCATTCCGGGACCCGCTGGTGCTGGCGAAGGAGTGCGCGACGCTGGACTTCCTCAGCGGCGGCCGGCTGCTGCCGGTGTTCGGCGTAGGCGACGAGCGGGCGCCGGAGTGGCGGGCGACGGGGCGGGACCCCCGCGGTCGCGGCGAGCAGGCGGACGAGGCGCTCGTGATCATGGCGCGGCTGTGGAGCGAGGACCGGGTGACCTTCGAAGGGAAGCACTACCGGTACGTCGACGCCGCCATCAGCCCGCGGCCGGTGCAGCAGCCGCTGCCGCTGTGGATCGGCGGCAGCTCGGAGGCGGCCATACGGAGGACAGCGCGGGTTGGCACCGGGTGGCTCGCCGGGCTGCAGACGCCGGCGCAGGTTGCCCCCATTGTCCGGGCGATCCGGGAGAAGGCCGCGGAGTACGGCCGGGCGATCGACGATGATCACTACGGTGCCGGCTTTTCGTACCGGTTCGGGTCGGCGGAGGACCCGGCGGTGCAGCGGCAGCTGGCGGCGCTGGCGCGCCTGCCGGGCGTCGCGGACCCGGCGGGGCTGGTCGTTGCCGGGTCGGCCGACGACATCGCGCGACGGATCGAGGAGTTCATCGCAGCCGGCATTTCGAAGTTCGTGGTGCGGCCGATCGCGTCGGATGACGCAGATCTGATGGACCAGACAATGCGGATGCTGGAAGAGGTGGTCCCGCGATTCGCTACGGCGCGGCCAGCCGCGGCAGGGCCGCGAGCCTGACCCAGAGGTCGGGCGGGCCGGGCGCATCGCGGACGAAGACCCGGCTGGCGGTGAACACGGCGACCGGGCCTTCGGCGTCGGCGATAACAACCGACCCGGGACGCTCCCACGCGGGAATCTTCTCGTTAATGAACAGGTCAGAGAGTTTCCGCCGGAGCCCGCGCCAGGTGAGCGTATCGCCGGGCTGGATTGAGCGGGCGCGGAGGGCGCCACGCAACGCAGGGGTGGCGAGGGCGGCGACCGGTGCGGCGGGGTCCGCGGCGAGGGGCGACGTCAGCACGTCAACCCGCCAGGGCCCGACGCGGCGGCTCCCCGGGACGTCGAGGATGACCGGCGCGACCGGCTCAACCGGTTCGAGGCGGGGACCGATGCGCACACGGCCGGCTGAAACCTCGACGACCGTGTCGCCGAAGGCAACCTGGCCGGAGCCGCGCCGGAGAACCTCGCGGAAATTGCGGACGCGGGTGCGGTTGACCTCGGGCTCGAGGTGGAAGAAGGCGGCCTCCCGTTCGATGACAAGGAGGAGCGATTCGGCGGGGAGGCCGGCCAGCGCGGCGAGGTCATAGATAGCTCCGACCGGCCCCCGCGCGGCGGCGCGAGCCTCGAACGAGCGCTTCTCGAGCAGCTCGAACGCTTCCCGGGCGCTGTCGGCGAGGCCGAGGAGGGCGTCGGCGATGGACGGGTTGAACCGGGCTGCCACCGGGAGGAGTTCCGTGCGGATGCGGTTCCGGGTGTGGGCAGGGTCGCGGTTCGATTCGTCGAGGCGCGGTTCGAGGCCGAGTTCGCGGCATACCGCAGCGGTGTCGTCGCGGCGGATGCAGAGCAGCGGGCGGAGGAGCGTGCGGCCCGGGGCTCCCGGGATGGGGGCAGCGGGGAGCATGCCGCGCATACCGCGGACGCCGCTCCCGCGAAGCAGGTGGAGGAGGACGGTCTCGGCCTGGTCGTCGGCAGTGTGCCCGGTGACGACCGCGTCGCACCCTTCTTTTTCGGCGGCGAAGGCGAGGAACTGGTAGCGCATGAGGCGGGCCGTTTCCTCGATGCCGCGGCGCTGGCGGGCGGCAACCTCGCGGACGGGGCCTTCGCCGGTAATCGCCTCGAGGCCGAGGGCGGCGGCATGGTCGCGGACGAACTGGAGGTCATCGGCGGAACCGGGACGAAGCTGGTGGTCGAAGTGGGCGACCTTGAGTTCGAGGCCGAACGTTTCGCGGAGGGCGAGCAGAAGATGGAGGCAGGCGAGGGAATCGGGGCCACCGGAAACGGCGACGAGGAGGCGGCGACGGCCGCGGAAGAGGCGCTCAGCGCGGGCGAACCGTTCGACGGTGCGGAGGACGCGGCGGACCGCGGGCGGGAGCGAATCGGCAGCGCGTTGCGGGGCGGGAGCGCCCGGGACGGGGGACCAGGCGCCGGCGAGGGGTTCGTCAGCGCGGGAAGAGCCGCTGCCACCAGGGGCCGGCGGGCTGCTGTTCTTCGGCGGCCGGCGGGCTGATGACGACAAACGGGATTTCTCCTTCGCGAATGTAGCCGTACCGGCGGCGAGCCTCCTGTTCGACGTACACATCGGAGGCGACGTAGGCCCGGACCGCTTCGAGGTAGGCCTTCTGCTCTTCGAGCTGGCGCAGCTGGCGCTCGGCCTGGGCGCGGGACTCGCTCAGCTGCTGCGTACGGTAGGCGCCCAGCGCGGCGGTGTAGACGAAGTAGCTCCCGATGAGCAGGCTGGCCACGATGATGAGGCGGGAGCGGCTGAGGAAGCTGGGCGGGGCCATAAGCTCAGGTGGAGACGCTACGCGCGGCAGGCGAAAGATTCAAGGCGTCGAGGTGGCAGACATCGTTGAGGGCCTGGATGGCGGCGCGGCCGTGCTGGACGGAGATGGTGGTGACCGAGCCGAGGTCGAGCCGGAAGTTGCGGAAGTTTGCGACCGGAATACCGAGGAGGAGACAAACCAGGACGCGGAGGGTGAAGTTGTGCGAGACGATCACCATGACGCGGTCGGGGCCGCCGAGGAGTTCGTCTGCGAGCGGCGCGAGACGTTCCGCCAGCGCGGCGATGGACTCGCCGCCGGGCATGGGGACATGGACCGGGTTGTCACCGGTCCAGGCTGCGTAGAAGTCGGGGAAGCGGGTGCGGATTTCGGCATAGGCCAGGCCTTCGGTGTCGCCGACATCGAGTTCGGTGAGTTCGGGGCGGATATCGACAGCGAGCGCGTGCTGTTCGGCGATGGTCCGCGCGATGGCGAGGGCCCGCTGGAGCGGGCTGCTGAGGACGGCATCGAGGGGCACGCGCGCGAACCGGGCGGCGATGAGGCACGCCTGCTCGAGGCCGCGTTCGGAGAGGGGCACGTCGGCGCGCCCGAGCCCCCGCTCCTCGGCGTTGTGGTTGGTTTCGCCGTGGCGGACGAGATACAGGAGGCTCATGGCACACCGCCGTCATCCGGTTCGGGGGCGAGCGGCGCCCACAGGCGGGCAATGAACGGCCGGAAGCCGAGCGCTTCCCAGAAGCGGGCAGCCTCCACATCTGCAGCGAGGACCGGCATTTCGAAGTGGCGGACGCCATCGTACGCTGCGGCCCAGCGGGCGACGGCTTCCACGAGCGCGCGGCCGATGCCGCGGCGGCGGTAGCCAGGTTCGACCCAGAGGTAGCCGATGGTGGCGTGGCGCTCCGGAAGGCGGTCGGCGCTGGCGGTTTCGATGGCACCAGAGACGAATCCAGCGAGCCGGGCCCGGTCGGCGGCGACCAGGACGGTGGCCGACCCGCGGCCGAGCTGGCGCTCGAGCGCGGCGGCGAACTGGTCGGGGGCAACGGGAGCGAGGACGATGCGGGGGTCGAGCCCAGCGTTATGTTCGCGGACGCGCTGCCAGAGGACGTAGAGTTCGGGGGCATCGGCGGGCGTTGCCGGCCGGATTTCGCAGGTGGTCAGAGGTACTGGCCGTAGCGACGCCATAGCTCCCTCGCTGGCGACCGTTCATCGAGGATGATGTCGGTGCGCACGTAGCTCTGCGGCTCGAAGCCGGGGAAGAGCGCCGCCAGTATAGCCTCCGGGCGAGCGGTTATGTTCTGGTCTGTACGCAGGCGCATCGCGAGTTCGGTGCCGCCGTCGATCGGGCGGGCGGTGAGCCAGGCGGTGGCCGCGCGGAGGTCGTAGGTGCGCTCGCGTTCGCCGCGCTCCTCGCGCCACTCGAAGGCCGGCAGGGCAAGGAAGGCCTCGATGCGGGCGCGGGCCTCGGCCGGATCAAGGCCGGGCACTGCAGCACGGTAATCGGACCAGAGCATCGCTGCCTGGGGCTGGGGCGCCCCGAGGGGAACCTCGCGGACGGCGACGACTGCGAGGTCGCCGGTGGCCTGGGCGGCGAGGCGCGCATGGAACTCGGCGGGGTCGATACGCTCGTCGAGCTGGACATCCATGACCTCGCGCTCGGCGGTGAAGCCGAGGGGCAGGGGCGAGGCGAAGGCGAGCTTAGGATGGGGCGTGAAGCCCTGGGAGTAGGAGAGCGGGAGACCGGCGCGGCGGATGGCGCGCTCCCAGAAGCGCAGCACGTCGAGGTGGGAGATGTAGCGGACGCGCTCGCCTTTGCGGAACCAGGTGCGGATGCGCTGCTGACTGCTCACACCGGCGATGGTAGCACGGGCGGACTGCTCACCCGCGGGGGAGGACGAGGGCGGCGAGCTCTTCGGCGGCGGTGTGGGGGTCGAGTTCGCGGCTGGCGATGCGGCCGGTGAGCGTTTCGATGACGGCCTCGGGGGCAGCGCGCCGGATCTCCTCGAGGATGAGCTGCTGCGTGATGGCAAGGAGCTGATGGCGGGCATCCTCGGAGCGGTGGGCCGCGAGCTGGCCGGTCTGTTCGAGGTAGGCGCGGTGCTCGTCGATGGCGTCGGCGAGCTGCGCCAGCCCTTCACCGCGGGTAGCGATGGTTTTGAGGATGGGCGGCCGCCGGTGGTCTGCGGGGGAGAGGGCGAGGAGGGCCTGGAGCTGGCTGACGAGGACGTCGGCCCCCGGGTGGTCGGCCTTGTTGACGACGAGGATATCGGCGATTTCGATGATGCCGGCCTTGAGGGCCTGGATGTCGTCGCCGGTGCCGGGATTGTTGACGAGGACCGTTGTCATGGCGGTGCCGGCGATTTCGACCTCGTCCTGGCCGGCGCCGATGGTTTCGACGATGACGTAGTCGAATCCGAAGGCGTCGACGACGGCGACAACATCGGCGATGGCCGGGGCGAGGCCGCCGAGGGCGCCGCGGCCGGCCATGGAACGCATGTAGACGCCCGGGTCCATGGTGACGTCCTGCATGCGGATGCGGTCGCCGAGCAGGGCGCCGTGGGTGAAGGGGCTGGAGGGGTCGACGGCGATGATAGCGACGGTGCGGCCTCGCCGGCGGAGTTCGGCGGTAAGCGCGCCGGTCAGCGTGCTCTTGCCGGAGCCTGCGCCGCCGGTGATGCCCACGATGTGGGCGCGCCCGGAGTGGGGGAAGAGGGCGCGAACGTAGTCGCGCCCTTCGAGGGTGCTGTTTTCGACGCGGGTGATGATGCGAGCGAGCGCGCGGCGGTCGCCCGCAAGGAAGCGCTGGACCAGTTCGTCCACGTTACTTCTTCTTCACGTTGTCGTAGACGAACTTGACGATGTCCTGGGTATTCGTGCCGGGGCGGAAGATCGCCTTGAAGCCGAGCTTCTGGAGGGCCTCGGTGTCTTCTTCGGGGATGATGCCGCCGCAGAAGAGGAGGACATCATCAAGGCCGCGCTTCTTCAGCTCCTCGACGACGCGGGGGAAGAGTTCGAGGTGGGCGCCGGAGAGGATGGAGAGGCCGACGACATCGACGTCTTCCTGGAGGGCGGCTTCGGCGATCATCTCGGGCGTCTGGCGGATGCCGGTGTAGATAACTTCGCAGCCGCCATCGCGGAGGGCGCGGGCAACGACCTTGGCGCCGCGGTCGTGGCCGTCGAGGCCGGGCTTGGCGATGAGGACACGGATTTTGTCGGTGGCGGTTGCTGTCGACATGACTTTCCCCGGGGCGTTGGTGATGCTTCGTCCGTTATGGTAGCGAGTCAGCGCCCCTGGCGCTGGATGAGCTGCAGGTTGACGCCGTGCGAGGATTTCGGCGAGACGAAGGCGACGCCGTTGTTCGGGTCGCCGACGCGGAAGCCGAGGCTGCGGAGGTGCTCGACGGCTGCAGCGACGTCATCAACTTCAATCGAGAGCAGGAACTGGCCCTCGCCCCGCTCTTTGGCGAACTGGGCGACCGGCCCCTGATCGGTGAGCGGCTGGATGAACTCGAGGTCGCTCTCGCCGATCGGCATGAAGGCATTCTTGATGCCCAGTGCGGGGACCTCGCCCCCGCGGGCGGGATCGACCGTGAGCCCGAAGTTGCGGGCATAGGTGGCGGTGGCCTCTTCGAGGTTCTTGACGACGATGCCGACGTGGTCGATGCGCTTTGCTTTCATGGTGCTGCTCCAGCGGGGGATTCGTGCGGGATGGCGTTGTACTGGATGAGGGCGAACGGCACGCCGCCCGTGCCGGACTTCACCGTGGCAATGAGCGCGCCGGGCTGGACAGCGGGGCGCGGGTCGGTGACTTCGTAGCCAAGGCCGCGCAGCCGTTCGACGGCGGCGGCGATATCGGCGACGGCGAGAACCATGCCCCAGAGGCGTGCTTTGACCTCGGCTGCAGGGTCGGGCTCAGGCGGCCCCGCGAATTCGAGGATGACGTCGCCGAGCTTCGCGAAGGCGAGGCGGGCGCCGGTACCCGGGCGGCTCATGGTGCGCCGGATCTCGATGCCGATGTTGCGGCGGAACGTCTCGGCGACCACCTCGCTGTTATTCGAGGAGATGACGATGTGGTCGATGTGGGTGGCGCCGATGCCGTCCATCTAGTGGCCGTGCTGCCCCTCGATGGGGGTGGCGAACTCAACAAGGACGCCGTGGTTGGAGCGCGGGTGGAGGAAGGCGATCATGCCGGCGAGGCCCAGGCGGGGCGCCTGGTCGATGAGTTCGATGCCCTTTTCGCGCGCGGCTTCGAGTTCCTTTGCGACGTCGTCGGATTCGAAGCAGATGTGGTGCATGCCTTCGCCGCGGTTGGCGAGGAAGCGGGCGACGCCGGTATCGTCGCGGGTCGGCTCGAGCAGCTCGATTTCCGAGTCGCCAATCTGGAGGAGAACCCCGCGGACGCCCTGGTCTTCAATGACGCGGTCGGCGGTGACGGGCAGGCCAAGGGCGTCGCGGTAGAACTTGAGGGCTTCGTCGGCGGAGTGCACGACGATGCCGACGTGGTGGATTTTGGTGAGCATACTGGTGCGGTACCCCTCAGGATGTGGCTTCTTCGATGATCGACTGGGCGCCGGTGCGGCGGGCCCCCTCCATGCCGGCGAGGCGGGCGGCGATGGCGTGCCAGTGTTCGCGGTCGTGGTCGATAACGGCCTGGACAAGTTTCCGGTAGCGCGAGCCCTCGTCGACCAGGTCTTCGTCGGGGATGTGGGCGAGCTCGTCGAGGAGGCGGTGGCGGCCATCCTTGAGCTGCTCGAGGACGCTGAAAAAGTCGAGGCTGCGCTTTCGCTCAACGTGCTCCTGGTTCCAGGCGTCGAGGCGGCTGCGGTTGAAGTCGTAGAGCTCGGGACGGCGGCCGGCGCGGAGTTCCCGCAGGGCGGTGACGACTTCCGCCTCCCAGCTCGCGACGTGACCGACGATGTCTTTGACCGACCAGTCGCCGATGAACGGCCGTTCGATGTCGCGGATGCGGCAGGTTTCGACGTTCCGGATGAACTGGTTGCGCTCGAGTTCGAGCTCGGCGAGGAGGCGGCGCCGTTCGTCGGCGCGGGTCCGGACGTCGTCGTCGCTCATCAGATGAACACCGGCTCGCGCTGTTCGCCCCAGACCTTGCGGAGGCGATGGCTGATTTCGCCCAGGGTCACCCGGTTCTCGACAGCCTCGACCATGATCGGGACGAGGTTTTCGGTGCCGCGGGCGGCCTGTTCGATGCGGTCGAGCATCCGTTCGACGGCGGCATTATCGCGGGTGGCGCGGAGCCGCCGGAGCTTTTCGACCTGGCGCTGCCCGATGGCGGGGTCGACGCGGAGGATCTCGGGGTGCTCCTCCTCGGCGACGACGAACTCGTTGACGCCGACGATGATCCGTTCCTTGTTTTCGACCTGCATCTGGTAGCGGTAGGCGGCTTCCTGGATCTCCTTCTGCTGGAAGCCCTTTTCGATGGCGGCCAGTGCGCCGCCCATGCTGTCGATCGTTTTGATGTACTCCCGGGCTTCTGCTTCGAGCCGGTTCGTGAGGTCTTCGACAAAGTAGGAGCCGCCGAGCGGGTCGATGACGTCGGCGACGCCGCTCTCGTAAGCGAGAATCTGCTGGGTGCGGAGGGCTATCTGGACGGCCTTCTCGGTCGGGAGGGCGAGGGCCTCGTCCATGGAGTTCGTATGGAGCGACTGGGTGCCGCCGAGCACGGCCGCGAGGGCCTGGACCGTGGTGCGGACGATGTTGTTCTCGGGCTGCTGGGCGGTGAGGGTTGCGCCGCCGGTCTGGGTATGGAAGCGGAGCATCTGAGAACGGGAATTCTTCGCCTCGAAGCGGTCGCGCATGATGTGGGCCCAGAGGCGGCGGGCGGCGCGGAACTTCGCCACTTCTTCGAGGAAGTTGTTGTGGCAGGCGAAGAAGAAGGAGAGCCGGCCGGCGAACTCGTCGACATCGAGGCCGGCGCCGATGGCGGCCTCGACGTAGGCGATGCCGTTCGCGAGGGTGAAGGCGATCTCCTGGGCGGCCGTGCAGCCCGCCTCGCGCATGTGGTAGCCGGAGATGGAGATGGTGTTCCACTGCGGCACGTTGTCTTTGCAGTAGGCAAAGATGTCGGTGATGAGCCGCATGGAGGGCTTGGGCGGGTAGATGTACGTCCCGCGGGCGATGTATTCCTTGAGGATATCGTTCTGGACGGTCCCGCCGAGCTCCTCAGGCGGGACGCCCTGGTGCTTGCCGACGGCCACGTAGAGCGCGAGGAGGATGGCGGCCGTCGCGTTGATGGTCATGGAGGTGGTGACTTTATCGAGCGGGATGCCATCGAAGAGGGTGAGCATATCCTCGATGGAGTCGATGGCGACGCCGACCTTGCCGACCTCGCCGGCGGCCATGGGGTCATCCGAGTCGTAGCCGATCTGAGTGGGGAGGTCGAACGCCACGGAGAGGCCGGTCTGGCCCTGGGCGAGGAGGTAGCGGTAGCGCTGGTTCGATTCTTCCGCGGTGCCGAAGCCAGCGTACTGGCGCATGGTCCAGAAGCGGCCGCGGTACATGGTGGGCTGGATGCCGCGAGTGAAGGGGAACTCGCCGGGGAAGCCGAGCTGGGTGACAGGGTCCCAGCCTTCGAGGTCGTCCTGGGTGTAGATCGGCTCGATGGGCATCCGCCCGGTGGTTTCGAAGGAGGGCTGGCGCTCGGGGGCGCGCTGGACAGCTTTGGCGTAGGGGCCCTGCAGCCACTCGCGCTTGGTGGTGATTGGCATGCTCTGGCGACTCCGGGGACGCGTAGGTGCGTTCTGGCGAACGGCGGTGCAGTCTCCGAAGTATAGGAGCGGCCTGCCCGGCCCGGCAAACGCGCCGCCGGCCCCAGGTCAGGGGTCGCGGGTGTCGCGCGCCTTTTCGCGGAGGCGCTTCAGGCGCTCCTCTTCGAAATCCACGATAGGGCGCACGATGGCGAGCCGGCGCCGGCGCTCGTGAAGTTCGTCGTCGTAGGTGTGGATGCGCTGTGCCTGTCCCATATCGAAAGATTCGGCCGGCCCGGGCGGGCGCAACAATTCGGGATTCGCCCGATTTTGCGGGCGGCGCGCGGGCGCCGGCGACATCAGGGAGACCGGCGACAAAAATAGGGTCTTTACCTCTTGACAAACGTGGATATAATCCCACGCACCGGCCCGGGGCCTGCCCCGGTGGAGATTCGGGAACGTACAGGTAACGATGGACGGCAGCCTTTCTCCCCGCTTCCTCAGCTGCCTGCTGGTTGCTCCGGGCGCCATGGAGACCCGCCACTTTGTCCGTGCGCTGCACAGCGGCGGACTGGCGGTGCTCGAGCGGGAGCCCGGCGAAGCAGCGCTGCGGATGGCGGAGTCGGGGGAATTCGACCTGGTCTGCCGCGCGATCGATTGCGACGGAGTTTCCGGGCTGGTTGATGTCGCGCGGCTGGCAGCGTGCGGGAGGCCGGTGGTCGCGGTATTCGATGCAGCGCTCCCGGAGCTGGTCGCCGAGGCATTTACGGCCGGGGCCGAGGCCTGCCTGGAGCTAGGGGCAGACCCGCGGGTGGTGGTCGCGCAGGTGCGCGCCGTGCTGCGGCGGGCCGGGGCGTATGATGCGGCCAGCGGCGCGAATAGCGGCGTCCTTCAGGTCGGCGACCTTGTGGTCGATGTTGATCGATGCGAGGTGCAGCGCGGGGGGATGGTGGTACCACTCACCGCGGCGGAATTCCGGATCGTGGAGTACATGGCCCGCAACAGCGGGCGGGTGCTCAAGCCGCACGAAATCCTGAACGCCGTCTCGGATGATTACCGCTATCTTCCGCGGGAAGCACAGGACGTGTTTAAGGTCTACGTCCGCCGGATCAGGCGGAAGCTCGAGCCGGACGAGCAGGCCCCGCGGTACCTGGTGACGGTGCGGGGGTTCGGATATCGGCTCGAGGGCGGTCGGGAGCGAACGATGCTCCCGGCCCGGCAGGCCTGAGGCACTCCCGCGGCTCCCGGGCGCGTACCTCCCGGGAAGGTTGACGTGGGAGAGCACGACAGCGAGCCTGAGGATGTGATCCTGGAGCGATTGCAGGAAGCTGCGTCGGGGGATGCGACGGTGCGCCAGCTGCGGCGGCGGTACGACCTGTTGCGCCAGGACTACGAGCGGCTCCTCGACCGGCTGGCAGAACTCGAGGACCGGCTCGCGGAAGCGACGCGTGCCCAGGCAGGCAGCTCACCGTCGTCGGTGGCAGGGGCGCTTTCTGAGGCGATTGCGGCGCCGCTCCTGCAGCTGCGCCAGGAGTACCTCGCGGCGGCGGCGAGCATCGCGCAGGTTGTGGCCGGGCTCGAGGGGCTCGCCGGAGGGCTGAAAGGTCAGAAGAGCGCGCGGCCCCCGGCCGAGCCGCCGCCGGCCGGGCAGGCGGACTCCGAGCTGCGCGGGCGCCGGCTGCAGGTTGACGTGCGGGGGAAGGGGTTCGGCGAGCTGCTCGACTTCCAGGAGCGGCTGGCCAACCTGGAAGGCGTGGCGCGGGTGTCCATCAACGCAATCGACAACGAGCGGGCGACCCTCATCGTCGAACTGGAGTGACCCCAGGGGCGGACGCCGGGGTACACTCCGCGGGGCCGCACCTGCCCCCGATGGAGGACCGATGGACATCGCACAGTACAACGCCGACTGGCTGAGGGCCTGGACGGAGAAGGACGTCCTCCGGCTGCTGGAGTTCTACCACCCGGAGGTCGAGTACCGGGACGGCCAGGTGCCGCAGGGCGTAAAGGGGCACGCGGCGCTGAAGGCGTACCTCGAGGGGCTGTTCGCCGCGACGCCGCCAATGACCTACATCCCGGACGAGGTCTGGCCGATCCCGGGGGGTTACTGCGGCCGCTGGTACTGCACGGTGACACTCCCGGACGGCTCCGCGCGGAGGCTGCGGGGGTTTGACCTTGTGCTGCTCGAGGGCGACCGCATCACTTTCAATGAGGTGTATACGCACACGCTGCCGTAGCCGGCGGCCCGGGTGACGCCGGCCCGGGGCGTCACCGGGCGCGGAGCGGACGGAAGAAGGCGATGATGTCGCTGGCGAGGAGGGCCGGCTGTTCGAGGGCTGCGAAGTGGCCGCCCCGGGGCATTTCGGTCCAGTGGACGATGTTGAAGCGCTGCTCTGCCCAGTGGCGGGGCACCCGCCACGGCTCGCGCGGGAAGACGGCCACGCCGGTGGGCACTTCGACCCGCGGGTAGACGAAGCCGGCGGGGTCGCGGCGCGCCTCGTAATAGATGCGGGCCGACGAGGCGACACTGTTCGGCGCCCAGTAGAACATGAGGTTCGTCAGCAACACATCTTTTGAGAACGTCTCTTCGATGTTGCTGCCGACGTCGCCCCAGGTGTGGAACTTTTCGACGACCCAGGCGGCGAGCCCGGCAGGGGAATCGGACTGGGCGAGTGTGAGGGAATCGGGCTTGGTCCCCTGGGTGAGGGAGTAGCCTGTTTCGTTCGCCTGGAAAGCATCGCGGGCGGCGATGTATTTGCGGTCTTCCTCGGTCGGGTTCGGCGGGGGCTGGACGAAGAGGAAGTTCAGGTGGGCGCCGATGACGCTCTCGGGATAGGCGGACGCCATTTTGGCGGAGATGATGCCGCCCCAGTCGCCGCCCTGGACGCCGTAGCGCCGGTAGCCGAGCTCGCGGGTCATGAGGGTGTGAAAGGCGGCGGCAATGCGGGAGATGCCCCAGCCGCGCTCGCGCGGTTTGCCGCCGAACCCGAAGCCGGGGAGCGCAGGGATGACGAGGTCGAAGGCATCGGCGGCGGAGTTGCCGTGGGCTTCGGGGTGCACGAGCCGGTCGATGATGAAATTGAACTCGAAGATGGAGCCGGGCCAGCCGTGAACCAGGAGGAGGGGGATGGCGGATGGGTTTCCGCTCGTGATGTGCCAAAAGTGCAGGTCGACGCCATCGACCTCTGCGAGGAAGCCGGGATAGCGGTTGAGGTGGCTTTCGTGGAGGCGCCAGTCGTAGCCGTTGGCCCAGTAGTCGCAGAGTTCGCGGATGTAGGCGAGGTTGGCGCCGTAGTCCCAGCCGGCGTCGGGAAGCTGCTCCGGCCAGCGGGTCCGGGCGAGCCGTTCGCGGAGGTCGGCGAGGACCTCACCAGGGACGCTGATGGTGAAGGGGCGGATGCTCATGGCCGGGAATGATACTGCCGGGGCGTGAGCCGCGCCTTGACCGGCGGGCGGGCGTGAACCTAGCATGAAGCGACGGCGCTGAGGTAGCTCAGTTGGTAGAGCACGGCACTGAAAATGCCGGTGTCCTCGGTTCGATCCCGAGCCTCAGCACCAGGCATGAGAATGGACAGGCCCGGCGAAATCGCCGGGCCTGTGCGCTTGCCGGGGTCTGTGACGGGCCGGGTGCTCCAGCCCCCGCATCCCGGGCGCAGAGCGGCACCACCGAAGCGGTATCTACCGGGAATGGCGCCTGGGGAGTTGCGGATGAGGAGCGGTTCGATTCGCCAGCGGGGGAAGAACGGGCGCGCTGACCCGGCGCAGGGGTGGCTCCCCGGCGAGGATTCGAACCTCGAACCTAGCGGTTAACAGCCGCGCGCTCTACCGTTGAGCTACCGGGGAACATCCTGAGTTTCGGATCGCGGGGCGAGACGCGCAACCGGGTGCAGCCCTGAAACGCGGCGCACACGTGGCACCGGAGCGTGGCAAACGGCCACCGGCGGGAAGTCACTTGCGCCCCCAGGTGGATCCTCCCGCCGGCGGCCGCGGCAGTAGCTTGCCGGGGACGGCCGGCGTCCTTCACCGGAATTCCGCAAGTCACCCGTAAAATGCCGGAAAAACCGTGAAGGCGGTCTTCGCTTGCCAGTTCCAGTCGTCGGGCTCATCGGCTGCGGCCATATTGGCCGCTTTCATTCGCGCAATTTGCGGGGTGCCATCCGCTCGGGCGTCGTCGAGGCACGGTACGTCGCAGTCTGCGACCGCGACCGCGCGCGTGCGGAGGCGTTTGCGGGCATCGTCGGTGCGGAGCTGGTCACCGACAACGCGCCGGAGCTGCTGGACTATCCCGGGTTGACCGCTGTGTACATCTGCACGGAGACGGCCGAACACCCGGCGCTGGTCGCGGAGGCGGCCCGGCGGGGACTCGACGTTTTCTGCGAGAAGCCGCTCGCGCGGACGCTGCCGGAGGTGGAGGCGATGGTGGAGGCGGTCGAGGGCGCGGGAGTCGTTAACCAGGTGGGGCTGGTGCTGCGGTACTCCCCGGTGCTGACCGTGCTGGCCGACCTGATGCGCGACCCCGGGCTCGGGCCGTTCCTGACGGCCCACCTGCGGGATGACCAGTTCTTCCCGGTCCGCGGGCATTACAACAGCAGCTGGCGGGGCAGCTTCGACCGCGCCGGCGGCGGGACGCTCATTGAGCATTCGATTCACGACGTGGACGTGTTCCGCTGGCTGTTCGGCGAAATTTCGGCGGTGCGATGCCACACACGGGAGGTGACGCCGGGGCACCCGGGGGTCGAGGACGTGGCGCTGGTGACATTCCAGCACGCCGGCGGACACCAGACGACGCTGACATCGGTGTGGCACGGACTCGACGACCGTCCCTCGACGCGGTTCCTGGAGGTGTTCTTCGAGGGCGGGTACTTCGCGACTGAGCACGACTTCGTCGGCCCGATCCGCGTGCAGGGGCGCAGCGGGCCGGTGCGCGAACTGAGCGCCGACGAGGTGTTCGAGCGGTATGTCGCGCTGGCCGGTCTGAACGAGGCGGAGGCGCCGCTCGCCCGGGCGGGGATGATGGAAGACGTCGCGTTTCTGCAGTGCGCGGCGGCGCGGCGGCCCGCGTTTCCCGACTTCCGAACGGCGCTGGCCGCCCACCGGGTGGTCGATGCGTGCTACCGGAGCGCCCGGGAGGGCAGAGAGGTGCGGCTGGATTCGCCGGGGCGCTGAGGCATACGCAGCGCCTATGGCTCGCGGCCGAAGCCCGTTTACGCGCCAATAGCGATCCGATAGTATTGGCGCGTTCGGCCCGTGGACCGGTGCCAGACCCGCGAAGGGACGGGCCGGGAGCCCGCCCGAGGAGCATGGAGATGACGACCGAAACCCTTAAGGACCTCTACGAAATCGGCGAGATGCCCCCGCTCGGCCATGTGCCGAAGAAGATGTACGCGCAGGTTATCCGGCAGTCGCGCTTCGGCCAGCCGACCCAGGCGTTCCAAGTCGAGGTGATCGACGTGCCCGAGATCGGGCCGGACGACGTGCTGGTGTACGTGATGGCCGCGGGCGTGAACTACAACAACGTCTGGGCAGGCCTCGGCGTTCCGGTCGACGTGATTGCAGCCCGGCAGAAGGAAGGCCAGCCGTGGGACCACCACATCGGCGGCTCGGATGCTTCCGGCATCATCTGGAAGGTCGGGTCGAACGTCACGAACTGGAAGGTTGGCGACGAGGTCGTGATCCACTGCGGCACGTGGGACGTGCACGCGCCCGAGATCAAGGCCGGGCTCGACCCGATGTACCACCCGAGCTATCGCATTTGGGGGTACGAGACGACGTGGGGTTCGTTCGCGCAGTTCACGAAGGTGCAGGCGCACCAGTGCATGCCGAAGGCACCGCACCTCACCTGGGAAGAGGCAGCTGCGCCGACGCTGGTTGGGGCGACGGCCTACCGGATGCTCTTCGGCTGGCCGCCGCACACGGTGCAGGAAGGGGATGTGGTTCTGGTGTGGGGCGGGGCCGGCGGCCTCGGTTCGATGGCGATCCAGCTGGCCGCGCAGGTCGGCGCAAAGCCGATCGCAGTGGTGTCGAGCGAGTCGAAGTACGACTTCTGCAAGCGGCTCGGGGCCGTGGGCTGCATCAACCGGAAGGCGTTCGACCATTGGGGCCGGCTGCCCGACTGGACGGACAACGAATCGATGGCGAAGTTCACGGCGGGCGCGCGGGCCTTCGGCAAGGCGATCTGGGACATCCTCGGTGAGCGGAAGAACCCGCGCATCGTCTTCGAGCACCCCGGGCAGGACACCGTGCCGACCTCCATCTTCGTGTGCGACACGGGCGGGATGGTGGTGATCTGCGCGGGCACGACCGGCTACAACGCCGACGTCGACCTGCGCTACCTGTGGATGCGGCAGAAGCGGCTCCAGGGCTCGCACTTTGCGAATGACGAGCAGGCCTACGCGTTCAACGACCTGGTAGTGGCCGGGAAAATCGACCCGTGCCTCTCGCGCGTGTTCAAGTTCGAAGAGACAGGGCTGTGCCACCAGCTGATGTACGAGAACCGGCACCCGGACGGGAACATGGCGATCCTCGTCGGCGCGCCGCGTGAAGGGCTGAAGACGCTCAAAGGGGCCTGACACCGGGCTCTGCTGTCCGGCACGGAGGGGCCCGGCCGCTTTCGGCCGGGCCTTTGTGCCGGCCCCGGCGCCGCCTGGAAGGCCGGCCCGCGACCCCGACGATTGACCGGCCCGCAGGTGGCCGGGGGTGTGCGCGCGCATCGTCACAAGGCGACCGGTGGGGGATACTTCGGACGCACGAATTCAAACAGGACTGTCGCATGGCCAGGGATTACGCAGCTGATATCACAGACCCGGTGGCGCGGGAGATCGTCACCAACGTCGGCGTCTGGGTGGACCGGGAGGTGAAGCCGGTCGCCAGCCAGTACGAGCACGCGGACGAGTTCCCGGAGCCGCTTGTGAAGGGCATGGCGGACATGGGGCTCTTCGGGATCAAGATCCCGGAGAAGTACGGCGGACTGGACCTGAGCTTTGAGTGCTACGCGGGCGTGTGCATCGAGCTTGCACGGGGATGGATGAGCCTGGCGGGCATCATCAACACCCACGTGCTGGTGGGCTATGCCATCAGCGAATACGGCACCGAAGAGCAGAAGCAGAAGTACCTGCCGAAGATGGTGGCGCCCGACATCCGGTGCGCGCTCAGCATCACCGAGCCGGACGCGGGTTCGGACGCGGCGGCGATCAAGACGACCGCGCGCCGGGACGGCGACGACTACATCATCAACGGCCAGAAGATGTGGGTGACGAACGGCCAGCGCGCGGGCGTCTACCTCGTCCTGACGAAGACCGACCCGGACGCGCAGCCGCGGCACCGCGGCATCACCGCCTTCCTGGTGGATGCGGGCACGCCCGGCTTTACGCCGGGGCGGAAGCTGGAGAAGCTCGGCTACAAGGGCGTGGAGACGACGGAGCTGACGTTCGACGACGCGCGAGTGCCGGCGACGCAGGTGCTCGGCGGCAAGGAAGGCCAGGGGTTCCAGCACGTGATGAGCGCGCTCGAGGTTGGGCGCATCAACGTTGCGGCCCGCGGCGTCGGGGTAGCGCAGGCAGCCTTCGACGAGGCGATCCGGTATGCGCAGAAGCGGGAGGCGTTCGGCAAACCGATCTTCGAGCACCAGGCGCAGCAGCTCCGGCTGGCCGAGATGATTACGAAGATCCGGGCTGCGCGGCTCCTGACGCTGGATGCCGCGCGGAAGAAGGACTCGGGTGCGCGGAGCGACCTCGACGCGGGAATGGCGAAGCTGTTCGCCACGGAGATCGCGCAGGAGTGCGTACTCGATGCCATGCGGATCCACGGCGGCGTGGGCTACAGCAAGGAGCTTCCGCTGGAGCGGTTCTACCGCGACGCGCCGCTGATGGTGATCGCCGAGGGGACGAGCGATATCCAGAAGATCGTGATCGCCCGGAACATCGTGAAGGAGTACCCGGTCTAGCCGTCCGGCAGGCCGGGAGCACATCGATTCCGAGCACCATGGGGGAGCGCACGAGATGACTGTCTACGATGGCCGGGACAAGTTCGGCCGCTACTACGAGGACTTCGAAGTCGGCGACGTGTACAAGCACTGGCCCGGCAAGACCATCACGGAGGCGATGGACCACCTCTTCTGCGACATCACGATGAACCACCACCCGCTGCACAGCGACCGGTGGTACGCGGAGGAGGAGACGCATTTCAAGCAGAACGTCGTGGTGGGCAACCTCGTCTACTCGCTGGTGCTGGGGATGAGCGTGCCGGACGTCTCGGGCAAGGCGATCGCGAACCTCGAAATCGAGAGCCTGAAGCACCTGAAGCCGACCTTCCACGGCGACACGATCCGGGCCGAGACGACGGTGCTGGACAAAAAGGAGACCTCCGACGGGACGCGCGGGATCGTGACGGTGGAGACACGGGGGTTCAACCAGCGGGGCGAAGAGGTGTGCTACTTCCGCCGGAAGGTGATGGTTCCGAAGCGCCCGGCGGGGGGGTAGGATGTCGGGCGGCATGGCCGCCCAACCGAACCCGAAGAAGCTCCCGTTCACGCTGCAGCCGGGCGAGCAGGTGCTCGCCTTTGTCCGGCGGCACTGGCTGTACTTCTCGCTCAAGATAGCCGGGGTCGTGCTGGCCGGGCTGGGGGGCACCGCACTGGGCATTGCCGCCGTTGTCATGACCTTCGGCTTCGATGGCCCGCCGGGGGTAATTGCCGGCGCGGTCATCGCTGCATGGGCGGTCTACTGGGCAGTGCGCGCCTACTTCACGTGGTACCGGTACCAGAACGATATCTGGGTGGTGACGAACCAGCGGCTGGTCGATTCGCTCAAACGGCACTGGTTCCACCACCAGATGGCCTCGACGGACCTGGTCGACGTCGAAGACCTCCGGGTGGAGCGCCACGGCCTGCTGGAGACCGTGTTCGACTTCGGCGACGTGCAGTGCCAGACGGCCGGAGTTGTGCAGAACTTCGTCCTCTCGGGGGTCCCGAAGCCGGCGCGGCTGCTGGCGGTGGTGGACGGGGCGCGGGATGCGGCGCGGCGCTCGCTCGGGCCGACGGATACGGTCCGCTGACACGCCGGTTACCGCTCCGTGATGACGCCGGGCGGCGGGACAGGTAGCCTCTCGTCATGGCAACCCGACGGCGGGTCCTCGCAGCGCTGGGGATCGGGCTGGCGCTGCCGCTGCCGGCCATAGCCCGGCTTGCGCGCGGCGAGCGGACGCCCGGCATCGCCGCCGAACGGCAGTCGGGACTGCCGCATCGTGTTGTGCTGCCCCTGGTGGGCACCGATGGACCCCGTCCGGAGGTGCGGCTCTCCTTTCGAACGCCGTACCAGGGCGGGGCGATCTACGTGGAGGTCCGGCATGGGGTTTCCGGGAGCGTGCGGCTCTTCGGGCGAACATCGCCCCTGAGCCCGGGGCCGGCCGGCGTCGAGGGGTTCGTGGGCATTGCCGTCCTGGACCCGCCGGGACCGGCCACGCTCGAGGTCACTGCGACCGACGTGGCCGGCGGGACCTTCCGGTTCGCCGAACCGATCACCGTGCGGGCAACGCAGTGGACCTCCGACGACATCTGGCTGCCGCCGCCGGATCCGAACGCACCGCCGCCGAAGGAGCCGCCCCTGGAGCCGGAGCAGCCGCGGCTGGATGCGCTGTACGCCGCGGTAACCCCGAGACAGTGGACCCTGCCGTTCATCATTCCCATCGAACTCGGCGGGGACGTTTGGGTCAGCGGGTACTTCGGGGAGCAGCGGTCGTTCAACGGCGGGCCGCGTACGGGGCATCATGGCGGGACGGACATCGCCGCGCCGGCGGGCACGCCGGTCCGTTCGACAAACCACGGCACGGTCGTGATGTCGGAGCTGACGCTGGTGCGGGGCAACCTGGTGGTGGTGGACCACGGCGGCGGGATCCTGTCGTGCTACGGGCATCTTTCGGAGCGGACCGTTGCAGTTGGGCAGACGGTGCGGCGCGGGGAGGTCGTGGGGCGTGTGGGCTCGACAGGGCTTTCGAGCGGCCCCCACCTCCACTGGGAGCTGAGCGTGGCCGGGGTACTGGTCGACGGCCTGCGCTGGCTGGACGGAACCCAGGGATTCTAGGTTCGTCGGCTGGTTCGGAGGGGAACGGCGCGGCCGGCTCTACGTGGGCCGCACGCTTGCGGGACGGTGAGGCGGATGGCACGCTGATGGCGAGGGAAACGCAGGCGCGGGACCGCCTGCTGGAGCAGAGCCCGGGGGCCGGCAATGCCGCCAGAAAGGCACGATTGCAGGGCATGAATCTCGCGCAGCGCCTGGCAATTCTCACCGCGATCATGACCGTCGTCCTCATCGGCGTCGGGGCGTTCGTCCGGGCGACCGGCTCGGGGCTTGGATGCCCGGACTGGCCGCTCTGCCACGGGCAGCCCGTGCCGCCGGGCCACCAGGAGGCCTGGATCGAGTTCTCCCACCGGTTCGTGGCCTCGATCGTCGGGCTGCTGGTCATCGCCGTCGCAGCGGCGGCGTGGAAGTACTACCGGCACGTGCCTCTGATCGTGTGGGTGGCGACCGCCACGGTTCCGCTGGTCGGCTTCCAGGGGCTTCTCGGGGCGATCACGGTTGTCCGCGAGCTGCCGCCGGAGATTGTCGCCACGCACCTGGTGACGGCGATGGTCGTGCTGGCGTGCATCACGCTGGTCGCCGTCGCGATGTGGATGGAGGACGAGCGGCACCGGGAGACGGTTGGGCGGTTCCGGGAAGCCGCGCGGGTGCCGGGCGCCTGGGCGCTGGCGGGGCTCGGCTGGCTGGCAGTGACCTTCTGGATCGGCGGGTACATGGCCGAAAGCGGGGCGAGCACGGCCTGCTCGGGCTGGCCGCTCTGCAACGGCGGGGTGCTGCCGGGCGCCGACGACCAGGAGATTACCCATATGCTGCACCGGTACCTCGCAGGGGCGTTCGTTTTCTTCGTGGTGCCAGCCCTGGTAACGGCGTGGCGGCGACGGGACCAGCTCCCGTGGGCGCGCCCGTACGTTGCTGCGCTCGGCGGGCTGTACGCGATGCAGGTGCTGGTCGGCGCGCTGAACGTCTGGTACACCTTCCCGGACCCGCTGACGGTTGCCCACACAGCGATTGCAGCGTGCATTTGGGGGGTGCTTGCGGCCGGGGCTGCGCTGGGCTTCTACCAGCCTTACCGGGCAGCGGCTGCGCGGCCGCTGCCGCGGGCTGAGGCGCCGGCATGACGGCTGAGCTGGTGTTCCCGGCACGGGCATCGCTGACGACAACGGTCCGCAACTACATCACGCTGACCAAGCCGCGCGTGATCTCGCTGCTGCTGGTGACGACGGTGCCGGCGATGGTGGTGGCTGCCGGGGGCTGGCCGGGGACGTGGCTGGTGCTTGCGACGCTGATTGGCGGTGCGACGTCAGCGGCGGGAGCGAACGTCATCAACTGCTGGTACGACCGGGACATCGACGCCATCATGCGGCGGACGCGGGAGCGTCCCACCGTAACGGGGGCCATCCCGCCCGGGCATGCGCTCGCCTTCGGCATCGCGCTCGGCGCGGGGGCGTTCTTTTTCCTGTGGGCAACTACGACGTTCGCGGCGGCGGTGCTGGCGCTGACAGCACTGCTGTTTTACGTCTTCGTGTACACCATCTGGCTGAAGCGGCGGACGCCGCAGAACATCGTCATCGGCGGGGCAGCCGGGGCGTTTCCGCCGGTTGTCGGCTGGGCAGCGGTGACGGGCGATGCTCCGCTGGCAGCCTGGGTGATGTTCGCCATCGTGTTCTTCTGGACGCCGCCGCACTTCTGGGCGCTCTCCCTCCGGCTCGAAGGCGACTATTCGCGGGCGGGCGTCCCTATGCTGCCGGTGACGGACGGTCCGGAGCGGACGCGGGTCGAGATCTTCCGGTACGCCGTGCTGCTGATCCCGGTGACGCTGCTCCTGGCCCCGGCTGCCGGGCTCGGGTGGGTTTACGCGTCGGCGGCGGCCGTCCTGGGGGGGTGGTTCGCCTGGGTCACGTGGCGGTTGTGGCGGCGCCCGGCATCGATTGCGCCAATTCGGGTCTACAAGATTTCGATGCTCTACCTCGCACTGCTGTTCGTGGCGATGGGGGTCGACGCGGCCCTCTAGCGACCCTTCGGGGGCTGCAGCGAACGGTCCTGGGGCCCGGGCGAGGCTGTGCGAGGGGGTGCGTTTGCGTGCCGCGCACGTTTCCGAATGCGATTCGCGACAGGCTGACAATGGCCGTTCGGTCTATCCTCGGGGGCCGCATTTCAGTTCCTTGACAGGGCAGGGGGCCGGGTCTATAACCAGTTTGCGACGCCGTTCACAACCGAAACCCCGGCGCGGAGTGTGCCCGCGCGGGTGAATGCGACGGGTCGGGAGGGGGAGCCAGGAGCATGCCGTCAACCGGGAAACTGCGAGTCATTCGCCGCACCAGCCTGATCGTCAGCGCAGCGCTCCTGGCCATCGCAACGATTAGCCCCGCCCTTGCCGGATGGGGGATGCCCACCCCGATTACCGACCAGGCGCAGCGCATCCAGGACCTGTGGGTTTTCACGCTGATCATCGCCGTGGCCGTGTTCTTCGGCGTCGAAGGCGCGCTGCTATACGCCATCATTCGCTTCCGGAAGAAGAGCGACGAACTTCCGAAGCAGACGCACGGCAGCATGGCGCTGGAGATTGTGTGGACGTCGATCCCGGTGCTCATCGTCATCGCGCTGTTCTCGTATTCGTTCATCGTGCTGCGCGACGTGGAGAAGAAGGCATCGGATGATGCGCTTACTATCGATGTGACCGGATTCCAGTTTTCCTGGGAGTTCGTGTACAACCTCAACGACCTCGGGAAGAGCACCCAACCGAACGCGGAGGGGCAGTTCTCCATCATCGGCACCGCCGCAAACGAGCCGACGTTTGTCATCCCCGTTGGCGAACCCGTGGAATTCCGGCTCAAGTCCAACGACGTGATTCACTCGTTCTATCTTCCGAACTTCCACTACAAGCTGGACGTGATACCCGGGCGGGATAACCGGTTCGTGATCACGGCCAAGGAGACAGGCGAGTTTACCGGGCAGTGCGCGGAGCTCTGCGGACTCAATCATGCGCTGATGCGGTTCCACGTGCGGGTGGTGGATCGCAACGAATTCGACAAGTGGGTAGCGGAACAGGCGGCTGCGAACGGGCTGTCGGTCCGCCAGCCGTGAGGCAGATGACGTACGTTCGGCGCCGGGACGAGGCCCGGCGGATAGACATCGAGAAGGCCAAAGGAGCCCGGGAGGAAGCATGACCAGCATCGCAATCCCACGACCGGCGTATGCCGAACGGCCCTGGATCCTCGACTGGTTGACGACGGTCGACCACAAGAAGCTGGGGATCCTCTACCTCTACACGACGATGTTCTTCTTCGCCGTGGGCGGCATCCTCGCCCTGCTGGTGCGGACGCAGCTGGCGGTGGCGGACAACACGTTCGTGAACAACGACGCGTACAACCAGATCTTCACGATGCACGCGTCGGCGATGCTCTTCCTGTTCATCATCCCGGTGTGGGCGGGCTTCGGGAACTACATCGTCCCGCTGCAGATCGGCGCCGCGGACATGGCGTTTCCGCGCATCAACGCCCTCTCGTTCTGGCTGATTCCGCCGGCCGGGCTTCTGATGTTCTCCGGCTTCCTCTTCGGCGGCGCTTCGGATGTGGGCTGGACGGCGTACAGCCCGCTCGCACGGGGCACCGGCGTGGGGCTCGACCTCTGGATTATCGCGGTCATCATCCTCGGCGTGTCGTCGACCATCGGCGCAGCGAACTTCATGGTGACGATGTTCCGGATGCGCGCGCCGGGGATGACGATGTTCCGGATGCCGATCTTCTGCTGGACGATGCTGGTCACCGCGGTGCTCCAGCTCCTGGCGACCCCAGTGCTGGCCTCGGGGCTGGCGATGCTGTACATCGACCGGAACTTCGGCGGTTCCTTCTTCGACCCGAACGGGGGCGGGAACGCGGTCCTCTGGCAGAACATCTTCTGGTTCTACTCGCACCCGGCCGTCTACATCATGATTCTCCCCGGCATGGGCATCATCTCGGAAATCCTGCCCGTGTTCGCGCGGAAGCCGCTGTTCGGCTACAAGGCGTTCGTCTTTGCGACGATGGGGATCGGCGGCCTGGGCTTTAGCGTGTGGGCGCACCACATGTTCACGACGGGCGCGGTGCTGAAGCCGTGGTTCGGGTTCATGACGTTCATGATCGGCGTGCCGACGGGCGTCAAGATGTTCAACTGGCTGGGCACGCTCTGGCGGGGCTCGATTACGTTCGAGGCGCCGATGCTGTTCGCGCTCGGCTTCCTGAGCATGTTCCTCATCGGGGGGATCAACGGGACGTTCTCAGCTGCGGTGCCGGTCGACTTCGCGATTCACGACACGTACTTCGTGGTCGCGCACATCCACTACGTGCTGTTCGGCGGGGCCGTCTTTGCGGTGTTCGCCGGGCTGTACTACTGGTTCCCGAAAATCTGGGGCAGGCGGCTCGATGAACGCCTGGCGCGGATCCACTTCGCGCTGCAGTTCATCGGGTTCAACCTCGCGTTCTTCCCAATGCACTTGCTCGGCCTGGACGGGATGCCGCGGCGGATTGCGACCTACTCGGCGAGCAGCGGGTGGGAGACGCTGAATCTGATTTCGACCATCGGCGCGTTCCTCATCGGCGTCGCCATGATTCCGTTCATCATCAACGTGGTGATGGCCTTCATGCGGCCGAAGGACCAGCCGAACGACCCGTGGCAGGGGAACACGCTGGAGTGGTGGACGAGCTCGCCGCCGCCCGTGCACAACTTCGATGACCTGCCGGAAGTGCACTCCGAGCGGCCGCTCTGGGATCTGCGCCACGGCAAGGCGGCCCATTAATCGGGGCCGAAGGTCCATCGCTCACACGGGCAAAGCAGGGGAGACTGGAGAGGTTCCATGGCAGCACACGCGGTCGCCACGCAGCAGAAGCAGGGCCTGAGCAATGGGATGCTCGGCTTCATCCTCTTCCTCGCGTCGGAGGTGATGTTCTTCGGCGGTCTGTTCGCCGCCTACTTCATCGCCCGGGCCGACGCCAGGGAGTGGCCGCCGGAGTACCTGCTGACGCCGGAGCAGGTGGCGGCCGGTGTCAAGCTCGAGGTGGAGTTCTGGCTGCCGTTCATCGCGACGATCCTGCTGGTCACGAGCTCAGTGACCATCCAGCTCGCGGTCTTCGCCATTCAGCGGGGGAACCGCTCGGGCCTGATCCGCTGGACGTTCGTCTCGATCGTGCTCGGCCTCGTGTTCCTCATCATGCAGATGTATGACTACAGCCAGCTCCATTTCGGGGTCGGCGACACGATTTACGGGACCACGTTCTACACGCTGACGGGCTTCCACGGGTTGCACGTCGCGGGCGGGATCATCTTCATGGGCATCATCCTGGCGCGCTCACTCGCCGGGCAGTTCACCGCAGCGAACCACGAAGCCGTCGAGGCGTGCTCGTTCTACTGGCACTTCGTCGACGTGGTGTGGCTTGCGCTGTTCACCACGCTGTACATCATTCCGTAAGCACCACAGGCGCGAAATCCAGGGGGAGAGAGCACCGAATGGACCACCAGGCGAACGCACACGGCGACCACCACGACGTCCACCTGCCGGACCCGAGCATCTGGCCGCTCGTCGTCGGGGTTGCCGCGCTCTTCCTCGGCGCCGCGCTGATCTACTGGTCGCGCGTTGATGACCAGACGTTTGCCGGTCCGCTCCTGGGTGCAGCGATCGTTTCGACGCTGATCGCCGTCTTCGGCTGGGCCTATGAAGACGGGCAGATGCGGAAGAAGGCGGCGATGGGCGGTCATGGCCAGGCCGCGCCGACGCGGTATACGCAGGTCGTGACCTTCGCGCTCGCCGAAGGCAAGCTGGAGCAGGCGCGGAAGTCCGGCATCATCCATGACCTCGAAAGCAGCGACAACCAGCTGCGCGACCTTGACGGGTTCCAGGACCTCCGGATCATCGTCTCGCCGGCGGCAACGGGGCCGTCGCAGGTGCTGGTCGAAACGACGTGGTCGGACCGGGAGGGCCTGGCGACCTATGAGGAGACGCGGCAGACGATGCTGGACATCATTGCCCGGCATACGGACGAGGTGGTCCCGGGCACGGTCCAGGTGTTCGACATGGAGGTCATCCGGGACACGAAGGACGTGACCTTCCGCTTCGGGACCGGTGCCGCGTTCACGGTCATCGCAGCGCTGATGCTGGGCGGGTTCATGGTCGGGGCCGGTCTCAACCTGTTTGCGAGCGAGTCCACAGGGAGCGGCGGCGGCGGCGCAGCCACACCGGCACCCGTCGGGGACCCCTTCCGGGTGGTCGCGACGGACAACAAGTTCGACAAGAAAGAGATTGTGGCCGGACCGAACGCGGAAATCACGATTACGCTGGTCAACCGGGGCCGCGCGAAGCACAACATTCACTTCCTCGACAAGAAGGGCGGGCAGACGCTGGCTCCCGGCGCCGAGGGCGCCATCATTGACGGCGGGATGGAGACCAAGGTCACATTCACGACTCCTGGTCCCGGAGACTACTACTTCCTCTGCGACCTCCACCCCGACCAGATGAACGGGACGTTCAAAGTGGTGGAGGGCGGCCCGACCGGGTCCGGCGGTGCGGCTTCAGGCGGCGGGTAGTGCAGCAGCCAGTCTGACGTCGGCTTGTGCGAGGCCACCGCAAGCGCGGTGGCCTTTCCCTTTTCGCGAGGGGAGGGGGGTGCCCCGGCCGCCCGGCCGAGCGGGCCGGGAGCCTACTCGAAGACGCCTTCGGCCATGAGGTTGACGAACTCCTCGTCGGAGAGGCCGACGACCTGCTTGAAGACGTACTCATTGTGCTCGCCGAGGAGCGGGGCAGGCCGGGTCAGTTCGGCGGGCGTCTTCGAGAGCTTGAAGGCGGGCGAGTCGTAGGTGCGAAGCCCCATCCGGGGGTGTTCGAGCTTCCAGTAGTGGCGGCGGTGGGCGAGCTGCGGGTCGGCGTGCATCTCTTCGGGGGACTGGACGATGCCGCACGGGACCCCGAACGACTGGAAGAGCTGGACGACTTCTTCCGTGGTGTACTTGCGGACGGGCGGGCCCTCGACGCCTTCTTCGACCTGGAGGGCGGACTCGCTGGGAAGCCGGGTGAAGTCCTCGAACCAGAAGGTGAGATGCCGGTCGATCTCCTTCTGCTCGTTGATGCGCTGCCAGCGGCGGCGCATGCGCTCCATGTCGCACCACTCCGGGCGGCCGAGCGCGGCTTTGAGCCCCTCCCAGTGCTTTTCGGTCTCGCAGGCGATTACGACCCAGCGGCCGTCGCGGCAGCGGTAGGCGTTGTGGGGGGCCGCCTCGAGGTCGTGGTTGCCCAGGCGGGTTTGCTCATGGCCGTTGACGGTCCAGTCGAGGATGGCCGTCCAGAGACCATGGATGGCGGCTTCGAACTGGGAAAAATCGATGTACTGGCCCTGTCCTGTCCGGCGCCGGTAGTCGAGCGCCGCGATGAGGGCGATGGCGGCGAAATGCGGGACGAGGAAGTCGGTGTAGGCGACGCCGGTGCCGATGGGCGGGCCATCCTCCCAGCCAGTGAAGTGGTTGAAGCCGGCGGCAGCCTGGAGGACGTGTCCGTAGCCTGCGTAGTGCGCCCACGGGCCGGTCTGTCCGTAGAGGGGCATGGAGATCATGATGACGTCGGGGCGGATTTGCCGGACCGATTCGTAGTCGAAGCCGAAGCGGGCCATGGTCCCGGGCGTGTACGACTCGGTGACGACGTCGCAGTGGGCGAGGAGGCGGCGAACGAGGTCTGGGCCCTTCGGGTGCTTGAAATTGACGGTGACGCCGAGCTTCGAGCTGTTGAAGTTCGCGAAGTAGCCGGAGCCGTCGAGGTCGGGGACATCATCGACAAAGGGACCGGCGCGGCGGAGGGTCTCGGGGTAGGTGGCGCTTTCAATGCGGATGACTTCGGCGCCGTGGTCGGCGAGGTATTTGGAGACAAGCGGGCCGACGCCGACCCAGGCAAAGTCGGCAACGCGGATGCCTTCAAACGGCTTCTTGAGCGGCGGAGGGGGTTGTTCGGGCACGGTCAGATCACCATCCTGAGGCGGAGCCGGCGGAGCTCCTGGGGTTCGAGCCCGAGGAGCCCGCAGTACACCTCTTCGTTATGTTCGCCGAGATGCGGGGCGCGGCCGCGCTGCTGCCATGGAGTGGCAGACAGGCGGAAGGGCGCGCCGGGGTAGGTGAACGACTGGCCGATGTCCTCGTGGGCGACGCGGACCCAGTAGTCGCGTGCTGCGAGCTGTTTGTTTTCGACAATCTCGCTGGGACTGAGGACGGGCGCCCATCCGGCACCCCGGCGCTGCGCCTCTTCGACGAGCTCTTCCTTCTTCCGGGTGCGGCAGAAGGCGGCCATGGTGGCTTCAACGTACTCCCGGTCTTCGTGAGAGAGCGGCTGCGGAGCGGTGAGGCGGGCGCGCCATTCCCGGGAATCGAGGCCGCGGGCTTCGCCATGCTCGGCGAGCCAGTCGATGATGGCGTTGGCGTTCGGCCCGATGAGCCCGCCCGCCTGCAGGGCTGCGACCCAGCCGTCGGCGGTCTCGAACAGGTAGCGGGCCGTGCGGACACCGGCAGAGTTCCGGTAAAGGCCGGGGCCCGAGGCGTTGACCCGGCGGATATCCCAGGTCTGCTGCGCATTGTCCATCGCGTTGGCGACGGCCTCCTGCATCGAGACATCGACATGCTGGCCGATGCCGCCGTTCACCCCGCGGGCGTACAGCGCGACGAGCGCGCCGACCATCGCCTGGACGTTGACCTGCGTGTAGGCCTGGGGGACGGTGGTGCGGACGGGGCCGCGTTCGGGGTCGCCGTTGAGGTACATGAGGCCGCCCATGGCGGCACCGACGATGTCGGTGGCGTGCCAGCGGGCGTAGGGGCCATCCTGCCCGAAGCCGGTGATGGAGACGAGGATGGCGGAGGGGTTGATGCGTTCGATCGTCGGGTAATCGAGCCCGAGGGCAGCAGCCTCGCCGGGCATGGTGGTCTCGATGATGATGTCGGAGATGGCAACGAGGCGGTGGAAGAGTTCGCGACCGGCCTCCAGCCTGAGCTGGAGGGTGATGGAGCGTTTCCCGGCGTTCATCGTCCACCAGAAGAGGCTGGTTTCGGTTCCGGCCTCGTTGCGGAAGAAGGGAGCATGCTGCCTGCCGGGGTCGCCGTCGCGCGGGGGCTCGACCTTGATGACGTCGGCGCCAAGTTCGGCAAGGAGCCGGGCGCCGAGCTGGCCCTTTTCGTCGGCAAGGTCGAGGACGCGGTAGCCGGCGAGCGGCCCGGAGGGATGCGGAAGCGGAACTGGGGGCCGTTCGGGGTTCATAGCCGAGTTCTACCGGGTGCTGCGCCGGCGTTCAAACGGCAGTGGAGAGCACGGCGGGGAGTTCGAGCTCGACGTTCTCAAAGCCGCTTTCGAGGCCTTCTTCGATGCGCTCGCGAAGGAGGTCGAGCCCCCAGCGCTTCGCCGCAGAGATGATGGCGACGTTGCGGGGCGGTGCCCCGGCCCCGAGGATGATCGCCCGGGCTTCGTCGTAGTCGGCGACGGGGCGGCCATCCTCGTGGCGGAGGAGGTCGACCTTGTTGAGGGCGAGGAGCTGCGGTTTGCGGTCGACGCCGAGTTCGCGCAGGGTGGCCTCGACGGTCTGGACGTGCTGGTAGGCGTTGGGGTGGGAGATATCGACGACGTGGAGGAGGAGGTCGGCGTCCTCGAGCTCTTCGAGCGTGGCGCGGAAGGCCGCGACCAGCTGGGTAGGGAGCTTCTGGATGAACCCGACGGTATCGGTCAGGAGGACGATTTCGCCGGAGGGGAGCGAAATGCGGCGAGTGACCGGGTCGAGCGTGGCGAAGAGCTTATCCTCGGCAAGGACGTCGGCGCCGCTGAGGGCGCGCATGAGGGTGGACTTGCCGGCGTTTGTGTAGCCGACGAGCGCGACGACGGGGACGTTGTTGCGCGCACGGCGACGCCGGTAGAGTTCGCGCTGGGTGCGGACCTCTTCGAGGTCGCGGCGGATCTTGGCGATGCGGTTGCGGATGAGGCGGCGGTCAGTCTCGATCTGGGTTTCGCCGGGGCCGCGGGTGCCGATGGCGCCTTCCATGCGTTCGAGGTGGGACCACTGGCCGGCGAGGCGAGGCAGCAGGTACTGGTGCTGGGCGAGTTCGACCTGCAGCCGGCCTTCGCGGGTCTGGGCCCGGGTCGCGAAGATGTCGAGGATGAGGGCGGTGCGGTCGATGACCTTGACGCCGAGCGCCTTTTCGAGGTTTCGCTGCTGCGAGGGCGAAAGTTCATCGTCGAAGATGACGACGTTCGCGCCGTGTTCGCGGATGGCCTCGACGATCTCCTGCACCTTGCCGCTGCCGATGTAGGTTGCGGGGTTGGGATGGTCGAGCCGCTGGGTGAAGCGGGCTACGACCTCGGCGCCGGCAGTCCGGGCGAGCTCGGCGAGCTCATTGAGCGATTCGTCGGCGGGCAGAAGGGCGCCGGGGACGTCGGCGGCGACGAGGATGGCGCGGTCGGGTGCGGGTGCAGTCTGGTGGAGCGCTCGTGGCATCTGCCTCTAGCGTACCGCCCGCGGGGCGGCGCTGCGAGGGTTTTCCCTCAGCGCTTTGCAGACCACTCCTCGAGGCGGCGCATCCCCTCTTCGAGCCGGTCGTCGGGTGTCGTGACCGACAGGCGGATGTAGCCCTCGCCGTTGAGCCCGTAGCCGCGGCCGGGGGTCACGACGACGCCGGTTTCGTCGATGAGGCGGGCGGCGTAGTCGGCGCTGGTGATGCCATCGGGGAGTTTCGCCCAGACGTAGAGGGAGGCCTTTGGCACATCGACTTCGAGGCCGCACTTGCGGAGGACTTCGACGATGCGGTCGCGGCGGCGCTGGTAGATGCGGTTGTGCTCCTCGATGCAGTCCTGGGGGCCGTCGATGGCAGCGATGGCCATCTTCTGGATGGCCTGGGGGATGCCGCTATCGAGGTTGGACTTGACGCGCATGAGGGCGTCGACCATCTGGGCGTTGCCGACGACCATGCCGATGCGCCAGCCGGTCATGTTGTAGGCCTTCGACCAGGAGTTGAATTCGACGGCGACGTCCTTTGCGCCGGGGACCTGGAAGATGGTCGGGGGGTTGTAGCCGTCGTAGGCGACGTCGCAGTAGGGGTTGTCGTGGAGGATGGCAACGTCGTACTTCTTCGCCCAGGCGACCGCCTTTTCGAAGAACTCGAGCGGGGCGACGGCTCCCGTGGGATTGTTCGGGTAGTTGAGCCAGAGGACCTTCGCGCGGCGAGCGACGTCGTCGGGGATGGCGTCGAGGTCGGGGAGCCAGCCATTCTCGCGCTTGAGGTCGAGGCGGTAGCATTCGCCGCCGGCGAACATGGTGCCGATCTCGTAGACCGGGTACGCCGGGTCGGGAACGAGGGCGATGTCGCCGGGGTCGATGAAGCAGAGGGCGATGTGGCCGATGCCCTCTTTCGAGCCGATGAGGGGGAGGGTCTCCTTCATCGGGTCGAAGGAGACCTCGAAGCGGCGCTGGTAGTAGCGGGCGATTGCTTCGCGGAGCTCGGGGAGCCCCTCGGATTCCGGATAGCGATGGTTCACCGGGTCCTCGGCGGCCTGGTGGAGGGCATCGAGGATGTGGCGCGGCGTGGGCAGGTCGGGGTCGCCGATGCCGAAGGTGACGATATCGACGCCCTGGGCGCGCTTTGCGGCGATTTTCTTCGAGATTTCGGCGAACAGGTAGGGCGGGAGCGCCTCGACGCGGCGGGCGAGCTTCATGCGGGTGTCCTGGGTGCAGGGTTGGCGCGCGGCCGCGGCTCCGGGGCGGCGCCGGGCGCGAACGGGGTCGATCCTACCACGGGCAGGCGTTAGGGCCGCGGATGACGGCGCTTATGTATACCATTCGGCATCGAAGACGCGGACGGCGGGGCCGGTCATGAACACGGAGCCGGCGCCATCCCACTCGAGGATGAGGTCGCCGCCGGGCATGTGGTCGACGATGCGGTCGCCGGTCAGGCCGCGCAGGCGGGAGGCGGCGGCCACGGCCGAGGCGCTGGTGCCGGAGGCGAGGGTGATGCCCGAGCCGCGCTCCCAGACGCGGTGGCGGACCTCGCCGGGGCCGAGCACCTGGACGACCTGGAAGTTGACGCGCTTGGGGAAGAGGGGGTGATGTTCGACGAGGGGGCCGATGCGCTCGAGCGGGAACTCGGCGGGGTCGGTCTGCACGTAATGGATGGCGTGGGGATTGCCCATGCTGACGAGCGTGAGGCGGAGGTCGACGCCGTCGACGGTGAGGGGGAGGTCGATGACTGGACCGGGCCCTTCGACGGCGGCCGGGAGGTCAGCAGGATCGAAGCTGGGCGGCCCCATATCGACACGAGCCGCGGTGACCACGCCGTTTTCGCGGAAGACGGCGATGGTCTTGATCCCGGCGAGCGTCTCGACGGTGACCTCGTCGCGGTCGGCAGGGACGAGCCCCTCTTCGACGGCGAACTTCACGAGACAGCGGATGCCGTTGCCGCACATCTCGGCTTCGGAGCCGTCGGCGTTGAAGATGCGCATGCGGACGTCGGCAACCTTCGACGGAAGGGCGAGGATGAGCCCATCGCTGCCGACGCCGAAGTGGCGATCGCTGACGCGGCGGGAGAGCTCGGGCCAGTCATATTCGTCCTCGCGGGCGGGTGCGAGGTAGATGTAGTCGTTGCCGAGGCCGTGCATCTTGGTAACGCGCATGGGGAGAGTGTAGCGGCCGGGCCGGCTACCGGCGCTCGCCGCGGATGGCGTTGGTGCAGACGCCGGTGAAGATGTTCGCCTGGAGGTCGATGTCGTCGGCGTCGCGGACCCAGGTGATGCGGGGGTCATCGCGGCGGAACCACTGCTCCTGGGAGCGGACCAGGCGGTGGGTAGCGCGCTTCGTCCGCTCGATAGCGTCGGCCAGGGTGAGCTTCCCCTGGAGGAAGGCGACGGTCTCGGCGTACCCGATGGAGGACATGGCGGGGGCGTCGGGCGGGACGCCGGCATCGAGCAGGGCACGAACCTCGTCGACGAGGCCGGCAGCGAACATGCGCTCGACCCGTTCATCGACCCGGCGGTAGAGCTCCTGGCGGGGCACATCGATGGCGAAGAGGAGGTACTCGAAGTCGGGCGCGCCTTTCTGCTGCCAGGCGGAGATGGGTTTGCCGGTCTTCTCGTACACCTCGAGGGCGCGGATGACGCGCCGGACATTCCGCGGGTCGATGCGGGCGGCAGAGGCCGGGTCGACGGCGGCGAGGCGGGCGTGGAGGGCCGCCGGGCCTACGGCGTCGGCGAACGCCTGCAGGGCGTCGCGCAGCCCGGGGTCGGGCGGGACCGCCGGCACCTGCCAGTTTTCGAGGATGGCCCAGGCGTACTGGGGGGTGCCGCCGACCAGCCAGGGGAAGCTGCCGCGTGCCCAGATGGCTTCGAACGCGGTGCGGGCGTCGGCCCGGTATTCGGCAAGTGAGTAGCCCTCGCGGGGGTCGCGGATGTCGTAGAGGTGGTGGCGGACAAGCCGGCGCTCTGCGGGCGTCGGCTTGGCGGTGCCGATATCCATGCCGCGGTAGACCTGGCGGCTGTCGGCGTTGACGATTTCGCCGCCGAGGCGCTGCGCGAGCTGGAGGGCGGCGGCGCTTTTGCCGGTGCCGGTGGCGCCGACGATGGCGACGAGCCGGCGGAGCATCAGGCAGGCACGGCCGCGCAGATTGCGGCGAACTGGGCGACATCGAGCGAGGCACCCCCGACGAGGGCGCCGTCGATATCGGGCTGGGCCAGCAGCGCGGCGGCGTTGGCGGGATTCACGCTTCCACCATACTGGATCCGGATAGCGTCGGCGACGGGGCCGCCCAGTTCGCGGAGGATGCGGCGGACGAAGGCGCAGGCCTCCTGCGCCTGTTCGGGCGTGGCGGTTTCGCCGGTGCCGATGGCCCAGACAGGCTCGTAGGCGATGGTGATGCGGGCGGACGGCTCGATACCGGCGAGGGCGCCCCGGAGCTGGCGTTCAAGGACGGCCTCGGTTTCGCCGGCGCGGCGCTGGTCGAGGGTTTCGCCGATGCAGACGATCGGGTCGAGACGGGAGGCGAGGAGTGCGCGGAGCTTCCGGTTGACCCACTCGTCGGTCTCGCAGAAGTACTGGCGGCGTTCGCTGTGGCCGATGATGACGAGCTGGCAGTAGTCTTCGAGCATCGGGGCGCTGACCTCACCGGTGAAGGCGCCCTTCGGCTCCCAGTGGACGTCCTGTGCACCGAGCCGGACGTGGCCGCCGCGGAGCGCCTCGCGGACGGGGCCGAGGTGGGGGAAGGGGACGCAGACGGCGACATCGCAGGCGGCCGCGGCGGTCTGCTCGCGGACGGCGGCGGCGAGTGCGACGGCATCGGCTTCGGTGGTGTGCATCTTCCAGTTGCCGGCGATGAAAGGTCGGCGCAAGCGCAAGGTTGAACTCCCGTTATGGAAATGACCTCGATGTGACGGTTTCGACGAGACCGGCCGGGTCGTCGACCGTGAGGCGGAGGCGGCGGGCGCGCACCCGGGCCACCGGGGGGATGATGGTCACGCGCTGCGGGTGGCGCAAGACAAGCTCGGCGGCGGGACCGGGGGCCGTGGCGAGCGCAACTCCTCCCGCCCCGATAAGGCGGATACCCAGCCCGTGCCACCACGGGTGATGGGCGACGGCCGCGGCCTCGATTTCACCCCATGGGATAACCGAGGAGAGGGCGACCGGGAAGTCGACGGCAAGACCCAAAGCGGTAGGGCATACGACGGCCGCCGGGAGCTTCGCGGCCATGGCGGCAGTGAACGCGGCAGCAAGGAGCAGCGGGAGGGCGACGAGCGCTGCGGTGAATTTGCCGTCAAGCCACGCCGCTGCCGCGACAGCGCCGGCAAGGATGAGGAGCCCGAGGGTCATGAGCCCGAGGGCTGCGGCCCCGGCACGGCGCCAGCGGAAGCCGAACCGCTGCGCGGGCTCAGGCATCGAGGAGGGCGGCGACGCCGGGCAGGGTCTTGCCTTCGAGCATTTCGAGCGAGGCGCCACCGCCGGTGGAAACGTGGGTGAAGCGGTCCTGCAGGCCGGCCGCGGCCACGACGGCCGCCGTCTCGCCGCCGCCGACGACGGTCACGGCGTCGAGGCCGGCGATGGCGCGGGCAAGTTCGAAGGAGCCGTTGGCGAAGGGCTCCATTTCGAAGACGCCCATCGGCCCGTTCCAGACGACCGCCTTTGCGCGCTGCAGCGCGTCGGCGAACTGGCGCACCGTCTCGGGGCCGATGTCGAGGATGAGGTAGCCGGGGGGCACGGCGTCGACAGGGACGGTCTCAGTTTCGGCATCGGCGGCGAACCGGCTGGCAACGACGACGTCGACGGGCAGGCGGAGTTCGACGCCGCGGGATTCGGCATCGCGCATGACGGCGCGGGCGGCGTCGAGGAGGTCGTCCTCGACGAGGGAGGCGCCGATTTCGTACCCCTTCGCCTTGAGGAAGGTGTTCGCCATGCCGCCTCCGACGAGGAGGAGGTCGACCTTTGGGAGGAGGTGCTGGATGGCCGGCAGTTTGCTGCTGACCTTGGCGCCGCCGACCACGGCAGCAAAGGGGTGGGGCGGGTTGGCGACGAGGGCGCCGAGGTACCGGACCTCCTTCTCCATGAGGAGGCCGGCGACGGCCGGAAGGTAGTGCGTCACGCCCTCCGTGGAGGCGTGGGCGCGGTGGGCAGCGCCGAAGGCGTCGTTCACGAAGATCTCGGCAAGGCTGGCGAGCTGGCGGGCGAACTCGGGGTCGTTTTTCTCTTCTTCCGGATGAAAGCGGAGGTTTTCGAGGAGGAGGACATGGTGGCCCATCGCCTGGACGGCAGCCTCGGCCTTCGGCCCGACGCAATCCTCGGCGAAGAGCACCTCCTGCCCGAGGAGGTTCGCCATGCGCCCGGCCACCGGGGCGAGCGAGAGGGCGGGGTCGGGACCCTTCGGCCGGCCGAGGTGGGAGCACACAATGACCTGCGCGCCGTGGTCGAGCAGGTAGCGGATGGTCGGGAGGGACTCGCGGATGCGGGTGTCGTCGGTGATGACGCCGTTCTCGATGGGGACATTGAGGTCGGCGCGGACGAGGACGCGCCGGCCGCGGACGTCGATGTCGCGGACTGTCTTCTTGCCGATGCTGTCATTCATGCGTTGGGGGCCTCCGCGGCGATGCCGCGCCGCTCGACGTCGTGGAGCTTGGCGAGCCGGCGCTCGTGGCGGCCGCCTTCGAATTCGTTCGCAAGGAAGGCGCGGAGGATATCCTCTGCGACGCCGCGGCCGATCTCCCAGGCGCCGAGGGCCAGGACGTTGGCGTTGACGTGCTGGCGTGCCCGGGCCGCGCCCCAGCTCGTGTGGCAGAGCGCGCAGCGGATGCCGGGCATCTTGTTGGCGGTGATGGAGATGCCGACGCCGTTGGAGCAGAGCACGACGCCGAGGTCGGCGCGGCCATCGAGGACGGCGCGGCCGACGGCCTCAGCGAAGTCAGGGTAGTCGACGGAGTCGGGCGAATGGGTGCCGAGGTCGAGCACCTCGTGGCCGAGGTCGCGCGCGACGCCAGCGAGGTGGTTCTTCAGTTCGAAGCCGGCGTGATCGGCGCCGAAAGCGAGTTTCACGAGCGGACGCTCCTGCGGACGGGGATGGAGGCGACGCCCAGTATAGAAGCGAGCAGGTTAGCGGTGATTGCGCCTTCGCGAAGGACGATGGGTTCGGGGCCGGAGAGGTCGATGACGGTGGAGTCGATGCCCTGCGCGGTGGGGCCGGCGTCGATGGTCATCGCGCAGAAGGCGCCGACCTGCCGGGCGGCCTCCTCAGCCGTGACGGGGCTCGGGCCGCCGGAGACGTTCGCGCTGGTGGCGGCGAGCGGCGCGCCGAGGGCATCAACGATGTCGAGGACGATGTCGACGGGAACGATGCGAAAGCCGACGGTGCTGCCGCCGGAGAGCGCCGGGCTCGACCAGCCGGGCCGGCAGGGGACGATGATGGTCCATGCGCCGGGTCCGAGGGTATCGACGAGGCGGCGGGCGGCCGGGGTCAGGTCGGCGTACTGCTCGAGCAGGGCCGGGTCGCGGCCGAAGAGGAGCTGGAGCGGCTGGCCCGGGTCGCGCTGCTTCGCGCGGTAGATCGCGGTAACGGCTTCGTCGTTCCGGGCATCGGCGGCGATGCCGTAGACGGTGTCGGTGGGGAGGATGACCAGCTCGCCGAGGCGGAGCAGTTCGACAGCGCGGTCAATGAGGGAAGGGGCGGGGTTTGTCATCGGCACGAAACAGGGTCCGTTGCCCGGACCCCTGAAGTGGGATAGCGTTCGATTCGAGTGTACCGCGTTCCATGGCAGCAACGGACCCTGTAACTTCCCCGGCAGGCGCACAGGACCCGGCGAAACGCCACGAGAGCATCGTGGTTCTTGATTTTGGGTCGCAGTTCTCGATGCTCATTGCGCGGCGGGTCCGGGAGCTGAACACCTACTGCGAACTCCTGCCATACGACGTGCCGCGCGAGCGGCTGGCAGGCATGGACGTGCGGGGGATTATCCTCTCGGGCGGGCCGAACAGCGTCTACGAGGAGGGCGCGCCGCTGGCGCCGGACTGGGTGTGGGAGTCGGGGCTGCCGGTGCTGGGCATCTGCTACGGCATGCAGGTGATGGCGCACCAGCTCGGCGGGCAAGTGGCGCCCGGCGCCGAACGGGAGTACGGGCCGGCGGTGGTGCACCGGGACCATGCGGCGCCGCTGCTGGACGGCCTGCCCGCCGACTTCGAAGTGTGGATGAGCCACGGCGACCGGATTGAGGTGCTGCCGCCGGGGTTCGCCGGGTACGCGAGCACGGCCAACTCGCCGTTCGCCGTGATGGCGGACCCTTCGCGCGGGTACTACGGGCTTCAGTTTCACCCGGAGGTGGTCCACACCCCGCGGGGGAAGGACATCCTGCGGAACTTCGTGCACGGCGTGTGCGGCGCGCAGGGAACATGGACGCCGGGAAACTTCATCGAGGAGACGGTGGAGGCGATCCGGGCGCAGGTCGGGAGCGGGCGGGTGATCTGCGGGCTCTCGGGCGGGGTAGACAGCGCGGTCGCCGCGGTCCTGGTCCACCGGGCCGTGGGCGACCACCTGGTGTGCATCTTCGTCGATAACGGGCTGCTCCGGGCGGGCGAGGCGGAGGAGGTCGTGACGACCTTCCGGAAGAACCTGGCGATCAACCTGGTGCACGTGGATGCTGCGGAGGAGTTCCTCGCGCAGCTGGCCGAAGTGACGAACCCGGAGACGAAGCGGGTCCGCATCGGGAATACGTTCGTGCGGGTGTTCGAGCGGGAGGCGCGGAAGGTCGAGGGTGCGCGGTTCCTCTGCCAGGGGACACTGTACCCGGACGTCATCGAAAGCGGGTCGCACGGCAAGGGCGCGAGCACGATCAAGACGCACCATAACGTGGGCGGCCTCCCGGCGGACATGAAATTCGAGCTCGTGGAGCCGCTTCGGTACCTCTTCAAAGACGAGGTTCGGCGGATCGGCGAGGCCCTCGGACTGCCGGACGAGATGGTCTGGCGGCATCCCTTCCCGGGGCCGGGGCTGGCTATCCGGTGCATCGGCGAAGTGACGCGGGAGAAGCTCGAGATCCTCCGGCGGGCGGACCGGATTGTGATGGACGAAATCCGGGAGGCGGGGCTTTACCGGGACCTGTGGCAGGCGTTCGCGGTGCTGACGGACACGAAGACCGTCGGGGTGATGGGGGACTTCCGCACGTACGGCTATGCGGTAGCGGTCCGGGCGGTGGTCGCGGATGACGCGATGACGGCCGACTGGGCGCGGCTCCCGCATGAGCTGCTGTCGCGCATTTCGAACCGGATCGTCAACGAAGTGCACGGGGTGAACCGGGTGGTGTACGACATCACGCCGAAGCCGCCGGGCACCATCGAATGGGAGTGAGAGGATGAGCGCACGGGTGCTGCTCGTGGGGAGCGGCGGGCGGGAGCATGCGGTTGCGTGGAAGCTCTCGCAGTCGCCGGAGGTGGGAGAGATCTTCGTCGCGCCGGGGAACGCAGGGACCGCCCGGCTGGCGCGGAACCTCGACATCCGGCCCACCGATATCGACGGGCTGGTGCGGGCAGCGAAAGATCTGCGCGTCGACTTCTACCTCGCGACGATGGACGACCCGCAGCCGCTGGGACTGGTCGACTCGCTGCAGGCCGAGGGCGTGCTCTGCTACGGCCCGGTGGCCGACGCGGCGCGGATCGAGGCGAGCAAGGCGTGGGCGAAGGCGTTCATGGAGCGGCACGGCATTCCGACTGCCCGCGGGCGGTCGTTCAGCTCGTTCGACGAAGCGGCTGCGTGGGTGGAATCGCTGCCTGAGCAGCGGCTGTGGGTGAAGGCGTCGGGGCTGGCGGCCGGGAAGGGGGCGGTCGGCGCCGCCAACCGGGAGGAGGCGATCGCCATTCTCCGGTCGATGCTCATCGACCGGGCGTTCGGCGAGGCGGGCAGCACCGTCGTGGTCGAGGAGGAGCTGAGCGGCTTCGAAACGAGCGCGCACGCGTTCTGCGATGGGAAGACGGCGGTGCTGTGGCCGTTCGCGACCGACTACAAGCGGGCGCTGGACGGGGCGCAGGGGTTGAACACGGGCGGGATGGGCGCATACGCGCCGACGCGGGGCATCGACGAGCGGCTGGCGGGCATCATCCACGAGCGGGTCATTGCGCCGGTGCTGCGCGGGATGGCGGCCGAGGGGCACCCGTTCGTCGGGACGCTCTTCCCGGGGCTGATGGTCCGGGACGGCGACGTCAGGGTGATCGAGTACAACGCGCGGTCGGGGGACCCCGAGACGCAGGTGCACATGCTGCGGCTCAAGTCGGACCTGTTTGCGGTCACGAAGGCGGCCGCGGAGGGGCGGCTGCACGAGGTTGCGGTGGAGTGGGCAGACGAGCCGGCGGTGTGTGTCGTGCTGGTGCCAGGCGGCTACCCGGGAAGGTATGAAACCGGGCACCCGATCGAGGGGCTGGACCGGGTCGACCCGGACGTCTTCGTGTTCCACGGCGGGACGAAGCTGGTCGACGGGAACGTGGTGACTTCTGGAGGGCGGGCGCTCACGGTGGCGGCGCGGGGCCGGACGATCCGAGAGGCGCGGGAGCGGGTGTACGACAATGTGCGGCGGATTCATTTCAAGGACATGCACTACCGGACCGACATCGCGCTGGAGGCGGTCGGCGGCGAGTAGGCGGCTTCTCCGAGCCGCCCGGGCGGGCTACCATTGCGGGGTGATCCCGCGCTACTCGCGGCCGGAGATGGCCGCCATCTGGACCGACGAGGCGAAATACCGCCGCTGGCTCGATGTCGAGATTGCGGCGTGCGAGGCGTGGGCGGAGCTGGGCCAGATTCCGCGGGAGGCAGCGGAGAAGATCCGGCGCGATGCGAAGTTCGACGTCGCGAAGATCAACGAGTACCTCGCAATCACCCACCACGACGTGACCGCGTTCCTGCGGTCGGTGGCTGATTCGCTCGGCGAAGAGGGGCGGTATGTTCACTTCGGGCTGACCAGCTCGGACGTGTGGGACACCGCAACGGCGCTGCAGCTGCGGGATGCGAGCGATATCCTCCTGGCCGACATCGATGCGCTGCTTGCGGTGCTGGAGCGGCAGGCGCGGGCGCACCGCGACACGCTCTGCGTCGGGCGGACGCATGGGGTCCATGCGGAACCGACGACCTTCGGGCTGAAGCTGGCCGTCTGGGTCGATGAGATGCGGCGGAACCGGGCGCGGCTGGTCGCAGCGCGCGAGGCGGTCGCCGTCGGGGCTATCTCGGGGACCGTCGGGACGCATGCGTCGGTGCCGCCGAAGGTGGAGGAGCTGGTCTGCGCGAAGCTGGGCCTTGGGATCGAGGCGGCCTCGACGCAGGTGATCCAGCGTGACCGGCACGCTCAGTTCGTGACGACACTGGCGATTATCGGCGCGTCACTCGAGAAGTTCGCGACGGAGATTAGGGCGCTGCAGAAGACCGAGGTGCGCGAGGCGGAGGAGCCGTTCGACGAAGGGCAGACGGGTTCGAGCGCGATGCCGCACAAGCGGAACCCCGAGCTCTGCGAGCGGATCACCGGGCTGGCGCGGGTGCTGCGGGGCTACGCGGTCACGGCGATGGAGAATGTGGCGCTGTGGCACGAGCGCGACATCAGCCATTCGTCGACGGAGCGGATCGTGTTTCCGGACGCCACGCTCGTGCTCGACTACATGCTGAACCTGTTCACGGGCATCATGGACCGGCTGCGGGTATACCCGGAGCACATGCGCGAGAACCTTGAACGTTCGTACGGGCTGGTGTTCTCGCAGCGGGTGCTGCTGGCGCTCATCGAGACGGGGCTGAGCCGCCAGGACGCCTACGCGATTGTGCAGCGGAACGCGATGCGGGCCTGGAACGAGCGGGTCCCGTTCCTTGACCTGCTGCTGGCCGACCCCGAGGTGACGAGCCGCATCAGCGAGGCGGAACTGCGCGGGCTGTTCGATTACGGCTACTACCTGAAGAACATCGGCGCGACCTTCGAGCGCCTCGGGCTGTGATGCAGCCGGGGATGACGCCGGGCGTCGCCTTGCTGCCGGCGCGGCGGGTCATCGCGACGGCGTGGGACCTGGTCACGACCAGGCCGAAGGAGGTGCTGCTGCCGGTCGCAGCCGTGGAGGTGCCGGTCTCGATCGTGGCGGCGCTGGTGGTTGCGGTCGCGCTCTCCACCGCGCTGAGGGACGTGGCGCTCGACGCCCAGGACGGGAGCTACCTGGCGCTCCTGCTCATCGTTGGAGCGGGACAGGCGCTTTTCGCCCAGGTGGCGCACGGGGCGGCAATCGTCTCGATTGCGGGGGTGCTGCGGGGAAGGCCGGTCACGCTAACAGAGGCGCTGGACCCGGCGTTCACGCGGATGGGCGGGTTGCTGGCGCTGCTGGTCATCCTGGTGACGGTGTCGGTGCTGCTGGCCCTGACCATCATCGGGCTGGTGCTGCTTCCCTACCTGGTCGTGCGGCTGGCGCTGGCGCACCAGGCGTTCATGCTGGAGGGGCGGTCGCCGTTCGCGGCCCTGGGGAGGAGCTGGGCGCTGATGCAGGGGCACATGCTGCGGATGCTCGGCGTCCTCCTGCTGACCATGCTGATCTTCCTCGGGCCGGCGTTCCTGATCTCGGCGCTCGACGGCCTCGTGGCCGGGCCGCGGAATGCGCAGGTCGCGGTGCAGGCGGTCGTGTCGGTGGTGCAGGGGGTGCTGGCCGTGCCGCTGGTCGCGTTCGCCTCGGCGACAACGACCGTGTTCTACCTGAACCTGGAGGATGCGCAGCGTGGCTGAGCCGATGGTTTGGTCGAACCTGCCGGCGCCGGTCTACCGCGGGAAGGTGCGGGATACGTACGATCTGGGCGACCGGCTGCTAATCGTGGCGACCGACCGGATCTCGGCGCTGGACGTGGTGCTGCCGACGCCGATCCCCGGGAAGGGGAAGGTGCTGACGATGCTCTCGGCCTGGTGGTTCGAACGGATCGGGGCGGTGGTGCCGAACCACTTCATCGCCGTCGTCACCGCGGAGAACCGTTCGGAGGTGCCGTTCGACCTGGGCCCGGAGTATTACGGCCGCTCGATGCTGGTGCGGAAGGCGAAGCGGCTGGATGCGGAGTGCATCGTGCGCGGCTACCTCTCGGGCTCGGGGTGGAAGGAGTACCGGGAGACGGGCATGGTGTGCGGAATCCGGCTGCCCGAAGGGCTGCGGGAATCGGACCGGCTGCCGGAGCCGATCTTCACGCCGAGCACCAAAGCAGCCCAGGGGCACGACCAGAACATCACCTACGAGCAGCTGGCGGAACTGGTCGGCGAGGAGGCAGCCAACGCCATGCGCATCCGTTCGCTCGCGGTTTACGGCTATGCGCACACCGTGGCGCTGGAGCAGGGCATCATCATCGCGGACACGAAATTCGAGTTCGGCTGGTGGAACGAGGAGGTCATCCTCATCGACGAGGTGCTGACGCCGGACAGCAGCCGGTTCTGGCTGGCGAACGAGTACCGGCCCGGCGGTCCGCAGCCGAGCCTCGACAAGCAGCCGGTGCGCGACTGGCTGGCCGCCCACTGGCGGGAGGGCGAACCGGCGCCCGAGCTGCCGCCGGACGTCGTGGAAGCGACAACCGAGCGGTATCTGCGGGCGTACCGCATGCTGACAGGAGAGGAGCTTTCGCTGTGACCAAGAAAGACGGGAAGACGAAGGGGCAGGAGCCCGGGAAGAAGGAGAAGGGGCGGAAGACCAGGCAGGAGCAGGGCGCCGAGGCGCCGCGCGAGTTTCTCGCGCGGGTGTACGTCTCGCTCAAGCCGACCGTCAACGACCCGGAGGGCCTGGCGATTGCTAACGCGCTCGGTTCGCTCGGCTTCGGGACGGTGCAGGGGGTGCGCTCGGGCAAGTACTTCCAGGTGCGCCTGGCGGCGGAGGACGCGAAGGCTGCGGCGGAGCAGGTCGACCAGATGTGCAGCCGGCTGCTTGCGAACCCGGTCATCGAGACGTACGAGTTCGAGCTGGAGAGGGCCCGGTAGGGCGATGGGACCGAAGCGCATCGTCTGCCTGACGGCGGAAACGACCGAGATTGCGTTCGCGGTGGGCGCGGGCGACCGTGTCGTAGGCGTGAGCGGGTACGCGGTGCGGCCGCCGGAGGCGCGGACGAAGCCGAAGGTGGCGGCGTTCCAGACGGCGCATGTCGAGCGGATCCTGGCGGTGGAGCCGGACCTGGTCCTCGGGTTCAGCGACCTGCAGGCCGACATCGCGCGGGAGCTGATCCGCGCGGGGGTCGCAGTGCTCATCACCAATCAGCGGACGCTGCGCGAGACGGCGGAGGCGATTGCGCTGGTTGGGGCGGCCTGCGGCCAGCCGGAGGCGGGGCGGGAGCTTGCCGATCGGTTCGAGGCTGAGCTTGCGGCAATCGCCGGGAGACCTGGCCGGCCGGCGCACCGGCCGCGGGTGTACTTCGAGGAGTGGGACAACCCGCTGATTTCGGGGATTGCGTGGGTGAGCGAACTGATTGAGCTGTGCGGGGGCGAGGATATCTTCCCGGAGCTGCGCGGCTGCCGGTCGGCGCGGGACCGGGTGGTTGAGCCGGAGGAGGTGGTGCGCCGCGACCCGGAGGTGATCGTGGCGAGCTGGTGCGGCAAGAAGGCGCGGCTGGAGCGGATGGCGGCGCGGCCAGGCTGGGAAGGCGTCAGCGCCGTGCAGGCTGGGCGGCTCTATGAGATCAAGTCGCCGGATATCCTGGCGCCGGGACCGAGCCTGCTGCACGGCGCGCGGCAGCTCGCGGAGATTCTCGACAGCGTTACTGGCGCGGCGTGATCGGTCCGGGATCGACGGCGAAGTAGACTTCGCAGGCGCGGCGGGCGGCGCCGGGCTCGAGCACGGGCGGGCGCTTGACGAAGCGGGACTCTTCGATGATGAGCTGGAGGATGTCCCGCGGGTGGCAGCTGCGGAGGTTGCCGTTGGAGGCGCGGCGCACCAGCTCGACGGCGATATCGATCGCCTGGGGGGTGGCTTCGACGCCCATGGCGTCGGCGAAGCGGCGGAAGATTTCGGCCATCTGCTCAGCGGTGGGCTCGGGAATACGGATTTTGTAGGGGATCCGGCGGAGATGGGCTTCCTCGAGCATCGCCTTCGGTTCGAGGTTGGTGCTGAAGCAGATGGTCGAGCGGAACGGGAAGGTGATGCGCTCGCCGGTGACAAGCGACATCGTGTCCTCGCCGCGTTCGAGCGCGGCGATCCAGCGGTTGAGGAGAGCCTGGGGCGAGACCTGCTGGCGGCCGAAGTCATCGATGGCGAGGAGGCCGCCGTGGGCCTTCACGTGGGGCGGCGCCTGGTGGTAGCCGAGGGCCGGGTCGTAGGCGAGGTCGAGGTCCTCGGGGCGGAGTTCGCCGCCGACGAAGACAAACGGGCGGCGGATACGGAGCCAGCGGCGGTCGAACTGGGACGTGGCATCGGCGGTGTCGTCGCCTTCGACCGGCTGGTGCACGAGGTCATCGTAGAGGCGGATGATGTGGCCGCTGACGTAAACGGCCATGGGCATGAGGGTGACGCCCTGGATGGCCTCGCTGGTGAGTTCGAGGATGGTGGTCTTGCCGTTGCCGGGCGCGCCCCAGAGCATGGCCGGGCGGCCGCTGGTGAGCGCGAGACAGACCTTGGCGACGACGTCGCGGCCGAGGACAAGCTGCTGGAGGGCGCGGGCGAGTCGGACCGGGTCGGGCGCGCCGACCTCGGTGTCGCGTTCGAGAACGCGGAAGTAATCCTGGATCGGGACGGGGACGGGTCCGACGTATTTGCTGCGGCCGAACGCATTTTCGGCCTCGCGCATGCCGAGTTCGGTGAGGCGGTACTGCCACTCCGTTTCGAGGCGGCCCGAGGCGGAGGTCGTTTCGACGAGGCGCTGGCGCCGGAGCTCATCGAGGGCTTCGCGGGCGACACCGGGCGAGACGCGCATGGCATTGGCGATGCCGATGGGCGTGGGGACGGTAATGCGGTAGAGGGTCTTGAGGGTGAGGTCCTCGATGAACCGCTCGGGGAGGCCGAGTTCGGAGATGTGGTCGGGGGCCTCCGGGAGAGAGGGGAGGGCGCGCAGGTGGCTGGGTGCCGGGCGCGGTGCTTGCTGGCGCGGTTCCTCGGCGTACTCCGGCTGCATGGCGAGGCTGCCGGAGGTCGGGGGGAATGGCTGCTCCATATCACCTTCCTGCGTCGCACCGAGCGCCGTTCGGGGCGGGGGTGCTCTACCTTGAAGGTCGGCAGCCGGGCGGCCTGCCCCAGATCAGGGGGGTGATGAAGCGGCTACTCCCGCGGTGACAGCGGGGTGAACGGCGGGTTTTCGGGCGCAGGCGGGTCGGCGAAGGCGAAGCGCCCCTCCATGTCCCAGAGCAGCCACCACTCGCGGCGGACCTCCATGCGGATGTAGCGGTCGTCGCCGCGCTGGACGGCGACCGTGGGGCTGAAGCCGGCGGCGGTGAATGCGCGCCGTGCGGGGAGGTTGTCAGCGAGGGTGTGGAGATAAACCTCGCGGAAGGGGTGGCTGGCGAAGAGGTGACGGAGGAAGAGGACGACGGCCTCGCGTCCAAGGCCCTGGCCGCGGCGGCGGGCGTCGCCGATGGTGATGCCCAGCTCGGCGGAGTCGCCGGACTCGGCGTTGTAGTACATGACGGTGCCGATGTGTTCGCCGGCGATGGTGTCGATGGCGAGCTGGTCGCGGCCATGGCCGGCGAGCCGCCATTCCTGTTCGAAGGTGTCGAGGAAGCGGGCAAACGAGGGGGAAACGGGCGGCTGGCCGTTCAGGCGGGCGGTCTCGGGGTCGCGGCGCCAGGCGTATTCATCGATAGCGTCCTCGCGGCGGCGGCGCCGGAGCACGACGTTGCGGCCGCGGGCGACCACGAGGGCATCGTAGCCGGCCGGCGGCGTCTCGAGCGTCACACGTCGACTCCGAGGCGGCGGGCAGCCTCGCGGACGAGGTTTCGCTCGCCTTCGAAGGTGAGGAGTTCGAGCGCCTCGGGGATCGTGACCCAGCGGACCTCATCGAACTCGTGGTCGTGGTTGGCGACATCGCCGCCGACGGGCTCCATCAACCAGTGATGCACGCGCTTGTGGTAGCGGGTGCCGTTGGCGGTGAACCAGTATTCGATGCTGCCGATCGGCTCGCCGAGGCGGACATCGAGGCCGGTCTCTTCGCGGACCTCGCGGAGGGCTGTGGCCTCGAGGGGCTCGCCGTCGTCGGGGGTGCCTTTCGGGAGGACCCAGAGCTTCTCGCCCCGGCGCCCGCAAATGGCGATTTCGACCTCGCCGCGCTCGTTCCTGCGCCAGGGGATGCCGCCAGCGGAGACGACGTCTTCGATGGGGAGGCGGGAGCGGGATGTCACAGCGGTTCTCCGAATCGGCGGAACTGGATGCCGCGGGCGGCCTCGAGGGCGGCTTCGACGGCGTCTTCGAGGCCGGGCGGCGCCTCTTCAAGGTAGGCTTCGAGGAGTTCGACGGCTGCTTCGCCGCCGATGTCGCCGAGGGCTTCGATGACGGCGAAGAGGACTTCGGCGTCGTCGTCGTTGAGCGCTTCGCCAAGGGCCGGCACGAGCTCTTCGGAGCCGAGGCTGCCGGCGGCGAGCGCGGCCTCAAACCGCATCTCGGGGTCGGCGGCGGTGAGCTGCTCGGCGATGTACTCGGCCCAGCGGTCGCGGGCGGAGTAGCCCATGGCGCGGATGGCGGCGAGCCGGAGGGCGGGGACACCGCTTTCGTAAGCGGACTCGATGAGCGCAGGGACCCTGGGGTCGCCGCTCGGGCCGAGCGCCTCGACAGCGGCGGCGCGGAGGTCTTCACTGCCGGACTCGGCAGCGGCAATGAGCGCCTGCACCATACGGCGGGCGACGGCGTCGTCGAGACGGCCGTATTCGGCGGCTTCGAGGTAGCGGAGGAGGCTGCGGGCGGCGGCAGCCCGGACCTCGGGATCGGGCTCGGATTCGACGAGGCCGACGAGGAGGTCGCCGACGGCGGGATCGAGGGACTCCCAGAGGGCCTGGATAGCCCGGAGGCGAACCGATGGCTCGGCATCGGTGAGTCCGACCCGGCCAAGGACAGTGAAGTCGAGAGCGATATCTTCGTCGGCGAGTTCGTAGGCCTCGTCGAGGAGGAACTCGCGCTCGGCGAGGGGGATGTGCGGCCACCGCTCGCGCAGGTAGGAGGCGTCGCCGCGGTCGAGGTCGGAGAAGGCGGCGAACTCGGCCGGGCGCGGCCGGGTGCCTGCTTCGAGGGCATCGAGGATGCGCTGGAGCGCGGGGGAAGGCATCACTCCGATCGTACCACCAGCGTGCTCAGCGGCGGGGCAGCTCTTCGCGGGCGAGGGGGCGGCCGAGGAGCCGGAGCATCGCCTCGGGGACGGTACGCTCCCCGCCGATGACGGCGGCGACCTCGGCGGTGATGGGAAGCTCGACGCCCGCGGCGGCGGCGAGGCGGAGTGCGACCGGCGCGGTGTGGGCGCCTTCGACGGTCTCGCCGATCTCGTCGACGGCGTCAGCGGGGGCGCGCCCGGCGGCGAGGAGTTCGCCGAAGCGCCGGTTGCGGGAGAGGGGCGAGAAGCAGGTGGCAGCGAGGTCGCCGACGCCGGCGAGGCCGTTGAAGGTCGCGACTTCGGCACCGAGCGCGAGGCCGAGGCGCGTCATCTCAGCGAGGCCGCGGGTCATGATGGCTGCGACAGCGTTGGCACCGAACTCGAGGCCCCAGGCGGCCCCTGCGGCGATGGCGATGACGTTCTTGAGGGCACCGGCGAGTTCGACGCCGACGACATCGGTGGAGGCGTAGACCCGGAAGGCGCCGGCCGAGAGCGCGGTTTGCCAGGCGCGGCCGAGTTCGAGGTCGGGCGTGGCGATGACGGCGGCAGCGGGGAGGCCGCGGATGATTTCGTGGGCGAGGTTCGGGCCGGAGAGAGCACCGGTCCGGGCGGGGTCGTAGCCGAGCGCATGGAGGACCTCGGTCATGCGGCTGGAGGTTTCGAGGTCGAGGCCCTTGGCGGCGGAGACGACCGGCAGGCTGCGGGGGAGGCCGGCAGCCTGGACGGCCGCGCGGAAGGCGTGGGAGGGCACCGCGACGAGCGCGCCGCTGACCCCGGCGGCGTGATTTGCGGTGAGGGGCATCGGGTGGATGTGGACGCGGGGCCCGAGCACCGGGCCGGCGCCGAGGCGTTCGAGGCCGCCGGCGGCGCGCACGGCGCGGGCTTCGAGTTCGGAGCGGACGAGGAGGATGACGTCGTTGCCGGCCCGCTCGAGGAGCGCGGCGAGGGTGACGCCCCAGGAGGTGGCACCGACGACGGCGTAAGCGGGCATCAGCCGGTTGCGGGTCGGTCGCCGCCCTGGCCGATTCGGGGCTCGGTTCCGTTCAGGAGGCGCCGGATGTTGGGGATGTGCTTGTATTCGACGAGTGCGGTGGCGAAGAGGGCGTACCAGGCGAAGGCGGGGTCCGTTTTCCCGGCGATGGCAAGGCCGCAGATGATGGCGGCGCAGATCGGGACGCCGACGACGGACATGAAGGAGACGTAGCGCGTGGCGCCGACCAGCACGGCCCCGATCAGGGGGAAGAGCAGCGAGATGCCGGGGGCGAGTCCGAGGATCCCGCCGTAGGTGCTGGCAACGCCGCGGCCGCCGCGGAAGCCGGCGAAGACCGGCCACACGTGGCCGACGATGGCCGCGCCGGCGCCGACGGCCGCCACCTCATTGCTGTCGAAGACGTAGCGGCCGACGAGCGCCGGGACAGCACCCTTGGCGATATCGAGGACCATAACGATGACCGCAGGCACCTTCCCGGCGGTGCGGAGAACGTTCGTGGTGCCGGTTTTCCCGCTGCCGGACTCGCGGATATCGCGGCCGGTAGCGAGGTAGCCGACGATGAGGCCCCAGGGGAGGGAGCCGAGGATGTAGCCGAGCAGCGCGTTGAGAACGTAGTCGATCACGACCGGGAATCATCGCCCGAACGGGCTCTGAAGACCAGCTTGATGGCGGTGCCTTCGAAATCGGCCGCCTCGCGGATGGCGCGTTCGAGGTAGCGGCGGTAGCTGAAGTGGACGAGTTCGGGGTCGTTGACGAAGAGGACGAAGGTCGGCGGGTCGATGCCGGCCTGGGTGGCATAGAAGAGCTTGAACCGCTTGTTGTGGACGAGGGGCGGGACGTGCTCGCGGATGGCGCGTGCGAGGACCGCGTTGAGTTCCGGCGTGGGGATTCGGCGGCGGCGGGCCTCGCGGGCCGCCTGGACGAGCTGCAGGAGTTCGGAGAGGCCGCGGCGTTCGAGCGCGGAGATGAAGGTGTAGAGCGCCCACGGGACGAAGCGGATGCGGCTGCGCATCTGGCGTTCGGCCCAGGCCTTCCGCTCGGCGGGGTCGTCCCAGAGGTCGATCTTGTTGACGGCGATGACGAGCCCTTTGGCGTTTTCGACGGCGATGCCGGCGATGTGGGTGTCCTGGGCCGTGACGCCCTCGGTCCCGTCGACCACGAGAACGGCGACGTCGCACCGTTCGACGGCGCGGGTGGTGCGGAGGACGGAATGCCGTTCGACGCCGGTGCCGAGTTTGCCGGGACGGCGAACGCCGGCGGTGTCAATCAGGACGAATGAGCCTTCGGGCGTGTCGATTTCGGTGTCAATGGCGTCGCGGGTCGTGCCGGCGACATGGGAGACGATGACCCGCTCCTGGCCGAGGATGGCGTTGACGAGCATCGACTTGCCGACGTTCGGCCGACCGATGATGGCGACACGGGTGCGGTCGGACTCGGGGACGAGGGGGATATCGGGGAGGAGTGCGACCACCATGTCGAGCATGGTGCGGACGTTGACGTCGTGGAGGGCGCTGACGGGGAGTGGCTCACCGAAGCCGAGGGCAGACGCCTCGGCGATGCCGGCCAGTTCGCGGGCCTCGTTGTCGGCCTTGTTGGCGACCAGGATCGTCGGTTTCTGTGCGCGCCGAACGACCTCGGCCATGTCGTAGTCGCTGGCGGTGAGGCCGTCGCGCGCATCGACGACAAAAATGATGACGGCGGCCGTATCGATGGCCTGCTGGACCTGGCCCATGATGAGGGGCGCATAGACGTTCTGCTCGTTCGTCTCGTAGCCGCCGGTGTCGATCAGGCGGAAGCGGCGGTCGAGCCACTCGACATCGGCTTCAAGGCGGTCGCGGGTCGTGCCGGGCTCATCTTCGACGATGGCGCGGCGCTCGCCGAGGACACGGTTGAAGAGCGACGACTTGCCGACATTGGGGCGGCCGACGATGACGACGCGCGGGAGGACGTCGGTGGCGGTCACGGGAGCACCTGGATGAGCGAGACGGTGACCGTTGCGGGGGCTTCGAGCTTGAGGCCAGATGGACCTGTCACTGTTACAGGATAGGCTGCGGTGCCGGCTGTGGCACCAGCGAGGGAGACGACGGCCTTGATGTCGGAGGGCTTCAGCACCGCAACGAGGTCGGCGGGGCCGGTCACGCGGACCTCGACGGCGAGCGGGCGGGAGGGGTCGCGGGCGAAGCCGGCGGGCAGATTCTGCAGTTCGGGGGCGACGGTGAGGGTGGCTGCGACATCGATCGGCTCGAATTTGACCACCACGGTGACAGACCGGCGCTCGACCGAGAGGTTGGGCACAGCGACGAGGTTGCGGACGAGGCGGAGTTCGGCGCGGGCGCCGGTGACGTCGATTTTTTCGGTCGAGAGGGCGGTCAGCTCGTTGACGACCGAGCGTTCGCCGGAGACGGTGACGGCAGGCGGGTCGATGGTGATGGACGCGATCCGGTAGCCGGTGGCCGGTGCCCCGGAGATATCGGCGATGACCGGCAGGGTGCGCTGGACGAAGGCCTGGCCGATGCGGATGGTCGCGGTGGCGCGGGGAGGGCTGATGGTCACGGTCTCGACCGTGCCGGTAGCGGAGCGGGCGACGAGTTCGCCTGTGACGACGTAGGCCTGGTCTATGACGCCGCTCAGGTTGACGTCGAGGTCGACCGACTGGACGGCCTGGACCCGTTCGGGGAGGCCGGTGATTTTCACGACGGCGGGTTCGACCGTGGTGGCGGCCTCGTCCTCGCGGAAGCCGGCCGGGAGCTGCCCGGAGCGGCGGATGGTGACGGGAAGCTCGCGGGTGGCGGGCTCGACAAGGGTAATCCGGACCTGGGAAGGAATGACCTGAAGGACGCGCACGCCGGGGCGGCGGCTCGTGACGCGCACCTGGCGGAGTTCTTCGACGCCGGGCTGCATGCCGCGGACGTCGACGCGGGCTTCGAAGTCGGCGGGGGTGAGCGCGGCGAGGTCATCGGCGCGGCCTTCGGCGACGACGCGGACCGAGTAGTTTTCGCGCACGATGTAGGGTCCGGCATTTTCGGCCGTAACGACGATGGAGGGCGGCTGCCCCTCTTCGGGGAAGGTGACGGAGACGCGCGGGTTTTCGACGTCCTGGACTACAAACCAGATGGCGAAGGCAGCCAGCAGGCTGAAGGTTGCCTGGGCCCAGTGCTGGCGGAGGGATCGGAGGATGCCACCGAGGACCTGCCGGGCTGCCTGGCGGCGCGAAGGACGGCGGTGGTTGCCGTTCATGCCCGGGCTCCGGTGGGGGCGACCGGCGGCGGTTCCGCTGCCTGCGGCTCGAGGACCCACTCGAGGACGGCACGGAGGCGGCGCTCGTCGGGCACGGGGGTGAGACGGCCGCCGAGGGCGACGCTGATTTCGCCGGTCTCCTCCGAGACGACGACGGCGAGGGCGTCAGTTGCCTCGGTGATGCCGAGGGCGGCGCGGTGGCGGGTCCCGAGGTTGCGGTCGGCCGGGTCGGAGGCGAGCGGGAGGACGCAGCCGGCCGCGACCACGCGCTGGTCGCGGATGACGACGGCCATATCGTGGAGCGGCGAGTTGGGGAAGAAGATGCTGGTCAGGAGTTCGGGGGAGACGCGGGCATCGACGGGGACGCCGGTTTCGATGACATCCTGGAGGCCGGTTTCGCGCTCGATGACGACGATGGCGCCGTGGCGGGCGGCCGAGAGGCGGCCGGCGGCCGTGGAGACGGCGTCGATGACATCGCCGTACTCGGCGGTGCGGAACCAGCCGGAGAGGCCGGTCCGGCCGAGGCGGTCGAGGGCGCGGCGGATTTCGGGCTGGAAGATGATGACTGCGCCGACGAGGAGCGCGGTCACCGAGTGCTCCACGAGGTAGTTGATGACGACCAGGTCGAGCGCGCGGCCAAGGACGACGAAGACGAGGAAGAGGGCGACAACGCCGCGGAGCTGGGTCATGGCGCGGGTGCCGCTCAGGAGACGCAGTGCAGCGTAGATCAGCACGGCGATGAGGAGGACATCGACCGCGCTGGTAAACGTGAACTGATCAAGGACGTCGCGAACGTGACCCAGGTCGAACATGGCGAAGGCAGGGCAGCCCGTGGCCGGGCGGCCTCATCATACGCTGCCGGGCAGCAATGCCGGGTTCAGCGCTCGATGCTGCGATCCGCGCCGAGCAGGAAGGCCACAACGGCCGCCTGGGCCCAGACGCGATTTTCGGCCTGGTCGAAGATGATTGCGTGCGGTGATTCGAAGACGTCGTCGGTGATCTCTTCGCCGCGGTGGGCGGGGAGGTCGTGCATGATGAAGGCGCCGGGCTTCGCGTGGGCGACGAGGGCGGCGTTGAGCTGGTAGGCGGCGAAGTCGATCTTGCGGCGTTCGGCTTCGCGTTCCTGGCCCATCGAGGTCCAGACATCGGTGTAGAGGGCTTCGGCGCCGCGGACAGCTTCGACCGGGTCGGTGGTGTGGCGGAAGCTGCCGCCGCTGGCTGCGGCCCGGGCGGACGCTTCGCTGATCGCCCATTCGGGGAGCTGGTAGCCGGGGGGCGAGGCGATGCGCACGTCCATGCCCAGTGCGGTGGCAGTGATGACGAGGCTGGTGGAGACGTTGTTTCCGTCGCCGACGAAGGCGAGTGAGCGGCCGCGGAGGTCGCCCATGTGTTCGCGGAGGGTGAGGAGGTCGGCCAGCGCCTGGCAGGGGTGCTCTTCGTCGGTCAGCGCGTTGATGACGGGGATCGACGAAAAGCGTGCGTACTCTTCGATGATGGACTGGCCGTAGGTGCGGACGGCCACGATGTCGACGTAGCGGGCGAGCACGCGGGAGACGTCGCGGATGGCTTCGCGTTCGCCGAGGCCGACCTCGCGGGGGTCGAGGTACATGGTGAATGCGCCGAGGTGGTCCATGGCGATTTCGAAGCTGACGCGGGTGCGGAGCGAGGCCTTTTCGAAGAGGAGGGCGAGGTGCCTGCCCACCAAGACCTTCTGGGGGCGGCGTTTGAGGGCGGCGGCGAGGTCGAGGAGGTAGGCGGTCTCTTCAGCGGAGAGGTCGGCGGAGCTGAGAAGGTGGCGAGGGCTATGCATTGAGCGAAGTATAGGTTCGAGGCGGCGGTGTGTCCGGGGATGGGGGTGCTGCAGCGCGCCGCCCGGCGTGTCGATAGTGATGACAGGAGGGTATCGCCGTGCACAACCGGTGGGTGCTGCAGCCGACGTGGGCAGGCAAGGAGGCCGAGGGGAAGATGTTCCGGAGGCTGGAGTGCGACCGCTGCGGGGCGTGGTTCCAGTTTGGGGAGCGGCCGCGGGTGACGCGGGTGCCGCGCTGCCCGGTATGCGGGTCGATGAACAGCCACCCGCGGGCGGCGTAGGGAGTTGCGGGGGATTCCGCGTTGGGCCAGCTTTGCTACGATGAAAGCGGACAGGGGTGTAGCTCAGCTGGTAGAGCATCGGTCTCCAAAACCGAGTGTCGCGGGTTCGAGTCCTGCCACCCCTGCCAGCCATTCCCGGCGCCGACCCTCAGGCGCTTGCCGCATGGCGGGAATGGTCCGTAGGATGTGGGTGCGTTGCCCAGGTGGTGGAATGGCAGACACGCTGTCTTGAGGGGGCAGTGCCTGTATGGGCGTGTGAGTTCAAATCTCACCCTGGGCACCAATTGCATACTCCGGCGCCATGGCCAAGTGGTAAGGCAGAGGTCTGCAAAACCTTCACCGCCGGTTCGAATCCGGCTGGCGCCTCCAGACCTCGCGCAAGGCTCCCGCAACGGGGGCCTTTTTGTTGGCCACCATGGCCCCTTGCGGTCGGGTTCGCCCGGTTGGCGGTAAGCGGGTAGGATGCGGCCGATCGCTGAATCGCGTTCGGAGGAACACGCATGGGGGGTTTGCGCGGCGAGGCCGCGATTGTAGGCATCGCCGAGTTCGCGCCGGTGCGGCGGCCGGACCGGACCTGGATGGGCCTGGAGGCGTACGCCGAGCTGGCGCGCCTGGCGCTCGACGATGCCGGGTTCAGCCACGACGATGTGGACGGGCTAATGACCGGCCACCTGGCCGACTCGGGCGGGCTGTTCGCTCCCGGGCACTTGACGGAGTACCTGGGCATCGCCTCGCACTTTTCGGAGGTGGTGGACCTCGGCGGCGCCACGGGTGCCGGCGCAGTGCTGCGCGCGGCCATAGCGATCGAGATGGGCCTCTGCGAAACGGCGCTGTGCATCGTGCACACGCTGCCGCGGCCCAAGAACCCGAAAGGCGGCGGGCCAACATTCCGGATGGGGGCGTGGGGCTCGCCGATGGGGGAGTTCGATTACCCGTTCGGGGCCATCGGGCAGAACTACGCCTACGCGCTCATCGCCAACCGGTACGCGTACGAGTTCGGGCTGACGGACGAGCAGCGGGCCAAGGTGGCGGTCGACCAGCGGAAGAACGCGATGGCGAACCCGAAGGCAGTGTTCCGCGACCCGATCGACATCGACGATGTCCTGAACTCGCCGGTGATTGTGGACCCGCTGCACATGCTGGAAATTGTGATGCCGTGTTTCGGCGGGGCGGCCGTCGTGGTGACGTCGAAGGAGAAGGCGAAACGGGCGAAGCACCGGCCGGCGTACATCATCGGCGGGGGCGAGAATACGACGCACCTGTCGGTGACCTATGACCCCAGCTTCACGGAGACGCCGATCAAGGCGGCGGCAGACCGCGCCTTCGAAATGGCTGGCGTGAAGCGGTCGGACATCGACCTTGCCTCGCTGTACGACTGCTACACGATCACGGTGCTCCTGACGCTGGAAGACACCGGCTTCTGCGGCAAGGGCGAGGCCGGGAAGTTTGTGGAGGAGCACGACCTGACCTACCGCGGCGATTTCCCGATGAACACGCACGGGGGACAGCTCAGCTTCGGGCAGGCGGGTATGGCAGGCGGCATGTCCCACATCACGGAGGCGTACCTGCAGCTGACCGGCCGGGCCGGCGAACGACAGCTCCGGCGCTGCGACACGGTGTTCGTCCACGGCAACGGCGGGCTGATGAGCGAGCAGGTCTCGCTGGTTCTGCGGGGGGAGTGAGCGATGCCGAAGTATCGGACGACAATTGAACCGCTACCCGTGCCGACCCCGATTACGCAACCGTTCTGGGACGGCACGCGGCAGCACCGGCTGCTCCTGCAGCGGTGCGAGGCGGGACACATGATCTTCTACCCGCGGTCGCACTGCCCAGGGTGCCTCTCGAACCGGCTCGAATGGGTCGAGGCGTCGGGAAAGGGCACGCTGTACAGCTACACGGTGGCGCGGCGTCCAACCTCGCCGGACTTCGAGCATGATGTGCCGTTCGTCATCGCGGTGGTCGAGCTGGACGAAGGGCCGCGGATGACCTCGCGGCTGGTGGAGGTGGACCCCGACGCGGTGCGGATCGGGATGCGGCTCGAGGTCGTGTTCGACGACGTCACCGAGGAGATTACGCTGCCGTACTTCCGACCTGCCGGAACGTAGCACAGGCGCAGGAGAGGATGATGGTCGGGGTGCCGCGATTCGAACGCGGGACCTCTTGAACCCCATTCAAGTGCGCTACCAGGCTGCGCTACACCCCGACCGCGGGCGAATGGCGGCCGCACCGCCGCGGCGCCGTTCCACGGTACACCATACGAAGGGCGGGGCGCGCGGTCAAAGGCTGCGGGGGAGTTCCCGAGGGGCCGGCGCCTGCCCGGCGGGCGCCGCGGCTTCGCGGGGCGGCGGCACGGCCGCATGGCCGCGAAGCGCGCCGTCCGAGCGAATCTCGGCGAGACGGCGGCCGAACAGGAGGAGGACGAGCCCGCTCATCGCGATGATGGTGGAGCCAAGCGTGAAGAGGCCGGGGCGGATTCCGAGGGATTGCACAAGGGCACCGGCGAGGATGGCGCCAAGCGGGATGAGCCCGCGGTCGAGGCTCAGGAGGGACATGACGCGGCCGTGCATCTCCGGGCGGCTGTTCGAAAGGAGGATGCCGTTGGTGAACGCCATGTAGGTGACCGTCATGCTGCCGGCGACTGCCAGGAGCAGCGCGGTAAGCCAGACGTTCGCCTGGAGGGAGATGGCGACGAGGGCGGCGCCGAAGACGAGCATGTTGATCATGAGCTGGACGCCTGGACGGGCGATATTCGACTTCCAGGCGACGAACAGCGACCCGGCGAAGGCGCCGACACCGGTGGCGCCGGCCAGGAAGCCGACGCCGGAATCGCCAAGGTCGAGCGTCTTCTTCGCGAGCAGCGACACGAAGACCTGCTGGTAGGGGAAGCCGAAGACGAAGAGGATGAGGGAGAGGGCGGTGACGACGAACAGGACCGGCTGGCCGGCGATGTAGCGGAAGCCTTCGGCGAGGTCGCCGAAGAGGCCGGACTCGCTGCGGCGCTTCCCGGCGGTGTCGCCGTCGAAGCGCATGAGGAGGGTGGTGAGGATGACGAAGAGGTAGATGCCGGCTGTGACGAGGTAGACGCCACCCACGCTGAGCACCAGGAGGAGGCTGCCGGCGATGGCGCCGCCGCCGATCCGCATGAAGCTGAGCGCGGTGGAATTGAGGGCGACGGCGTTGAGCAGGTCTTCGGGCGGGACGGTCCGCGGGATGAGGGACTGTCGGACGGGCTGGTTGAAGGCCATCGCGGTGCCGGAGACAGCCGCGGTGAGGAAAACGTGCCAGACTTCGACCAGGCCGGTGACCGCCACGATGCCGATGAAGAGGTGACAGGCGGTGGAGACGCACTGGGTGACCGTGAGGATGCGCTTCTTGTCGTAACGGTCGGCGACGGCCCCGGCGACCAGGCCGAAGAAGAGGATGGGGGCGAGGCGGGTGGCGATGACCAGGGAGAGCATGACCGCGGAGTCGGTCAGGTCGAGGATGAGGACGGCGCGGGCGACCTGGTCCATCCAGAGGGTGGCCGAGTGGCCGGTCTGGCCGAGCCACAGGAGGCGGTAGTTGCGGTGTCGCAGTGCGCGGAACGTCGTATCGGCGCCAGGGATGGGGATGCGCGGCATGGCGCAAACTGTACGTTTACGCGAGCGTGAGGGAAAGGGCGTGCGGCGCTAGAGTTCGAGTTCGATGCCGACCGGGCAGTGGTCGGAGCCCATGACCTCGGGCTGGATGAAGGCGCGGCGGACCCGCGGCATGAGGTCCTGGCTGACGAAGACGTAGTCGATGCGCCAGCCGATGTTGCGGGCGCGACGTTCGCGCCAGGGGTCCCAGTAGGTGTAGGCGTCGCGCTGGTCGGGGTGGAGTGCGCGGAAGGTATCGACGTAGCCGTTTTCGATGATGCGGGTAATCCAGGCGCGCTCTTCGGGCAGGAAGCCGGTTCCCTTTGCCGCCTCCTGCGGGCGGGCGACATCCATTTCGGTGTGGGCGATGTTGAAATCGCCCATGAAGACGAGCGAGCGGCCCTGGTCGCGGAGGTGATTCACGTGCGCCAGGAAGGCTTCGTAGAACTCGAGCTTGTAGGCGAGGCGGTCCTCGCCACGGCCGGCATTGGGGTAGTAGGATGTCAGGAGGGTGAACTCCGGGTAGTCGGCCTGGATGACGCGCCCTTCGATATCGAATCGTTCGATACCGAGTCCGAGACGGACTTCGAGCGGCTCGGGTTTCGAAAGCAAGAGCGCACCGCTGTAGCCTGCGCGCTGTGCGGGATGCCACCACGACCGGTAGCCGAGGGCCGTCCAGGGCTCGTCGTCGATCTGGTCGGGCGTTGCCTTCACCTCCTGGAAGCCGGCGATGTCGGGAGCGGTGGACTTGAGCCACGCCTCGAAATGGCCGCTTTTGAGCGCGGAGCGGAGGCCGTTGACGTTCCAGGAGCAGATGGTGAGGGTCGCCACGGCGACAGTTCACCTGATGGCGGAGCAGCGGGCAAGCGTGCGTTCGGGCGCAATTCAGGCCGAGGAGCGGGGTTTCCCGGATCGGTTCGTTCACACGTGCGAGCCGATACTGAACCTGATGAAAGGAGTGGCAATGATGACTCAGTGTCCTGTTTGCCGGGCGCGGTTTGCGGCCGCTGGCCAGGCAGAACGCCAGTGGCTCGAGTGGCACATGGCCCGAGCTCACGGAATTCAGCGGATGCAGATGGTGGCCGGCTGGCCGCTGCGCAGAGCTCCGGCCAGCGGCCGCCCCGCAGCGTGACGCCTACGCGAAGATGCGCGCGACGATGACCGCCGCTGACGCGACCGTGGTGACGACGGCGTACTCGGCGGCGGTCGCCCATTCAAGGTCGTGGTCGAGAAGGTGGTGGACGATGCCGGTCGCGAGGTAGAAGGCGATGACGAGGAGGGCGCCGGCGAGCAGGCCATCGAGCGGGAAGAAGTAGAGCGCGAGGCGGAGTTCGGCGAGCGAGATGCCGATGGCGAGAGCGACAAGGAGTGAACTCGGGCCGGTGATCCGGCTTTCGCGGAGGAGTTCGAGCGCGAGGAGCATGCTGACGGCGCCAACGGCCAGGCTGGCGAACCCGAGGGGGTCGTCCCGGGTGAAGAGGACGGCGTAAAAGGAGAACGCGACGAGGTAGGTGGCGACGGCCATGACCAGGCGGAAGGGGCCGTAGAGGCGGGACCGGACATCGACGGTCTGGTACTCGCCGAAGGCGACGACGCCGACAGAGAGGGCGGCCACGAGCGCGAGCGCGGGCCGGGCGTAGCCGACGATGGCGTGGTCGATGAAGAGCGCGGCGCCGATGACGCCGAGGGCCGGGAGGAAGGTGTAGACCAGCGAGTCGAGGGGGCCGCCGGACCACCCCGGGTGGCTGCGGACGATGCCATCGGTGGCGAAGGCGACCAGGGCGGCGGTGAGCCAGGGCAGCCAGGGAAGCTCGGGGCGGAGGGTAACGGAGGCCGCGAGGCCGCCTGCGGCCACGAAGGTCAGAAGGACGATGCGGGCGACGAGCCCGTCGGTGCGCTGGGCGGGGGCCGGTGCGGAGTGGGCGGCCAGGGTGTTACTCCGCTGCGAACACGGGCTCTTCGAGGCCGTAGATCTCGGCGGCGTTACGCCACCAGAGGCGCTCCTGTTCGTCCTCGGTGAGGCCCAGCTGCTCGTACATGATTTCGAAGCGGCGAATGTGCTCGGCGATTTCGTCCATGCCGCAGTCGCTTCCCCAGACGAGCTTCTCGACACCGAACTCGCCCTGCGAATTGGCAGCTAGGAGCTTCCGTTCGACGAGGTGGCGTTCGATGGTTTCGCCGCCGCTCATATCGAACCAGACGTTATGTCGCCACCGGGCGACGGAGGCGGCGTAGTCGTAGTTGCCCTGGTTGCCGACGTGTGCGCCGATGATCTTCAGCCTGGGGAAGCGGTTGGCGATGGTGTCGAGATGCAGCGGCGACATCCGCGCGGCGGAGACGTTGCGCGGTGGCATGCGCTCCTGCATGGCCATCATCCGCTGGTAGGCCTGGGCTGCGGCCGCGCTGCGGCGCGGGTGGGTGATGGAGTAATCAAGGCCGCCGCCGATGACGCCCATGTGGAAGAGGATGGGCATGCCGAGCTGCTCGGCCTTCGCGTAGGTCGGGAGGTAGTCCGGCTCGTCGTAGGGGCGGGCGACGCCGATGAGCTTCAGGCCGCGGTAGCCCATGTCGTAGAGGTGCTGGACCTCGTCGGGGCCGATCTCCTCGGGGTCGATGACGGCGACGGGGATGAAGAGGTCGAGGTACTTCTCGAGGATCTCCATCCCGCGCTCGTAGGAGGGGCCGAAGCGGCCGCCGGTGAGCATACAGCCTTTGGTGATGCCGACCCGGGACGCGATGTCGGCGAGGCGGTCGACCATGGGGGCCTGGTCTTCGTCCGGGTTTTCCCAGTTGCGGGGGAAGTGGATATGGACGTCGAAGATCTTTCTCATGGGCGAACCGACCGGGGCGTGGAGGCTCCTGCGAGTGTAGCACCCGGTCTGCCGAAGGCTCACCGAGCGGTCCAGGAAGCGATCGGGTAGGCTCGAAGCGATGCGCTCGCGTCCGTTCGTCGCGCTGTACGTTGCGGTCTTCGTCGCGACGATGGGCATTTCGATGGTGAGCCCGCTGCTGCCGGTGTACGCCGAGCGGCTGGGCGCGACGGGCATCTGGCTTGGGCTCACGTTCTCGGTTTTTGCGATTGTGCAGACGTTTGTGGGGCCGTTCGCGGGGCGGCTTTCGGACCGGTACGGGCGGAAGCCGTTCATCGTGGCGGGGCTGCTGGTCTATCTCATCGCTGCGCTCGGGTATCTGACCGCACAGAACTTCTACCAGGTGATCGCGTTCAGGGCGTTCTCGGGGCTGGGCACGAGCCTCATCTTTTCGGTGGCGCGGGCGTACGTCGGCGACCTGACGCCGCGCGGGCAGGAGGGGCGGTGGCTGGGGGTGTTCGCCACGGCCGACATCGTGGGGTTCGGCACCGGCCCGCTGGTGGCCGGGGTGCTGCGCGAAGTGCTGGGGTTCCGGTCGGTGTTCGTCGCGATGGCGGCGATGATGGCGCTTTCGGCGCTGGTGCTTACGCTGTGGCTGCCGCGGCACAGCCCGGCCGAGCTGGAGCGCCGGGCGACGAGAAAGGCCGGCGGCACGGTTGGGCGCACGGACCGCACGTTCCGGGAGGCGCTGGGCGACCGGGTGGTGCTCGCCGTCACGCTGCACGCGGGCATGGTTGCGGTGGCGGCCGGGGCAACGCTCAGCTTCCTGGCGCTGCGGCTGGAGGAGGGGATCGGCGCGACGCCGATCATGATCGGCCTGGCGTTCGCGATGCAGGACATCACGGGAGGGCTTGCCCAGCCGGTCCTGGGCCGGATTGCGGACCGCCGAGACCGGCGCCTGCTCGTGGCGGGCGGCCTGGCGGCGTACGCCGCCCTGCTGGCGAGCCTGGGGGTGGTTCCAAGCTACGGCGCGGCGGTGGCGGTGCTGCTGGGGATGGGGGCGACGAGTTCGCTCTCGATGGTGGCCGCCGGCGCGATCCAGGTTGTGGCCGGCCGACGGGCGGGGATGGGCACGGTGCTGGGGCTCAGCTCGGCCTCGAACGGGATCGGCATCGTCGCCGGGTCGCTGCTCTCGGGGGTGGTGGTCAGCCTCTTCCAGCTCGAAGGGGCATTCTTCTTCGGCGGGGCGGTGATGGCGGCGGGCATCCCGCTGTTCCTCTGGCTGACGCGCGGCGCCGTTGTGGCAGAACCGGCGGCAGCCGAGCCGCGGGTGCCGGAAGCGGAGGCAGCGGGCTGAGGGCTGCATTGCCGGGGCGTACCATCTGCGTGTGAGCGATCACCCGGCACACGCGGTCGACCCGGCGTTCGTTCCCCCGGAGGGGACGGTATTCGCCGAGGTTGCGGTCCACACGACCCAGCCGGCCCGGAGGCCATTCACCTACGCCGTGCCTCCGGGGATGGAGGTCGCCCCGGGGATGGCGGTCTTCGTGCCGTTCGGGCCGCGGATCGTGCAGGGGATTGTCCTGCGGATGCGCGATCGGAGCGATGTCGAGGCGGTGCGGCCAATCAGCGCGGTGATGGACCCCGAGCCGCTCCTCGACCCGGCCCGGATCGCCCTGGCGGAGTGGGTTTGCGAGGAGTACCTGGCGCCGCTGTGGGAGTGCGTGGCGTGCTGCCTGCCGGCAGGGTTCGGGCAGAGGCCGGTGACGATGGTGTCTCCCGTCGACGTGCCGCCGCTGCTGCCGGTCTACCCGAAGGACCGTGCGATCTTGCAGTACATCGCCGAACACGGGCGGGTGACGCTGGACGAACTACGGGAGGCGGTGGGCCCGGTTTCGCTGACGACGCTGCAGCGGCTGCAGCAGGAGGGCCACCTGACAGTGACGCAAGGGCTCGCCCGGCCGACCGGGCGGCCGAAGTTCGAGCGGCGGGTCGCCCTGGCTGTCGACCCGGACGCGGCGCGCGCCGAGGCCGAACGGCTGCTGGAAGCGCGGCCCCGGTCGGTTGAGGGGCGGGTGCTGCTGCGGCTGGCGGAGGAGCCCGACCTGCCCCTGGCCGCCGTTCGGGCGCTCGGGACGACACCGGCACACCTTGAGCGGCTGGCGGAGCGCGGATTCATCCGCACGAACGAGCGGCGGGTGGAGCGCGACCCGGTTGCCGCCGTACGGGGCGGGCAGCGGCCGCCGCCGGCGCTCAGTGCGGAGCAGCTGGCCGCGGCGGAAACGGCGTGGCGGGAGCGGGTGACGCTGATCCACGGGGTGACGGGCTCGGGGAAGACCGAGGTCTACCTCGACCTCGTGGGGCGGGCGCTGGGGGCGGGCGGCGGCGCGATCATGCTGGTGCCGGAGATTTCGCTGACGCCCCAGGCGATCCGGCGGTTCGGGGAACGGTTCGGCGACGATCTGGCGGTGTTCCATTCGCGGCTTTCGACCGGCGAGCTGTACGACCAGTGGTTCCGGGTGGAGCGCGGCGAGGCGCGGCTCGTGCTCGGTTCGCGGAGCGCTGTGTTCGCGCCGGTCCGGAGGCTCGAACTGGTCGTGCTCGACGAGGAGCATGAGTGGACCTACAAGCAGTCGGACCCGGTGCCGCGGTACCACGCGCGGGATGTTGCGGTGAAGCTGGGTGAGCTGACTGGCGCCCGGGTCGTCCTCGGGAGCGCGACGCCGGATGTGGTGACCTACCACCGGTCGGAGACCGGGCAGATTGCGCGGGTCGAGCTGGCCACGCGGCTGGCGCCGGCCGAGGACGGGAGCGTGACCGAAGGCGCGCTGCCGTCGGTGCAGGTAGTGGACATGCGGGAGGAGCTGCAGGCAGGCAACCGGAGCATGTTCAGCCGTGCGCTGCGGCAGGCCGTGCGGGAGGCGCTGGCGGCGGGCGAGCAGGCGATCCTGTTCGTGAACCGGCGGGGATCGGCGCGGTTCGTGCTCTGCCGGGATTGCGGGTTCCTGCCGCTCTGCCCGTCATGCGAGGTGGCGATGAGCCTCGACGCCGAGGCATCGATTCATGCGATGCTGCGCTGCCACCACTGCGGCCGGACGAAGCGGCTTGAGGACCGGTGCCCGAACTGCGACAGCCTTCGATACCGGCCGTTCGGGGTCGGGACGCAGCGCGTGGAGGCGGAGGCGCGGGCAGTGTTCCGCGGGGCGCGGGTGGCGCGCTGGGACAGCGACACGGCCCGCACGCGGGACGCGCATGAGCGGATGGTGGCCGAGCTGGAGGCCGGGCGGGTCGATATCGTGGTTGGGACACAGCTCCTGGCGAAGGGACTCGACCTCGCGCGCCTGACGGTCGTGGGGGTGGTCGACGCGGACGTCGGCCTGAGCCTCCCGGATTACCGGGCGGCTGAGCGGACATATCAGCTGTTGAGCCAGGTGGCGGGCCGGGCAGGCCGGCGAGACCGGCCGGGCAGGGTGTTCATCCAGACGTATGAACCCGAGGCGCCACCAATCGTGGCGGCGGCGGAGCATGACTACCGGGGTTTTTACGAAAGCGAGATTGCGCACCGGCGGCGGGCGGGGTACCCGCCGTTTTCGCGCATCGCGCGGCTGGTCTACCGGCACCACGATGAAACGGCGGGGCTGGAGGAGGCGAGCCGGGTTGCGCGGGAGCTGCGGGTGCTGCGCGACGCGGCGGGGCGGGCCGAGCCGGAGATCCTGGGGCCGACGCGGCCGTTCATCCCGCGGGTCCGGGGCGAGGTGCGGTGGCAGATCCTCCTGCGGGGGCGGGCGCCGGGCACGCTCATCGGGCAGGTGCGGCTCGGCGACCGGTGGCAGGTCGACATCGACCCGGCAAGCCTGCTCTGATGGCGGGGGACGGTTCGGGGGTGGCAAACCTTCGCCCGCTGCCGGACGGACTGGTATCCTCCATGCCCAACCGGGCCGTGGAGGCCTGCGGAACGAAGGGACCGTTCGGATGGACCAGGAGATCAAGCCGTGGTCGCGGCTGGCCCTGATTTTCCCGGGTCAGGGCTCGCAGCACGTCGGCATGGGACAGAAGCTCGCCCAGGTTTCGAAGGCGGCGCGCGATGTGTTCCGCCGCGCTGACGAGCTGCTGGAGCGCAACCTTTCGAAGCTGTGCTGGGAGGGCCCTGCAGAAGAGCTCGAAGCGACGCGGAACCAGCAGCCCGCCACGTTTGTGACCTCGATCGCGTGGCTCGAGGCGCTCAAAGAGCGCTGGGCATCCATTGGGAGGTCATTCCAGCCCTTCCTGTTCGCGGGGCATTCGATGGGCGAATTCACCGCGGCGGTGGCCGCCGGGTCGATTTCGTTCGAGGACGGGCTGGAGCTGGTCGATGCCCGCGGACGGCTGATGGAGGAAGCCGGCCGGGAGAACCCGGGCGGCATGGCGTCGATCCTCGGCCTGCCTGAGGAGAAGGTGCTCGAAATTTGCGCCGAGGCGTCGAAGGAGGGCTACGTCGGGCTGGCGAATTCGAACTGCGAAGGGCAAAGCGTGATTTCGGGCTACCTGAAGCCGCTCGAGCGGGCGATGCAGCTCGCGGAACAGGCGAAGGCGCGGCGGGTGGTGCGGCTGCCGATCACCATCGGCTCCCACTCGCCGCTGATGGCGAAGGCGAGCGAGGGGATGGCGGCCCTCCTCGACCGGGTGAAGGTGAAGGACCCGATCCGGCCGCTCGTGGGCAACGTGAATGCGAGCCTTTTGCGCACGGGCGCGGAGGTCTGCCAGGAGCTGAAGGAGCAGCTCACGCACGGCGTGCAGTGGCAGAAGACGATTGAGCGGATGCGGGACGAGGGGGCCGACATGTTCCTGGAGGTCGGGCCCGGGTCGGTGCTGACGAAGCTGGTGCGGCGGATTGACTACAGCGTCAACAGCGTCGCGATCAGCGATGACTATGAAGGGATGCTCTCGGAGCGGTGGGCACTCGTGGAGGCAGCTGCACAATGACGAGGCGCGTGGTGGTGACGGGCGTCGGCGCGGTGACTGCCGTCGGGCACACGGCGGAGGAGACCTGGCAGGCGATGCTGGAGGGGCGGAGCGGCATCGGGCCGATCACGCTCTTCGACCCGGAGCCGTACCCGGTCCGCATCCAGGCGGAGGTGAAGGGATTCGAGCTGGGCGACCGGGTCGACCCCAAGCAGCAGCGGTACATGAACCGCTCGGTGCAGTTCGGCGTGGCCGCAGCGCTCGATGCCGTTGCCGACAGCGGGCTGAAGGTCACCGAGGAGAACGCGGACATGGTCGGCGTGATTTTCGGGTCGGGGGCCGGCGGCACGGACATGCTCCTCGAGCACCAGCGGATCCTCGAGGAGAAGGGGCCGCGGCGGATTACGCCGTTCCTCGTGGCCAATTTGATCCCGGACGCGGCGAGCGGGCACATTGCGATCGCGACGGGCGCGCGGGGACCGAATTACGCGCCGGTGGCGGCCTGCGCGACAGGTGCGGCGGCGATCGGAGAGGCCTTCGAGACGATCCGCCGGGGCGACGCCGACGCGGTGATTACCGGGAGCTCGGAGGCGGTGCTGCTGCCGATCTACCACGCGACGTGGTGTTCGATGCGGGCGCTGGCATCTGACAACGAGCACCCGGAGAAAGCGCTGAAGCCGTTCGACCTCCACCGGGACGGGTTCATTGCGGGGGAGGGGGCATGCGGCATGGTCCTCGAGGAGTACGAGCACGCGCGGGCGCGGGGGGCACGGATCTACTGCGAAGTCATCGGGTACGGGACGTCGAACGACGCGTACGACATGATTGCGCTGCACGAGACCGGGCGCGGGCTGAAGCGCGCGGTGGTGGCGGCAATCCGGAAGGCGGGCATCGACCCTTCGGAGATTGACTACATCAACCCGCACGGGAGCGGGACGCCGCTGAACGACCGGGTCGAGACGCTGGTCTTCAAAGAGGTCATGGGGCCGGCGGCGTACCGGGCAGCGATTTCATCGGTGAAGCCAATTACCGGGCACTGCATGGGTGCAAGCGGTTCGGTGGAGGCGCTCGCCTGCGTGATGGCGATCCGCGACCAGAAAGTGGCGCCGACTATCAACTACACGACGCCCGACCCGGAGTGCGACCTCGACTACGTGCCGAACGTGGCGAGGGCGATGCCGGTGAACGTGGCGATGACGACGTCGGTGGGGCTGGGCGGCCACAACGCGTGTCTGATATTCCGGAAGGTCGACTGACCGGGGAGAACAGCCTGTGAGGCGAGCACTGGTGACCGGCGTGGGGGCCATCACGCCGATTGGACTGACCGCGCACGAGTTCTGGGAGAACCTTGTGGCGGGCGTTTCGGGCGCGGGGCCGATTACGCGATTCGATGCCACCGACCTGCCGGTGAGGATTGCCACCGAGGTGAAGGGCTTCGAGCCCGGGCGGTACATGGACACAAAAGAGGCGCGGCGGATGTCGCGGTTCGCGCAGCTCGCTGTGGCAGCGGCGAAGCTGGCGGCGGAGGACGCGGGCCTCGTCCTGGCGGACGAGGAGCGTCGTCGGGCGGGCTCGGCCATCGCCACGGGCTCGGGCGGCGCAATCGACACGATGGAAGAGGTGCTGGTGCTGCAGCAGCGGGGGCCGAACCGCGTCAGCCCGTTCTACGTGCCGACGATGGCGCCGAATATGGGCGCCTGCCAGGTTTCGATGCACCTCGGGCTGCGCGGCCCGGCGATGGCGAGCGTGGCCGCGTGTGCGAGCGGGCTGTACAGCTATATCGAGGCGAAGCAGCTGATTGCGTCGGGCCGGTGTGATGTGGTGCTTGCGGGCGGGACGGAAGCTGCGCTCCACCCGCTCCCGATTGCGGCGCTGGCGAACATGAAGGCGCTCAGCCGGCGGAACGACGAGCCGGAGAAAGCGAGCCGCCCGTTCGACCGGGACCGCGACGGGTTCGTGTTCGGCGAAGGCGCGGTGGTGATGGTCATCGAGTCGGAGGAGCGGGCAAGGGCCCGGGGCGCGCGGGTGTACGCGGAGCTGGCCGGCGGCGGCCTGAGCTGCGATGCCTACCACATCACGGCGCCGCTGGAGGATGGGTCGGGGGCGTGCGACGCGATGACGGAAGCGCTCCGCGACGCTGGGCTTCGGCCCGAGGATGTGGACTACATCGCCGCGCACGGCACGGGCACCCCGCTCAACGACGTCGCCGAGACGAAGGCGATCAAGCTGGCGTACGGGGAGCACGCCTACCGCCTGGCGGTGAGTTCGCCGAAATCGATGGTCGGGCACCTGCTGGGTGCGGCCGGGGCGGTGGGGGCGCTGGCCGCGGCGCTGGCGGTGTACCACGACGTGGTGCCGCCGACGATCAACCTGGAGCACCCGGACCCGGAGTGCGACCTCGACTACGTGCCGCTGAAGGCGCGCGAGATGCGCGTCCGGGCGGCGGCGGCAAATGGGTTCGGATTCGGGGGCCAGAACGGGTCTGTGATCTTCCGCAAGTACGAGCGCTGACGTAGCCTAGCGAACGCCCGGCAGCGCACATCACACCGAGGGGAGCAATCGCCAATGGCAACAGTGTTCGAACGAGTTCGCGATGTGGTGGTTCGGCAGCTGAAGGTGAGCCCCGACGAGGTGACGCCGGAGGCGAGCCTCGTGGATGACCTGCGGGCCGACTCGCTCGATATCGTCGACCTGACGATTGCGATCGAGGAGGAGTTTGCCGACCAGGCGGAGTTCGAAATCCGCGACGAGGACGCGGAGAACATCCGCACGGTGCAGGACATCCTCGACTTCCTGGCGCACCAGGGGATTCACTAGGCGCCGGCGAGGGCGCGCAGCTTTTGGACGATCCCGGGAAGCACGTCGAGGACGCGGTCGATCTCGGCGTCGGTGGTGTGGCGGCCGAGGGTGAGGCGAAGGGAGGCATGGGCGAGGTCGCGATCGATGCCCATGGCGGTAAGGACATGGGACGGTTCGAGAGCGCCGGTGGTGCAGGCTGAGCCGCTGCTGGCGGCGATATCGGCCATATCAAGCGCGAGGAGGACACTCTCTCCCTCGACGTTGCGGAAGCAGCAGGAGAAGTTGTTCGGGAGGCGGCGCTCGGGGTCGGCCGGGCCGGTGATCACGGTGTCCGGGATGCGCTCAGGGAGTTCGAAGAGGAGGCGATTGCGCAGGCGGGAGACGTGGGCGTTGAAGGCGTCGCGCTCCTGCCAGGCAAGCTGCATCGCGACCGCGAGGCCGACGATGCCGGGGACATTTTCGGTGCCGGCGCGGCGCTCCTTCTCCTGGCTGCCGCCGAGGATGAAGGGCTGCCACGGCGTGCGGTTCTTGATGTAGAGGAGCCCGATGCCCTTCGGGCCGTAGATCTTGTGCCCGGCGAGGCTCAGCAGGTCGACCCCGAGTTTCGCGGGGGTGATATCGAGCGAGCCGGCAGCCTGGACCGCGTCGGTGTGGACGACCACGCGCGGGTTGCGCTCACGGGCGATGCGGGCCGCCTCGGCGACCGGCTGGATGGTGCCGACCTCGTTGTTCGCGGTCATGATCGAGACGACGATGGTTTCGGGGCCGACGGCCTCGGCGAGCGCGTCGAGCGAAACGACGCCGTCGCGGTCGACCGGGAGGTAGGTGGCGCGGAAGCCTTCGCGTTCGAGCTGCTCGACGGTGTGGAGGACGGCGTGGTGCTCGATGGCGGTGGTCACGATGTGGTTGCCGCGGCCACGGGCGCGCTGGGCGAAGGCTGCGCCGCGGATGGCGGCGTTGTCGGATTCGGTGCCGCCGGAGGTGAAGACGATCTCTTTCGGGCTGGCGCCGAGGAGGTCGGCGATGGTCTTGCGGGCGGCATCGACCGCGCGGCGCGCCTCCTGTCCCTCGAGGTAGATGCTCGATGGGTTGCCCCAGTGGGTGGTGAAGAAGGGGAGCATGGCTTCGACGACGCGCGGGTCGGGGGGCGTGGTTGCTGCGTGGTCGAGGTAGATGCGCGGCATGGTTTCAGGGTAGCGGATCGGCGCGGGGGCTGATCACGGCCCGGGAGGAACGTGGTATGCTATGGCCAGCGATTCCATCCGGGAGTGGGCGCCGGCGCCCACTTTTTTGTTGAGAGCATGAAGAACGAACTGTTGTTGGCGCTGAACCAGCTCGCGGCAGAGAAGAACCTCCCGCCGGAGACCGTGTACGAGGCCGTCGAAGCGGCGCTGACCTCGGCCTTCCGGCGCGAGGAGGACGATGCGCCGAACATGTACGTCAAGATCGATGCGCGCAACGGCGAGATCCGCGCGTACCGCCAGATGTTCGTGGTGGAGCAGGTGGAGAACCCGCGCATCGAGATGACGGTCGAGGAGGCGCGGAAGTGGAAGCCGGATGCGCGCCCGGGCGACGTGCTCGACTTCGAGGAGGAGGTCCCGAAGAACGCGGGGCGGATCGCGGCGCAGACGGCGAAGCAGGTGGTGCTACAGCGGCTGCGCGAGGCGGAGCGCGACGCCATTTACGAGGAGTACATCGGCAAGGTCGGGGAACTGATCGTCGGCACGGTGCAGAAAGTTGAGCCGCGGCAGGTGATTCTCGACCTTGGGCGGGGCACTGAGGCGGTGCTGCCCGCGAGCGAGCAGGTGCGGAACGAGCACCTCCGGGCGGGGCAGCGGGTGCGGGTGCTGGTGGTGGAAGTGAACCGGGCCTCGAAGGGGCCGCAGATCGTGGTCAGCCGGGCCCACCGGAACCTGCTGCGGCGGCTGTTCGAGATGGAGGTGCCGGAGATCAAGAACGGCACGGTGGAAATCAAGAGCATCGCCCGGGAAGGCGGCCACCGGAGCAAAATCGCCGTTTGGGCGCGCAACCCTGCCATCGACCCGATCGGGGCGTGCGTTGGGGTGCGCGGGACCCGCATTCAGAACATCGTCAACGAGCTGAACGGCGAGCGGATCGACGTGATCAAGTGGGACCCGGACCCGGCGAAGTTCGTTTCGAACGCGCTGAGCCCGGCGCAGGTTTCGGAAGTGGAGATCGACCCGGCGGAGCGGCTCGCCTCGGTGGTGGTTCCGGACAAGATGATGTCGCTGGCGATCGGCAAGGACGGGCAGAACGCGCGCCTGGCCGCGAAGCTGACGGGGTGGCGGATTACCATCCTGAGCGAATCGGCGAAGGCGCGCCAGGAGGCAGGCGAGGCGGAAGCACCGATGGCGTTCGAGCCCTATGCCCCGGGCGAGGCGCCCGACATCGATATCCTCCAGCAGGCCGAGCAGGTGGCTGCGGCTGCCGAGGAGGCGGCACCCGCGGGTGCACAGGCCACTGCGGTCACGGCGGAGCCGCCGCGCCCGCAGCCGGAGCCGGAGCCGGCGTACGAGGAAGAGGAAGAAGAGATTTCGTTCGCCTCGATTGTCGAATCGATCCCGGTGCCGCGCGGCGAAGAGCGCGAATCGGAGGATTACGGCGAGGAAGAGGACGAGGAGTACGAAATCCCGGCCGCCATCATCGAGGAGTCTCGACCCTCCTCGATCCGGTTCGCGGAGGACGTGCTGCCGCGACGCGACGATGAAGACGAGCCACTTCCGAAGAAGTCGGCCGGCAAGAAGGGCAAGCGTGCGCCCCGGTTCTACGACGAAGGCGACGACATGGACGACATCGATTACGCGGGCCGCATCCACTGATGGGGTGCGGGCCGCGGCAGCTGACAGCTGGAGGCGCCAACGATCGCGCAGGGAGTTCGACCACGACGGCAGCCGCAACGGACGTGCATCGCCTGCAGGGCTGAGCAGGGGAAGCGCGAGCTCATCCGCATTGTGCGGACGCCGGAAGGGCGCGTGGTGGTCGACCCGAGCGGGAAGGCGAACGGGCGCGGGGCGTACGTGCACCCCTATCGCGAGTGCTGGGAGAAAGCGCTGCGAGGGGGTACGATAAAGAATGCACTGAAAATTACCCCGGCCGTGGACGATATCGAAGCCCTGCGGGCCTTCGGGTTGGCGTTGCCGGCGAAGGAAGGCGATAGCGTATGACGGCAAAATCTTCGTCCCGCACGACCGTGCGAATCCCGGACGCCCTGACGGTGAAGGAGCTGGCGGACCTGCTGCGGGTTTCGCCGGTCGAGGTCATCAAGCGGCTGATGACCAACGGGGTAATGGCCGGGCAAAATCAGACGATCGACTACGACACCGCGGCCCTGGTCGCGGTGGAGCTTGGGTTCGAACCGGAACTGGAGGCCGCTGCTGAGCCGGAGCCGGGCACGCCGCTCATCGAGCCGGAGGAGGAGCCGGACGACCCGGCATCGCTGAAGCCGCGGCCGCCGGTGGTGACGATCCTCGGGCACGTGGACCACGGGAAGACGAGCCTGCTGGACGCGATTCGGAAGACGCGGGTGGCAGCGGGCGAAGCGGGCGGCATTACGCAGCACATCGGCGCCTACCAGGTCGAGCGGGACGGGCAGCTCATTACGTTCATCGATACGCCGGGCCACGCGGCGTTCACCGCGATGCGGGCGCGCGGAGCGCAGGTCACCGACATCGCCGTGCTGGTGGTCGCCGCCGATGACGGCGTGATGCCGCAGACGGTGGAGGCGATCAACCACGCGAAGGCAGCCGGGGTGCCGATCATCGTGGCCATCAACAAGATCGACCTCCCGGCAGCGAACCCGGACCGGGTGAAGCAGCAGCTGACGGAGTACGGCATCGTTGTGGAGGAGTACGGCGGCGACACAGTCTGCGTGCCGGTTTCCGCGGCGACGGGGCAGGGCATCGGCGACCTGCTCGAGGCGATCAACCTCGTGGCCGAAATCAGCGAGCTGAAGGCAAACCCGAACCGGCCGGGCTCAGGCGTGGTGATTGAAGCCGAGCTGGACCCGCACCGCGGGCCGATTGCGACCGTGCTGGTGCAGCGGGGGACCCTGCGGCAGGGTGACGCGGTGGTTGTCGGGGAGACGAGCGGCAAGGTCCGGGCGATGCTCGATGACACCGGCAAGCGGGTGAAGGAGGCCGGACCATCGACGCCGGTGGTCATCCTCGGGCTCGAAGATGTGCCGGAGGCCGGCGACCGGCTGCGCGTGGTTGCCGACGAGAAGGTGGCGCGGCAGATCGTCGAGGAGCGGAAGCGGCAGCGCGAGGCGCAGGAGCAGACCCAGCACGCCCGCGTCAATCTCGACACGCTGTTCAACGAGATCAGCGCCGGGAAGCTGAAGGAGCTGATCATCATCCTGAAGACGGACGTCCGCGGGACCGCGGAGGCGATCAAGGGCGCGCTAGAGCGGCTGAGCACGCCCGAGGTGAAGATTCGGATCATCCACGCGGCGACGGGGCCAGTCACGGACAACGACGTGATGCTGGCGGAGGCCTCGAACGGCATCATCATCGGGTTCAATACGCGGGTGGAGCCGGGCGCGAAGAAGCGGGCCGAGGCTGTCGGCGTCGAAATCCGGACGTACAACATCATCTACCAGCTCCTCGAGGACATCGAGAAGGCACTGCAGGGCATGCTGGAGCCGGTCTACAAGACCGTGGTGGACGGACATGCCGAGGTGCGCGCAGTCTTCAAGTCGAGTCGTGTCGGGCAGATTGCCGGGTGTTACGTGACGGACGGCGTGGTGCGGCGCGGGTCGCTCGCGCGGGTTCTGCGCGGCAAGGAGGAGGTCTGGAAGGGGCGGTGCGAGGGCCTCAAGCGGTTCCAGGACGACGTCCGCGAAGTGCAGGCCGGCTACGAGTGCGGCATCGTCATCTCAGGGTTCGACAAGTTCCAGGTCGGGGACGTCATCGAGTTCTACCACGAAGAGCGGGTGAGCTGACGCTCCGGAGGGCGCCATGAGTATGCGCACGACGCGCGTGGGCGAACTGCTCCGCGCAGAGATTTCGGAGCTGCTGCTGCGCGAGGTGAAGGACCCGCGGGTCTCGCGGGGGATGGTGACCATCACCGAGGTGCAGGTGTCGCCGGACCTGCGGCGGGCCGTGGTGTATGTCTCGCACCTCGGGAGCGAGCAGGAGCGCGCCGAGGCGCTCGAGGGGCTGCAGCATTCGGCGCCGTTCCTGCACCGCGAGCTGGTGCACCGGCTCTCGCTGCGGAACGTTCCGGAGCTGGTGTTCCGGTTCGACCCCTCGATCGAACGGGGGGCACGGCTCGCGGAACTGATCCACCAGGTGAGTGCGGAGCGCCGTGGCGAGGAAGCGGGCGACTAACGGCCCCGACGGCATCCTGCTGGTCGACAAGCCGGCCGGGTGGACGAGCCACGACGTGGTGGCGAAGGTGCGGTGGCTGCTCGGCCAGCCGCGTACCGGCCATGCGGGCACACTGGACCCCTTTGCCACGGGGCTGCTGGTGCTGTGCCTCGGGCAGGCCACCCGGCTCTCGGAGTACGTGATGGCGCACGAGAAGACCTACACGGGCGAAATCGTGCTCGGCATCGCCACCGACACGGCGGATTGCGAGGGGGCGGTGACGGCGCGGCGCCCGGTTCCGCCCCTCGACGGCGCCACGCTGGAGCGGCTGGCGCGGCAGTTCACCGGCAGAATCGCCCAGGTCCCGCCGGCGTACAGCGCCGTGAAGGTTGCCGGGCAGCGGGCATACGACCTCGCGCGGCAGGGGAAGGCGGTTGAGCTCGCGGCGCGGCCGGTCGAGGTCTTCGAGCTGCAGCTGACGCTCCTCGCGGCCGACCGGCTGCGGATCGATGTCCGGTGCGGGCCCGGGACGTACATCCGGAGCCTCGCGCGGGACATCGGGGAGGCGCTGGGCTGCGGCGCGCACCTGGCGAGCCTGCGGCGGCTGCGGTCGGGACGGTTCGCCGTGGACGAGGCGTGGTCGGTCGAGGAGCTGGAGCGACTGGCTGGCATGGGCCGGGCAGGGGAGGCCGTTCTCCCGGCCGACGAGGCGCTGCTGGAGCACGACTGCGCGCTGCTCGGACCGTCCGGCGCGGCGGCGTTCGTGCACGGGAACGTACACCGCGCCGGGGGAGCGCTGCGGCCGGCCCCGGCGGCGCGGGTGTACAGCACCGCCGGGCAATTCCTTGGCGTCGGCGCGGTCGATGCAGGCGGTTCGGTGCAGCCGGTGAAGGTGTTTCGGGCCTGAACCGGGCAATTCTGTTTGTTATGTCGCTAACAGGTTCATTTTCTGGTTGACACCACATGGGCCGAGGCGGATCATCCGAGGTGGCCGGCAGGTCTGCGTAACTGCGTAGGCACTCTCACAATATTTGCCGGGCCCGTCGCAGGACGGGGAGAAGGAGGGTTCGTTGGAAGCCTACTGCCTGAAGTGCCGGGAACGGCGCGAAATGAAGGACCCGAAGGCGATCACGATGAAGAACGGGAAGCCCGCGACCGAGGGCACCTGCCCGGTCTGCGGGACGAAGATGTTCAAAATCGGGAAAGCCTGACGCCAGGCCTTCAGCGAGGAACCGAACGCGCAGCGAGCGCCCGTCGGCCGGCGGGCGCTCGCGCATTGTGCGGAGCTTCGGGCGTTCGTCAGGCGAGGTCGGCCGCGAGGAGGGCGATCACCTCGCCGTGGAGCAGGCCGTTCGTTGCGACCGCGGAGTCGCCGAGGGCGGGGTTGCCATCCCACTGGCTGAAGCGGCCGCCGGCCTCGCGGATGACCGGCTGGAGGGCGGCGGCGTCCCAGATGCTCATGTCGGGGTCGAGCATGATCTCGGCGCGGCCGGTTGCCACCATGAGGTAGCCGTAGCAGTCGCCCCAGGCCCGGGCGAGGCCGCACCGTTCGACGAGCGCACGGTACCCCAGGGGCCGGCGGGCGGCGGTCCGGGCGAAGGAGGTCATGGTCAGGGTTGCCTCGTCGAGCGATGCGACCCGGGAGACGCGGCAGGGCTCGCCATTGAGCCGTGCGCCGAGCCCCGCGGCGGCGGCAACCGTTTCGCCGACGGCGTGGCAGGCGATGACCCCGACGACAGGCTCGCCATCGCGCTCGAGCGCGACGAGTGTGCCGAAGAGGGGGACGCGGTGGATGAACGACTTGGTGCCATCGATGGGGTCGATGATCCAGCGGTGGCGGCCGTCGCCGGGGGTTTCGCCGAACTCTTCGCCGAGGACGCCGAAGCCGGGAGTTTCGCGGGCGAAGAATTCGCGCATGGCAAGTTCGGCGCGGCGGTCAGCCTCGGTCACCGGGGTGCGGTCGGCCTTCCGCTCGACGGCGAAGGGGCTGGCGTAGATGGGCATGATCGTTTCGCCGGCAAGGGCGGCAGCGCGGAGGGCAATATCGAGCAGGGCGGAGAGCTCGGACATCAGCGGGCGGCGTCTCCCCGGCGGTATTCGAGGGTGAGGTCGTCGAGGCGCTGCTTGAGCTCCGGCGGAAGCGGCGTTTGGGCGGCGGCAAGGGTATCGGCGAGCTGTTCGGGGCGGCTGGCGCCGATGATCGGGGCGGTGATGACGGGGTTGGCCATGACCCAGGCGACGGCCATCTGAGCGAGCGACATGCCGGCCTCCGCGGCGATGGGGCGGAGCTGCTCGACCGTCTCGAACATGCGGCCGTGCCAGTACCGCTCCTGGTAGCGCTGGGCGGCCGTCCCGAGGGTGAAGCGGGAGCCTTCTTCCGGGCCAGTCTCGGGGTTGTGCTTTCCGGTCAGGAGGCCGCCGGCGAGCGGGTTGTACGGGATGACGCCGATGCCCTCTTCGGCGCACAGGGGGAGGAGCTCCCGTTCGATTTCGCGAAAGAGGAGGTTGTAGCGGGGCTGGACGGAATCGAAGCGGGCGACGCCGAGGACCTCGCTGCGGCCGATGGCGCGGGCGACCTGGTAGGCCAGGAAGTTCGAGCAGCCGATATAGCGGACCTTCCCCCAGCGAACGAGGTCATCGAGGGCCTTGAGGGTTTCGTCGATGGGTGTTTCGGGGTCCGGGCCGTGGAGCTGGTACAGGTCGATGTAGTCGGTGCCGAGGCGGCGGAGGGAGGCATCGACCGCATCCAGGATGTGCTTGCGGGAATTGCCCTGGTCCCAGCGGGCGGGGCCGACACGGCCGAAGCACTTGGTGGCGAGAATGATGCGGCTGCGGTTGCCGGTGCGGGCGAGCCAGCGGCCGATGATCTCCTCGGTCCGGCCCTGTGCGCCGGGGGGAGCGCCGATGGGGTAGACGTCGGCGGTATCGAAGAAGGTGATGCCGCCCTCGAAGGCGCGGTCCATGATGGCGAAGGAGGTGGCTTCGTCGCACTGGAAGCCGAAGGTCATGGTGCCGAGGCAGAGGCGGGAGACGGGGAGGCCGGTGCGGCCGAGACGGGTGTACTGCATGGAGGCATTGTGCCGGAGGCATGCCGCGGTGTCTCCGGCGGCGCGGGCTCAATGGCGGGACTGGTCGATGATCTCTTCGGCGGCGCGGATGGCAGCCTCGGTTTCGTCGAGCGGGTCGTTCCCGCCGGGAGGGGGAGGCGCGACCGGCTCAAGGTAGGTGCAGTAGCGGCAGCTGGCGGAGGACCCGACGAGGGCCAGGGCGAAGTGGGAGAAGGTGCGGCCACAATTCGACACCCGCGCACGGCGGACGCGGGCCTTCCTGGCACTCGCGCGCGGCGTTTTCGCTTCCTTTGGGCGGGGGATACCGCCGGCGATGCCGCCGCCCATGCCCTTCCGGGCGTCCCGCTGGGCGAGGTAAGCGTTCAGCAGGTAGAGGAAGAAGGGGAGCCCGAGCACGAGGAAGAAGAGCACGGACTGCAGCATGGCGCCAGTGTAGCGGATTCCAGATGCGGTTTGGAGTCAGGCGGAATCGAGGTAGCCCTCGGCGCGGAGCTGAAGGAGCGAATCGCGCCAGGCATCGAGGGTGGCATCGATGTCGTGCTCCGTGTGGGCCGAGCTGAGCATGCCGGCGGTGCCGAAGAGCTGGACGCCGCGGTTGAGGAGCGCAAGCTGGAGGAGGCGGGCGCGCTCGGGCGGCGTTGGCGACTCGAGGAGGGTGCGGGGCAGCTCGCGGCCGTCGTAGTCCTGGGCTTCGGGGACCATCGTCCCGGCGAGGAGGACACGGAAGGCGGAGGACTGCCCGTAGACGACGCCGGGGATGCCAAGTTCGCAGAGGACGGCGTTCATGCCGGAACGGAGCGATGCGGCGAGTTCGGCAGCCCGGCGCTGGTGGGTGCCGTCGGCGATTTCGCGGAGGCAGGCGACGCCGGCGGCTGCGGAGAGGGGATTGGCGTTGAAGGTTCCCGGGTGGCCGACCTTTTCGGTCCGGGGGCCGCCGCCGGGGAACTGGAGGTATTCGAGGAGGTCGCGGCGGCCGGCGACGGCGCCGCCGGGGAATCCGCCGGCGAGGATCTTGGCGAGGGTCACGAGGTCGGGGCGGATCCCTTCGACCTCCTGGACGCCGCCGGGCGCCCAGCGGAAACCGGTCACGACCTCGTCCATGATGAAGACGGCGCCGCGTCTGCGGCAGATTTCGGCGAGGCCGTGGAGGAACCCGTTCGGGAGCGGCACCTGCCCGCTGGAAGCCCCGGCGGCCTCGACGATGACGGTGCCGATATCGTCGCGGGCGGCGAAGGCGGATTCGACGGCCTCGAGGTCAGGCGGCAGGACGAGGACCGACTCGAGGGTGGCCGCAGGGATGCCGGGCGGCGTGCGGCCCGCGTAGCTCGAAGCGGCGACGACGTAGTCGTGCCAGCCGTGGAAGTGGCGTTCGAACTTGATGACGCCAGGTTTTCCGGTGGCGGCCCGGGCGAGGCGGAGGGCCATGAGGGTCGCTTCGGTGCCGGAGGAGGTGAAGCGGACGACCTCTGCGGCAGGCACGAGGCGGGTCACCTCTTCGGCCCATTCGATTTCGTGGAGATGGCTGGCGCCGTAATGGGTGCCGCGGGCGAGCTGGGCGGCCGCCGCGGCGGTCACCGCCGGGTGGTTGTGGCCAAGGAGGAGCGCGCCGTGCCCGACGACGTAATCGATGTATTCGTGACCATCGACGTCCCACTTGTGGGCACCTTCAGCCCGGTCGGCGTAGATGGGGAACGGCCGAAGGTAGCGGCTATCGTGCGTGACCCCGCTCGGGAGGACGCGCGAGGCGCGCTCATAGAGGGCGCGGGAGCCGGGGTGGCGGTCAATGTACTCCTGTTCGATGGGCATGGCCCGGATGATACGGCTTTTCCCGAGGGAGGCGGGCGCGTAGATTGGCAGGGGGCATGGCGGACCACTCAATCCTGCAACCCGGCAACCTCCTCATGGTCCAGGAGCGCGAGCGCTACCTGGCGCGGCTGTTCGCGCGGGTGGGCTGGAGTTCGCTGGCGGAGCTGCGGGCGTTCGAAGCCGGGTGCTCGACGGGGTACAACCTCCGCCTGCTGGTGCAGTGGGGCGCAAAGCCGCAGAACCTTGCGGGCCAGGACATCGACCCGGCGGCCGTGGCGTACTGCCGGTCGAGGTCGAGCGATATCCGGGTGCACGAGGGGAGCGCGGAGCGGATTCCCGAGCCCGACCGGGCATTCGACCTTGCGCTGGCGTTCACGCTGTTCAGTTCGGTGGCCGATGAGGACGTGGCGCAGCGGATTGCGGGCGAACTGGTGCGCATCACCCGGCCGGGCGGGCTCATCATTGTGTACGACATGCGGCGGCGGAACCCGGCGAACCCGAACGTGCACCCGGTGCTGGAGGACGACATCCGCCGGTGGTTCCCGCGCTGTCCGATGCGGGTGAAGACCCTGACCCTCGCGCCGCCGGTAGCGCGCCGGGTCGGGCGGTTCGCGCCATGGCTGTACGGGCCGCTGGCGGCAGTCCCGCCGCTCCGCACGCACGCCATGTATGTGCTCCGGCGGCCGGGCCAGGTGGACGTGTTCCCGGCCGCGCGGCCGGCGGAATCGTAAACGTTCGAACGTAGACAGCCTCTTGCGGAATCGGGCAGAGTTGAGAGGCGGCTGACTGTGCCGTAGCCCTGAACCGTTCGATACTGCCTATGGTAGTCTAGGAGGACGCTATGGCTCAGTGGGATGTCGCAGTGATCGGAGGCGGGCCCGGCGGGTACGTGGCCGCGATCCGGGCGGCCCAGCTGGGGATGAAGGCGGCCGTCTTCGAGAAGGACCGCGTCGGCGGGCTTTGCCTGAACTGGGGATGCATCCCGAGCAAGGCGCTCCTGAAGAACGCGGACGTGGTGAACGCGGTGCGCGAAGGCGGGCGGTGGGGCCTGCGCGGTGCTGAGGGCGTGTCCTTCGATTTCGGCGCCGCGGTCGACCGGAGCCGGCAGGTGGTAGACCAGATCGTGGGCGGCGTAGAGGGTCTCCTGCGCGACAACGGCGTCGAGGTCATCCCGGGCACGGCACGGCTGGCGGGCACGCGGGCCGTGGCGGTGGATGGGTCGGAGCACCGGGCAGCGAACATCATCATCGCGACGGGGGCGCACACGCGGGTGCTGCCTGGCATGGAGCCGGACGGCGAGACCGTTATCACCAGCCGGGAGGCGCTGGAGCGCCGGACGCCGCCGGGGCGGGCGGTGATCATCGGGGCGGGACCGGTCGGCGTGGAGTTTGCGCACCTGTGGGCGAGCTACGGGAGCGAGGTCACCATCGTCGAAATGATGGAGACGCTCGTCCCGCTCGAGGACCCCGACATTGGGCGGCTGCTGCGGCGCAGCTTCGAGGCGCGGGGGATCCGCTGCATGGTGAGCACGAAGGTCAGCGGCATCGAGCGGACGAGCGCGGGCGCGGTGGTGCGGACCGAAGGGCCGGACGGAGCGGGGGCGCTGGAGGCAGATACGGTGCTCGTCGCCGTCGGGTTTGTTGCGCACACCGAAGGGCTGGGGCTGGAGGCAGCAGGGGTCCGGACGACCCGGGGGTTTATCGACATTGACGGGCGGATGGAGACGAACGTGCCGGGCATTTTCGCGGTGGGGGATGTGACGGGGAAGCTGATGCTCGCGCACGTGGCTTCGCACCAGGGAGTGCTGGCAGCCGAGGCGATTGCGGGGATGTCGCGGCCTGAGCCGGATTATGTGCAGATGCCCCGGGCGACCTTCTGTCAGCCGCAGGTGGGCTCCATCGGCTACACGGAGGCCGCGGCGAAGGCGGCCGGCTTTACGGTCCGCACGGGGCGGTTCCCGCTGACGGCACTGGGGAAGGCGGTGGCGGCCGGCCACACCGAGGGATTCGTGAAGGTGGTGGTGGAGGAAGCCACCGGGCAGGTGCTCGGCATCCACTTGGTCGGGCACGACATCAACGACCTGCTGGGCGAAGCGACGATGGTCGCGCTGCTGGAAGCCACCTCGGCGGAGGTCGGGTTTGCGGTGCACGCGCACCCGACGCTGCCCGAGGCGCTCAAAGAGGCTGCACTGGCGGCCGACGGGGAAGCCATCCATATTGCGCGGCGGCGAACCACGCCGCGGGAAGGAGCCGCGACACGGTGACCACGGAAACCCGCAAGGACCTGATGCACGAACTGGGGGCAGAGCAGCTGGGGCTGTTCCTGTACCAGATGGTGCTCATCCGCCGTTTCGAGGAGAAATGCGGAGAGCTGTACACGAAGGGCAAGATTCGCGGCTTCCTTCACCTGTACACGGGGCAGGAGGCGTGCGCGGTCGGTTCGATCAACTGCCTGGAGCCGAGGGACAAGATCCTGACGCACTACCGCGACCACGGGCACGCCCTGGCACGGGGGCTCGACCCGAACCGGGTGATGGCGGAGCTGTTCGGCAAGGCCACGGGCGTCGCGGGCGGGCGCGGCGGCTCGATGCACCTGTACGACGTCGAGAAAGGGTTTCTCGGCGGGTACGCCATCGTTGCCGCGCACCTGCCGCTTGCGGTCGGGCTCGGCGTGGCGGCCCAGATGCGGCGCGAGGACTTCGTGACGCTGTGCATCTTCGGTGACGGGAGCGTGGGCGAGGGCGAGTTTCACGAGGCGCTCAACATGGCGGTGCTGTGGAACACGCCGACCATCTTCTTTTGTGAGAACAACCTGTACGGCATGGGCGTGCCGTTCAAGGCGTCGCTTTCGACCGAGATTCCGAAGCTAGCGGCAGCGTACAACATGCCGGCCGTGACGGTGGACGGCATGGATGTGCTGGCCGTCTACGAAGCGACGCGCGAGGCGGTGGCCCACGCGCGCGCGGGGAAGGGCCCGTACTTCATCGAGGCGATGACGTACCGGTACCGCGGCCACTCGATGGCCGACCCGGAGCTGTACCGGCTGAAGGAGGAGATTGAAGAGGCGAAGCGGCGCGATTGCATCGACCGGCTCCGCCGACAGATGACGGACGCCGGGATGCTGGACGATGCCGGCTATGCGGAGATCGAAGCACGGGCCGAAGCGGTGGTGAACGAGGCGGTCGAGTTCGCCGAGCGGAGCCCGCAGCCGGCGCTGGAGACGCTCTTCGACCACCTGTACAAGGAGCCGGCGATTGGTTGAGATGCGGATGCGCGACGCGCTGCGGGAGGCGCTGCGCGAGGAGATGCTGCGCGACGAGCGGATCTTCCTGCTCGGCGAGGACATCGGCCTCTATGGCGGGTCGTACGCCGTGACCAAAGGGCTGCTGGAGGAGTTCGGCGAAGAGCGGGTGCGCGATACCCCCATCGCCGAATCGGCCATCGTCGGCATCGGCATCGGCGCGGCGATGGGCGGGATGCACCCGATGGTGGAGATTATGACCATCAACTTCAGCTTCCTCGCGCTGGATCAGATTGTGAACAACGCGGCGAAGCTGCTGCACATGTCGAACGGGCAGATCAACGTGCCGCTGGTCATCCGGATGGCGAGCGGCGGCGGTTCGCAGCTGGCGGCCACGCACAGCCACAGCCTCGAAGGGCTGTACGCGCACTTCCCCGGGCTGAAGGTGGTATGCCCATCGACGCCGGCGGACGCGAAGGGGCTGCTGAAGCGGGCGTTCCGCGACGAAAACACGGTGATTTTCATCGAGCACACGGCGAACTACGGCCTGCGCGGCGAAGTGCCGGACGACCCGGACTTCCTGGTCGAGTTCGGGGTGGCGAACGTGGTGCGCGAGGGCACGGACGTGACGATCGTGGGCTACAGCGGGAGCGTGCACCAGGCGATCCGGGCGGCGCAGCTGCTGGAAGAGCAGGAGGAGATCAGCGCCGAGGTGATCGACCTGCGAACGCTCCGGCCGCTGGACATCGACACCGTCGTTGCTTCGGTGAAGAAGACGAACCGCGCAGTGGTCGTGGAAGACGCGTGGAAGTTCGGCGGCTTCGGGGGCGAGCTGGCGGCGCAGATTATGGAGCGGGCCTTCGACTGGCTGGATGCGCCGGTGGCGCGGGTGGCCTGCAAGGATGTGCCGCTGCCCTACAATCGCAACCTCGAGTTCTACGCGCTGCCATCGGAGGAGGACGTGGTCGAGGCGGTCCTCGGGATGTTCAAGGAGTGAGCCGTGACGATTGAAGTGACGATGCCCCAGATGGGCGCGGACATGGTCGAGGGGACGCTCGTCCGCTGGCTGAAGCAGGTGGGCGACACCGTGCGGCGTGGGGACGTCATCGCCGAGATCGAGACCGATAAGGCGACGGTGGAGCTCGAGGCATTCGAATCGGGGACGATTCTGAAGCTGGTGGCCAACGAGGGCGACATCGTGCCGGTGGGGGACGTCATCGCGATCCTCGGCGACCCCTCGGAAGCTGCGCCGGAGGTTGAGCGGAAGCCCGTGCCGCCGCCGGCGAAGCGGGAGATTGAGCCGGAACTGAAGGCCGCTGCCCGGGCGGCGGAACCGGCGGTCGCCACCGCTCCGGACGGGGAGGGAGCGGACGAGAGGATCCGGATCAGCCCGGTCGCGCGGAAGATCGCGCGCGAGGCCGGCATCGACATCCGGACCCTGAAGGGCTCGGGCCCGGACGGGCGGATCCTGCGCCGGGATGTCGAGGCCGCGATCGCGGCGCTGGCCGCAAGGCCGGCCGCCCCGGCCCAGGCTGCGGCACCCGCGGCGGCGCGTCCTGCGACACCCGCTCCTGCCCCGGCCCGGCCGGCTCCTGCGCCGGCGGCAGCAGCGCCGGAAGCGGTCGAGCTCGGGAAGATGCGCAAGGCGATCGCGCACCGGATGACGCTCTCGAAGCAGACGCAGCCGCACTACTACCTGACGCTCGACATCGACATGACGGACGCGCTGGCGTTCCGGTCGCAGCTGAATGCCGGGCTGCCCGAGGGGCAGAAGGTGACGATCAACGACCTGATCGTGAAGGCGTGCGCGCTGGCGCTGGAGCGGCACCCGAAGTTCAACGCGGCGTACTCGGAAGAGGGGCTGCGGATGCACGAGCGGATTAACATCTGCATCGGCATCGCGCTCGAGGAGGGGCTGATTGCACCGGCGGTGCTGGACTGCCAGGCGAAATCACTGGGGCGGATCGCCCAGGAGACCAAGGACCTCATCGAACGGGCGCGCGCCGGGAAGCTGACGGCGGCCGAGTACGGCGAGGGGACGTTCACGATCACGAACCTGGGCGCCTACGGCGTGGAGACGCTGATCGGCATCATCAACCCGCCGCAGGCCGCCATCCTGGGCGTCGGCTCGGTCATGCCGAAGCCGGTCGTGCGGGACGGGGAGATTGTCGTCCGGCAGGTAATGAAGGTGGCGCTCAGCGCCGACCACCGGGTGACCGACGGCGTCGAGGGGGCGCGGTTCATCAAGGAGATCCAGGCGATCCTGGAGCAGCCGGCGACGCTGGCGCTCTAGGGGACGGCGTCTTCGGTGCGGTCGCGGGGGATGCGGATGAGCCCCTCCTGTGCGACCGAGGCGATGCGCAGCCCGTTCGGCGTCCAGATCGAGCCGAAGATGAGCCCGCGCGCGTGGCGGGCGACGGGGCTTTCGCTGGCGTAGAGGACCCAGCCGTTGAAGGTGACGGGGCCGTGGAACCAGACGGCGTGGTCGAGGCTGGCGGACATGCGGCGGCCCCAGGTGAGGCCGTGAGGCCGCGCGGCGGTGGAGAGGAGGGTGCGGTCGCTGGCGTAGGTGAGCACGGCGGCGTGGATGAGGGGGTCGTCGGGGAGTTCGCCGTTGGGGCGCATCCAGATGCGGCGCCGGGCGGGCAGGCGCTCCCCGGGGAGGTCGGGGTCGACGACGCGGATTTCGATGGGCTGGGAGCGGCGGCGGCGTTCGGCGTCTTCAAGGATTTCGCCGCGGACCTCCTCCCAATCGGGGAGGCCATCGGGCGGGGGAGCGGCGGGCATCACGTCCTGGTGGGCGACGCCGTCTTCGGGCCGGGCGAAGGACGCGCTCAGGTCGAAGATGGCTTCGCCACCCTGGTAGGCGACGACGTGACGGGTCGAGAAGGTGCGCCCGTCGCGGATTCGGTCGACGACGAAGCGGATGGGGACATCGTGGGTGCCGCCCTTGAGGAAGTAGGCGTGGAGGGAGTGGATGTAGCCGGCGCCGGGCTCGAGGGTGAGGCCGGCGGCCATGACCGACTGCGCTGCGACGTGGCCGCCGAAGAGGCGGCCGGTGCCGGGGCCGGGCTGGCCGAGGAAGAGGTCCCGGTCGAGCCGTTCAAGCTGGAGGTTCTGGAGGAGCAGGTCGAGGGCGCGGCTACGGGTCACGGCAGGTACTCCAGCGGGACGGGAGGGTTGGCGAGGGGCCGGGCGGCGATGGCCATGAGGACCATGAGGTTGTCGTCACCGGCGATGCGGTTTTCGTGGAGGACGCCGCAGGACTTGCAGCGGTGAATCAGCATCCACTCGCCGTCGGGGGCGACGAAAACGGCGAGGGGCTCCATGGGGCCGCCGCAGGCTGCCTTCCGGTCACCCGGGAAGTTGTCGACATGGCGGCTCCAGAGGCACTGGTTGCAGTGGTTCCGCTGGGTTGTGCCGAAGGCGAGGGTATCGACGGTGCTCCGGCATTTGATGCAGCGGAATGTCTCGGCGTCGGGCATGGGGACGTACTCAACAGTACTGCCGGTGCGGGTTACGGTCAGCGGAGGCGGCGGCCCATGATGTAGAACGGCCAGCCGCCGGCGGTGAAGGTCATTTCGGCGAGGTACTCGAAGCCGAGGCGTGCGTACAGTTCGTGGGCGCGGCTGTCAGTACGGGTGCTGAGGACGGCGGTCCGCTCGGTGAGGCCGTCGAGGAGGGCGTTGACGAGCGCGCTGCCGACTCCGCGGCCCTGCGCGTCGGGTGCGACGGCGACTTCGACGACTTCATAGGCGTCGCTCAGCCAGTCGGCGGCGACCCGTGGCCCGACCCAGCGGACGACGGCATCGTGCCACCACTGGCCGTCCTCGCCGTGGTAGCCGTAGGCCATCCCGCAGACTTCGCCATCGGCGGATTCGGCGATGAGGAAGCGGAAGCCCTTGCGGTAGCGATGGGTATCCCGGATGCGGGCGCGGACCTCGCGGCCGCGGTCGAGGTCGCTGTAGGGCGGTTCAGCGAAGGCGTCGCCGTAGACCGCGATGGCCCCCTCGAAGAGGGGGCCCTGGGGTTCGATTGCGCGGATGCGGACGGTCGTTGCTGTCACGCCATCAGCCGCGGTACTGGGTCTTGCCGCCGACGCGGTCCTTGTTGAGCCGCTTGTTGAGGTGGAGCCCTTCGAGGATGAACTCGACGGCGGCCGCGGTTTCGGCGTCGCTGCCGGCCCCGCCGAGCTTCTCCACAGCCGGCATGAGACCTTCGATCTGGCGGGCGACGGCGGCGTGTTCGCGGGAGGGAACCATGTCGCCGACTTCGACGGCCACGCCGGCTTTGAAGCGGTTCACGACCTGCTCCAGTTCGCCGAGGTTGAACGAGCGGTTGAAGACGGCGACAACGGCGCCCTGGATGAGCTTCTCGATGATCTGGTCCTCGCGGCCGTCTTCGACGGTTTCAAACTCGACCTTGCCGGAGAGGGCCGGGACGACGTAGGGGAGGTCGCTGACGCGCGGGACGACGCGGTCTTCGCCAGTGATGATGGCGCGCCGCAGGGCATTGGCGAGCATCGATTCGTAGTTGGCGATGGAGGCGCGGACACTGACGCCGGAGCGCTGGTTGATATCGGGGCTGCGGCGGGCGAGCCGGCTGATCTCGGCGATGATCTCCTTCATGTACTGCGGGACGGCGACGTCGAAGTCGGCCGGCACCGGATGGTGCTCCGCTTCCATGATGTCGATCTCGTGTTCGATGCGGGTCGGGTAGTGGGTGCGCACCTGGGCGCCGTAGCGGTCCTTGAGCGGCGTGATGATGCGGCCGCGGTTGGTGTAGTCCTCAGGGTTGGCGGAGGCGACGATGAAGACGTCGAGCGGCAGGCGGATGCGGTAGCCGCGGATCTGGACGTCGCGCTCCTCCATGATGTTGAGGAGGCCGACCTGGATGCGCTCGGCGAGGTCGGGGAGCTCGTTGATGCAGAAGATGCCGCGGTTGGTGCGGGGGATCAGGCCGTAGTGGATGGTGAGCTCGTCGCTGAGGTAGCGGCCTTCCGCGACCTTGATGGGGTCGACTTCGCCGATGAGGTCGGCGATGGTGATGTCGGGTGTGGCGAGCTTCTCACCATAGCGCTTGTCGCGGGGGAGCCACTCGATGGGGGCGTCGTCGCCCTTCTCGGCGATCAGGTCGCGGCCAGCCTGGGTGATGGGGTTGAACGGGTCCTCGGGGATTTCGCAGCCGGCGAGGATGGGGATCTCCTCATCGAGGAGGTTGACGAGGGAGCGGATGATCCGGGATTTCGCCTGGCCGCGCTCGCCGAGGAAGATGATGTCCTGGCCGGCGAGGATGGCGTTGACGATGTGGGGGATGACGGTGTCGTCGTAGCCGTAGATGCCCGGGAAGAGGGTTTCGCCGGCGCGGATCTTCGCGATGAGGTTCTTCCGCATCTCCTCGCGGACGGGGAGGACGCGGTAGCCGGAGGCACGAAGTTCGCCAACGGTGCGGGGGCGTTCGAGTGTCGTCACTGGTGTGCCACTCCGATGAGGTTACCGGCGGGATGCCGGGAGCCGATGGAGGGGCGGCGCCCCGTGGCGCAAGCCCGTTCCCGGACACTGCCGCTGGCAGTGCGCCCGGAACTTTCGAGGGTACCGGGCCTCTGGCTCAATCTTAGGGTGCCCCCTAGGCCTGTCAACCGAGGGTGAGCGGGCTGGCATTCGCAGGGGAAATTACCCGAGCAGGGCATCGATCTCGGCCAACCGGTCCGGCGTGTTGGCATTGAGGAAGCTGCGCAGGCCGGGGTCGACGGGGCTGAGCTCGGCTTCGCCGGGTTCGACGACGCGGAGGCCTGCGTAGGCGGCGAGGATGCGGAGGCCGCCAGCGCCAGCCTCGACTGCACGGCGGAAGGCCGGGGCGCAGGTTGCGGCCCGGTAGACGGCGACCAGCGGCTGGGGGAAGCCGCCGACCCGCGGACAGACGACATCGGCGGAGGCGGCGCGGGCGATGTCGGCGAGGCGCGCAACGAGGGCGGGCGCGATGAGCGGGGCATCGCAGGAGCACGCGAACGCGAGCGGGGCCGCGACCGCCGCGAGGCCGGTCGCAAGGCCGGCGAGGGGCCCGAGGCCCGGGAATTCGTCGTCGACGAGGTCGACCGGGATGGGCTGGCCGAGCGCGGGGAGCAGCTGGCCGGGGGCGCGGACGACCACGATACGGTCGACCGCCGGCGCGACGGCCTCCGCGACCCACTGGAGGAGGGGCCGGCTGCGGAGCGGTGCGGAGGCCTTATCGCGGCCGAAGCGGGTGCTGCGGCCCCCGGCGAGGATGACGGCTTCGAGGCCGCGGCTCACGGGGCACCGTAGAATCGAAGGGATGCTGCTGGACGCATTCGGTTTCGCTCCGGGAGACATGGTGGCGGCGGTCGGCGGCGGGGGCAAGACGTCGCTGCTGTTCCGGCTGGCCCTCGAAGCGCGGGAGCGGGGCATCCCCGCGGCGGTGACCACGACGGTGAAGTTCACGCAGCCGGCAGGCCTGCCGATGCCGCCGGTGGTGACGGCCGAGTCGGGCGAACTGGCTGCGCGGGCAGCGTCAGCCCTGGCCGAGCACGACGCGGTCACGCTCATCTCCGGCCGGGGCGAACGAGGGCGGATGCTCGGGTTCGCGCCCGATGCCGTCGACCTGCTGGCGGGCCCGGGCCGGCTGGTGCTGGTGGAAGCGGACGGGTCGGCGCACCGCCCGTTCAAGGCGCCGGCGGCGCACGAGCCGGTCATCCCGGCGGGGGCCACCGCCGTGGTGGTCTGCGTGGGGGCTGCGGTGCTGGGGCAGCCGCTCGACGCGCGGTGGGTCCACCGGCCGGAGCTGGCGGGGCCGCTCGCGGGCCTGCACCCAGGGGCGCCGGTCGACGCAGAGGCGGCGGCAAGGGTGCTGCTTCACCCGGCTGGCGGGCGGAAAGGCGTCCCGGCAGGGGCCCGGCTCTGCGCGCTGGTGAACACGCCGGGGGCGCCTTCGGCGGCAGCGTTTGCGCTGGCAGAGCGGCTGCAGGCCGGCGGGTATGTGCGCGTGGTGGTCGCCACGGCGCACGCAGGAATCGTGCACGAGGTGAGGCAAGGTGGCGTGGTTTCGGCGCCGTCCGCGGATTACCGATGACATCTACGGCAGGCTGATGACGTCTTTCGGGCGGGTGGTCGACCGCGACCCGATGGTGAAGCAGCCGGCGGCAGCGCTTGCCGAGCGGGTGGCGGCGGAGTTTGCCGAGCTGGTGGAGGCGCTCGACGCGGGGATGTACCGGGGGGCGACCCTGTATCACCTGCGGCTGCTGGCGGGTGCGTGGATTATGGCCCGGGAAGGGGCGGTGCCGCGGGCGACGGCGGAGGTGTTCGAGGAGGCGCTGGCGTGGCGGTTCGAGCCAGTCCGGAAGGGGAGCCGCGTGCTGGCGCAGCGGCTGACGGCGCTCGCGAATGGCGAGTTCGAGCGGGACACGCGCCTGTAGGCGGCGGAAGCGCGACACGTCCGCTTCGGCCGGGCCGGCGGGGACTCAGCCCGGGAGGGTGCGGACGGCGGCCTCGACGACGCGGGCGCAGTCGAGCATTTCGGGGATTACGAGGTATTCGTCCTTCGTATGCTGGTTGTAGCCGCCGCGGCCGATGACGACAGCGGCGATTCCGTGGCCGCGGAAAACGTTCCCGTCGGTGCCGCCACCGACGGGGTGGGGGTTTGGTTCGAAGCCAAGGGAGCGGAGCACGGGATAGAGGAGGTCGGCGGCGGGGTCGCCGGGCTCGAGCCGGTAGCCGGGGTAGGCCATGCGGAGGGATGCCTCGATGCGGGCGCCCGGGTGGCGGGCCTGCACGGCCTCGATGTGGCGGCGGGCGCCGCGCGCGAGCGTCTCGACCTTCTCTTCGACCATGGAGCGGAATTCGCCCTGGACGAGGCAGTAGTCGGGGACGGCGTTCCGGACGAGCCCGCCGCGGATAATGCCGACGTTGCCGGTTGTCTCATCGTCGAGGCGGCCCTGCGGGAGGCCGGCAACGATCTCGGCGGCGATGGTGACGGCGGGGATGCCTTTTTCCGGTTCGAGGCCGGCGTGGGCGCTGCGGCCGTGGACCTCGATGTCGTAGACGTAGTGGTAGGGAGCCTGGCCCTGGATGGACGAGGGCGGGCCGCCGCTGTCGATGACGATGGCGACCTTTGCGGTGATGCGCGAGTAGTCCATGTTCGCAGCACCGACCAGGCCGACTTCTTCGCCGCGGCTGATGGCGACTTCGACCGTGCGGTGCGGGCCACCGTCCTCGATGAGCGACTGGAGGACCTCGAGGATGACGGCGCAGCCGGCCTTGTTGTCGGCGCCGAGGATGGTGGTGCCGTCGCTGCGGATGATATCGGGGCCCTCCCAGCGGGGCTTAATGCCGCGCCCGGGCTCGACGGTGTCCATGTGGGCCGAGAGGAGCACCGGGGCGCCGGCGCCCTCACGGCGAGCGAAGACGTTGCCGGCGGCATCCTGGGCGGTCTGGAGGCCGAGGGCGCGCAGGCGGCGTTCGAGCTCGGCGGCGATGGCGTCCTCCTCGCCGGATGGCGAATCGATGGCGACGAGGTCAAGAAACGCCTGGACGATGCGGTCGCGCGAGATCATGAGCTGCCCTCCGGGTCTGGTCGCGCGGGAGAGGATACGGCGCGGCGGCAGCAGGAGACATTTCCCGCCGCGTTAATGATCGTTTCACGCGGCCGGGGCAAGGTGGAAGCATGGATGTTATAACCATCAGCCGGGAGCTTCGGCTCGAAGTTGCGCACAACGTGCGCCATCTTGGCGGCTACCCGACGGCGGCCGGCGCCGAGACGACCGATGTCGCCATCCGGTCGGCCAGCCTCCACCGGCTGACCGACCGCGGCCTTGAGCAGCTCCGCGAGCGCGAGGTGCTCACCATCGTCGACTTCCGCTCGGATGCGGAGCGGGAGCGGGACCGGACGCCGGACGCCAGCCGGTACGGGATCCGGGTGGTGCACGCGCCGGTGTTCCAGCACGACATGTCGCCGGCGGGTTTCGATGGCGAGTTCCCGGGATTCGCGGCCGTGTATGCGATGTTCCTCGAGGTGGGAGCTGCGGCCTACCGGACGCTCTTCGAAACGATCGCCGAGGCGGATGGCCGGGTGCTCTTCCACTGCGCGGCGGGCAAGGACCGGACGGGCATTGCGGCGGCGCTCCTGCTCGACCTCGCCGGGGTCGACGAAGCGACGATCATCGAGGACTACACGCTGACGGAGCAGCTGCTGGCGCCGCTCAAGGAGCAGTGGCTGCCGCAGATGCGGGAGCGCGGCTTTGACGAGGCGCGGGCGGCGGCGCTGCTGGCGGCCCCGGCGGAGGATATGGCGGCGACGCTTCGGCATCTCCGGGAGCGGTACGGGTCGGCGGAGGAGTATGCGCGGGCGATCGGCGTGAGCAGCGACACGATTTCGGCGGTGCGGGCGCGGCTCACGGCGTAGCAGAGCCCCGGAGGCGTTCGACCTCGGCTTCGAGGTCGCGGAGACGGCGGCGCTGGCTGCGTTCGCGTTCGAAGCGCTCGGTGATATCGCGGCAGTGGGCGAGCGCGCCGAGGACCGTGCCGGATTCGTCTTTGACGATGGCGAACGTCATCTCGATGTAGAACTCTGAGCCGTCGGCGCGGCGGGCGCGGGTGGGCATGGCCTGGCCGCGGTATTTGGTGTCGCCGGCGGCGAGGGCGCGGTCGTACGCCTTCCAGTGGGCCTCCTGGAACGGCTCCGGGATGATGATGTTCAGGTCCTGCCCGACGGCATCGGCGGCGGCGAACCCGAACATCGCCTCGGCGGCCGGGTTCCAGGCCTGGATGATGCCGTCGGGCCCGGCGAATACGACGGCGTCGGGCGATTGGGCGAGCAGCAGTTCGGCGAGGCTGGCAGGCACGGGCAGGACCTCCGGTTCTGCGGCGTGCTACAAACCCTACACCAACCGCGGGCAGCTTTGCTGGCCGAATCAGCGCGAAATGGGGCCCGGAGCGCATGCGCTGCCGGGCCCCGGCGGTAGACGGGCGAGTGCGGCTTAGCCCTGGGCCGCCCTCTTCGCCGCGTAGTGCTCCTCCCGGGTCTCGCGGAAGGACCACGGAACGTAGGCGTCGGAGAGGTCGGTAATCTTGCTCCAGTTGGCGGCGAACCAGTCGGCGTCCTTGAACTCGTGCGGGTCGTAGGTGACGCCCTTGTTGGCGACGATGGCGATGCGGCTGTAGCGGCCGCCGGAGGCGGCGATGCAGATGCCGCTCTCTTCGCACTGCGGCGAGCAGAGGTAGGTGACCGCCGGGGCGACGTGCTCGGGCGCCATGACGACGGCGCGCTCGGGGTCGTTGGGGTCACGGCCCATGAGGTTGGCGGTCATGCGGGTCTGGGCGGCCGGGGCGATGAGGTTGACGTTGATGTTGTACTTCTCGCCCTCGAGCTTCAGGACGTTCATGAGGCCGTACATGCCGGCCTTGGCGGCGCCGTAGTTGGCCTGGCCGAAGTTGCCGATGAGGCCGGAGGTGCTGGTAGCCATCACGAAGCGGCCGTAGGACTGCTGGCGGAAGATGGGCCAGGCGTGGTGGGCGAGGTTGTAGCACTGCTTGAGGTGGACGCGGATAACGGCGTCCCAGTCCTGCTCGCTCATGTTGTGGATGGTGACGTCGCGGAGGATGCCGGCGTTCGCAACGACGGCATCGAGCCGGCCCCAGGTATCGACGGCGAGCTTGACCATCTTGTAGCAGTCTTCGTAGCTGCCGACGTCGCCGCCATCGGCGATGGCCTCGCCGCCGGCGGCCTTGATTTCGTTGACGACCTGCTGTGCGGGGGTGTCGTCGTGCCCCTCGCCGGAGACGGAGCCGCCGAAGTCGTTGACGACGACCTTGGCGCCGTGCTTCGCGAGGTCGAGGGCGTAGGCGCGGCCGAGGCCGCGACCTGCACCGGTTACCAGGACGACCTGGCCATCGAGACGAACTGCCATGAGTGCTGTTCCTCCGGGGAAGCGGTTGTGCGAGGGAATCCTACGCCATCAGCGGCCTGTGGGCTTGGGCGCGATGGCGGTTATTTGGCTGCGACGGAAACGGTTGAGCCGGATTCGATGCCGACGCCCGCGAGGAGCGCGTGAATGCGCCGGGCATTCTCGATGATTCTCCGCGCCTCGTGGTTGACGGCCTGCTTGCCGTCGCAGAGGGCCTCGGCGGGGTTGTTGTGGATATCGAACTCGATGCCGTGGGCGCCGGCGGCGACGAACCCGTAGGTGACGCGCTCGACAAGACGGCGGTCGCCGGAGCTGTGGGAGGGGTCGGCGATGAGCGGCAGATGGGATTTCATCCGCACGAGCGGGATCATGCCGATGTCGGCGGCGAAGCGGGTCTCCGTTTCGAAGCTCTTGATGCCGCGGTAGCAGAGGATCACGTTGCGGTTGCCTTCGGAGACGCTGCGGCGCTCGCGGTCGATGCCGGACATGATGTACGCGGCGGCGCAGAGCCATTCGTTCATATCGTTGCCGAAGCCGTGCTTGAGGATGACCGGCTTATCGATCTTCGAGAGCTCTTCGAGGAGGGGCGAGTACTGGGCGCTGCGGGCGCCGATCTGGATGACATCGATGCCGTACTCGAGGAAGAGGTCGAGGTGGCGGAGGTCGATGAGTTCGGAGACGGTAGGCAGGCCGGTTTCGGCCTTCATCGCGGCGGCGATTTCGAGCCCCTTCTTGATTTCGAGACCGCGGTAGTCGTAGGGGCTGGTCCGGGACTTATCGACGAAGGCGCGGAGGACATCGACGCCGGCCTCCTTTGCGATGCGGGCGGATTCGAGCGCCTGCTGCTCGGATTCGATGGCGCAGGGGCCGCCGAAGAAGGTGAGGTGCGGCCCGCCGACCGGCACCCGTCCGTCAATCCAAACGATGGTGTCCTCGTGGTGGAAGCTGCGGGAGGCGTCCTTGTACTTCTCGGTGATGCGGATGACGCGGTCGACGCCAGGGAGTTCGAGGATGCGGCCTTCATCGACGATGGAGGCGACGCCCTTGACGCCGATGACGGTGGTGCTGGAGACGATGGTTTCGCAGCGGAGGCCGTAGTCCTGGGTAATGCGGTTGATGACGCGTTCAACCTGGTCGATGGTCGCGCCTTCGGCCATATGGATGATCATAGAGCGGTCCCGGGAGATGTTATGTTGGCGCGATTATCTCCCGGGACCGGGGTATGCGCGATGCGGCGGCCGCTCAGAAGAGCACGCTGGAAAGGCGGCGCTGGTACTCGCGCGTGACGGGCGAATCGAGGCCGAGGATATCGAAGACGGCGAGCATGGCCTTGCGGGCGGCGCCGTCGGCGAAGGTGCGGTCGAGCCGGACGGATTCGAGGAGCTGGTCGAGAGCCTCTTCGTAGCGCTCCTGGGCGGCGAGCATGACGCCCCACCGGTAGCGGGCGCGGGGATCGCGGGGGTTGCGGCGCACCTCGCCCTCGAGGTCCTCGCCGGCGTGCTTCTGGCGGAATTCATCGAGGAAGATGCGGTGTTTGAGGGCTTTGGCGCGACGGTCGGCGGGGACCCGCTCGAGGAGGCGCTCGGCTTCATCGCGGGCGCCGCGGCCGATGAGAATGGAGGCCAGGCCGACGACGGCGTTTGCATCGTTCGGGGACTTCTCGAGGATTGCGCGGTATTCGCGCTCGGCGCCAGCGACGTCGCCCTTGCGGAGGAGCTCCTCGGCCGAGGACGCGCCGGTCCCGGCGGCGCCAATCACCTTCTGGAAGAAGGCGCGGACCTGGGGCTCAGGGTAGGCGCCGGTGAACTCGGCGATGACCCTGCCGTCCTTGAAGGCTTTGACGGCCGGGATGCCCTGGATGCGGAACTGCATGGCGGTGCGGGGGTTCTGGTCGGTGTTCAGCTTGGCGAGGAGGACCTTGCCTTCGTTCTCGGCGGCGACCTTTTCGATGATTGGGCCGAGCATGCGGCAGGGGCCGCACCATGGCGCCCAGAAGTCGACGACGACGGGGATGGTCTTCGAACGCTCGAGGACCTCCGTCGCGAAGTTCGCGTCGGTAACATCGATGACCGTTGCGGCGGGCATGGGATACTCCATGGGGGTATGTTGTTTCGATCGTAGCGAATCGACGACCGGATTGGAATGCTCGTTCGGCCGTGGAACCGACTGCCCGCAGGGGTGCGTCCAGCAGGCCTGTAAGCCGGATTCTGTACCCCGCGGAGGCGGGGCGGCAGCCATCTCTCTGGGCGCGCCGTCGCCGGCGCGCTCTAGCGGCCAACCCGGGAGTCATGGCGGGCCGGGCACCCTCCTCCCCTATTCGGCCTTGCTCCGGGTGGGGTTTGCACGGCCGCCCCGTTACCGGGACGCCGGTGCGCTCTTACCGCACCATTTCACCCTTACCGCCGGCCGCCGGAGGCGACCGGAGGCGGTATGTTTCTGTTGCACTTTCCGTCGGCTCGCGCCGCCCAGGCGTTACCTGGCACCCTGCCCGGTGGAGTCCGGACTTTCCTCTCCCCGCACGGAACGGGGAGCGGCTGCCCGGCCTGCTGGACGATCCTATTGTCCCGCGTTGATTGGTGGCCTGTCGACGGGCCGGTATGATGCGGCGGCGATCGTTGAGGCAGCGGAGCAGCCGCTGCGGGAGGGACGCGATGAGCATCGAAGCGATGCAGGTCGGCGCGACGGCACGAGGCTCAGTGCGGTGTACGCCGGAGCATTTCGCCAGCCGAATTGTGGCGGGTACGCCCGATGTGTTTTCGACGCCGGCACTGGGCGCGCTGGTCGAAAAGACCGCGGCCGAGTGGATGGCAGGCTTCCTCGACGCGGGGCAGATGACGGTGGGGACGCAGATTGTGATCAACCACACGGGCGCGACGCCGGAGGGGATGGAGGTGACGGCCGAGGTGCGGCTGGTGGCCGTCGACGGGCGGCGGTTCCATTTCGAGTGGACAGCCCACGACGGCGCGGAGCAGGTCGGGCACGGGACGCACCAGCGGTTCGTGGTCGACCGGGCACGGTTCGAGGGGCGGCTGGCGGCGAAGCGGGCCGGAGCGTCGTGATGGACCGCGCCCGGGCAGCCTGGTACGCGGCCCGGGCGGGCCTCGAACTCGACCCGGAGACAGAGGTCGTGATTGCCGGCGATGACCCGGTGCTGCCGACGCCGTTCCACCTCGGGGAGGGGGCTGCGGTGGCTCTCGCGCTCGTGGGGCAGGAGGCAGACCGGATTTGGCGGCTGCGCGGCGGGCGCCGGCAGGCGATGGCCATCGATGTGCGGCACGCGGCGGCTTCGCTCCGCAGCTACCTCCTGCTTGAAGTGGACGGACAGGCGGGCCCGCCTGCGCCGCGGGCCGGTTCGAACGTGACGGCGATCTGGCCGTGCGGCGACGGCCGGTTCATCCACCTGCACGGGAGTTTTACGCACGGCCCGGGAATCCTGGCGGAGCTTGGACTCGGCGAGGGCGCGAGTGCGGCGGAGATTGCGGCTGCGACCCGGCAGCGCGGCGCTTTCGAGCTGGAGGATGCCCTGGCAGCGAAGGGACTCTGCGCGGCGGTTTGCCGGAGCAACGCGGAGTGGCTCAGGCATCCGCAGGGGCAGGCGCTCGCCGCAAAGCCGGTCGTCGAGCTGGTCCGGATCGGCGATGCGCCGCCTGAGCCGTTCAGTGAAGGCGACCGGCCGCTCCGGGGCGTGCGCGTGCTCGACCTGACCCGGGTGCTGGCGGGGCCGACGGTGGCGCGGACCCTGGCCGAGCACGGGGCGGAGGTGCTGCACATCGCGGGGCCGCGCCTTCCGACGGTCGAGCGGTTCGAGATGGACACGGGGCACGGAAAGCGGCAGGCGTACCTGGACCTGGACGACCCGGCCGGGCGCGCAACCCTGCAGGAGCTGGTGCGCGGGGCCGACGTGTTTTCGCAGGGGTTCCAGTGGGGGTCGCTCGAACGGCGGGGGTTTGGCCCGGCGCAGGTCGCGAAGCTGCGGCCGGGGATTATCTATGTCACCGAGAACGCGTTCGGCTACGGCGGGCCATGGGACGGGCGGCCGGGCTGGGAGCAGCTGGCGCAGGCTGCGACGGGCGTGTGCGTGCGGCAGGGCGGCGACGGGCCGCCGGTGCTCGCCCCGGCTGCGATGAACGACTACACCACGGGGTACTTCGGGACGCTCGGGGCGATGATGGCGCTGCGGCGGCGGGCCGAGGAAGGCGGGTCATGGCTGGTGCGGGTCTCGCTCGCACGGACGAGCATGTGGTATTACGATCTGGGGCATGACCTCGACCCGTCGGGGGCGAGCGGGACGGGCGATACCGGCGACTGGATGCTCGAGCGGGAGACCGGGTACGGGCGGATGCGCTTCCTGCGGCCGGCGCTGCGGATGTCGGAGACGGACCCGCACTGGGAGCTGCCAACCGCTCCGCCGGGGAGCGGCGAGCCGGCCTGGGCCGGCTAGGAGACAGCCCGGCGGGCGGCGGCGTCCGCGGCGGGGGCGGCGGGACGGACGATGAAGCGGGCGGGGTCGAACCCAGGGAGCGCCTCGGGCTCCTCCGGGGCAGGGAAGGCGCGGCTGTGGGCGAGCAGGGCGCGCGCGATCTCGCGGGGGTCGGGGCGGTAGGCGCCGCTGCGGACCAGGTCGCGGAGTTCAAGGACGCGGCGGGTGCGGTCGTCGAATGGGATGACCGATGGGAGATCGGACGTGGCCGGGTCAGGCATTGCGGCACCTCGCGCGGGAGTTACACCACGGTTGACGGCACGTTTCGGTTGCGGGTGTAGGGGGTGGGGCAGCGTTCTTTCGGAATTTTCACACTTCCGGTGTCGGGAGAACCCTGAGACCGGGGGAAGAGCATCGTTCAGCGCAGGTCGCGGCGGCGGAACACGGCGACGCCTGCAGCAACGGGAGCCGCAGCGAGCACCAGGGCAGGCAGGACCGCCTCCCAGCGGGGACCGAAGGCGAGGAGGTTCGCTTTGAGGTACCAGTACCAGGGGTTCAGGCTGCTGACCCATTCGGGGGCGCCGGCGGCCGTGAGCAGGCCCTGGGCGAGGAAGCCGCCGGCAGCGAGGACGGTCCCGGCAGCCAATCCCGGGCCCCTTCGGCCGGAAACGGCGCCGCCCATGAAGGCCACGGCGCCGTGGAGCAGCGCGAGCGTGAATGCACCGGCGAAGGCGACGGCGAGGCCGCCGGCGTTGACGCCTTCGAGTGCGGAGAAGGGCGGAGCCAGGGCGACGAGCGTGAGCGCGGCGACGACGGTGAGCGCGGCGAGGGCCGCTGCGAAGGCGAGCGCCCGCTCGATGGCGACCCGTTCGCGGGAAACGGGATTGGCGAGCAGCAGCTCGAGGGTCCCATCCTCTTCGCTGCCGCCGATAAGCCCGGCGCCGCCGACGATGGCGTAGACGACGAGGAGCACGGTGAGCAGCGATGAGAAGAGCCGCGCCCAGAGGTAGCCGGCGGCCGAGCCGAGCGAGATGCCCTGCTCCATGCCGAACATCGCCCGGAGGGCTTCGGGCATCTGCTGGACCAGTTCATCGAAGTCCTGCTGCCCGCGAATGGTGGGGAAGAAGGAGAGCGTGAGCAGGTTGAGCGCAAGGAAGCCGAGCGCCCACCAGAGGAGGGCACGGCGGCGGTCGAGGAGGGTGCGCCGGAAGATCGTCACGCGTCACCTCCCTGGTAGTACTCAAGGAAGAGCTCTTCCAGGTCCTGGCCGGGGGTATGGATGCGCTCGACGGTGAGGCCCGCGGCGGCCTTGATCACGGCGTCGACGGAGCCTTCGACCACCAGGTGCACGCCGCCGTCGTGGTAGCTGACGGCGCGGACGCCGGGAAGCCGTTCGAAGAGGCCGCGCGGGGGAGGGCCGGCGGTGTAGATATCAATCCGCTGGCGGGCCTTTCGGCGGAGGTCATCGATGGCAGCGACGGTGACGAGACGCCCGCGCCGGAGGATGCCGACGCGGGATGCCAGGGCTTCGACCTCGGGGAGGACGTGGGACGAGAGGAAAACCGTGGCGCCGCGGGCGACTTCTTCGCGGACCAGCCGGTGGAACTCCTGCTGGAGGAGCGGGTCGAGGCCGGAGGTCGGCTCATCGAGGATGTAGAGGTCGGGGCGGTGCATGAAGGCCTGGACGATGCCGACCTTGCGCCGGTTGCCGGTGCTGAGGTCACCGATGGGTCGGTAGGGGTCGAGCGCGAACCGTTCGAGCAGGGCCGCGGTAAAGGGACGGTCGTAGCCGCCGCGGAGGCTGCCGAAGAACTCGATGAGGTCGCTGGTGGTGTAGCGGGGGTCGAAGGCGAGGTCAGCGGGGAGGTAGCCGATGCGGCGGCGGGCCGCGGGGTCGGCGCCGGGACGTCCGAGGACGAGCGAGCTGCCGGCGGTGGGGTTGATGAAGCCGAGGAGGAGGCGGATCGTGGTCGTTTTGCCGGCGCCGTTTGGGCCGAGGAAGCCGAAGACCTCGCCGCGGTGGACGGCGAGGTCGAGGCGGTCGACGGCGACCAGGCTGCCGAATCGCTTTGTAAGGCCCCGGGTTTCGATCGCCGGGTCAGGCATGGCGGACCGCGGGGCGCGGGCGGGCCGTCATTCGCGCGGGAGCCCCAGGCCGCGGGTTGCGATGACGGTGCGCTGGATCTCGGAGGTGCCGCCTTCGATCGTGTTGGCGACGCTGCGGAGGTAGAGGTACTGGTAGCGGAGGGCGCGCGAGCCGGGACGGGCAGCCTGCCCTCCCATCCCGAAGATTTGCACGGCGGTGGCGGCGATGCGCTGCTGGAGTTCGGCGCCGAAGAGTTTCGCCATCTGAGCTTCGCGCGTGGGCGCGATGCCGGTCTTCTCCTGCTGGGAGGCGATGTAGTAGGCCAGGTTGCGCAGGATCTGGACGCCGATGGCGTGCTCGGCCATGCGGTGGCGGATGGGGTCGGGCGTCCGGCCGCGGCGCTCTTTGAGGAGGGCCACGAGGTCATCGACGGTGCGGCGGGCATTGGAAGTTGCGCCGATAGAGGAGCGTTCGAAATCGAGGCCGACGGCGACGTTGTACCAGCCGCGGTTTTCTTCGCCGACGAGGTTGCTGGCGGGGACGCGGACGTCCTCGAAGTAGACCTCGTTGAACTCGTGGGTGCCGGCCATGTTGACCAGGGGCCGGACGGTGATGCCGGGGCTGTCCATCTTGACGGCGAAGGTGGAGATGCCCTTGTGCTTGGGGGCGTTGGGGTCGGTGCGGGCGGCGAGCCAGCCCCAGTCGGCGTAGTGGCCGAAGGTGGTCCAGATCTTCTGGCCGTTGATGATGTAGTCGTCGCCGTCGCGGACGGCGCGGGTCTGCATCGCAGCGAGGTCGGAGCCGGCGCCGGGTTCGGAGTAGAGGGTGCACCAGAGGTCGGTGCCGTCGGCGATGCGCGTGAGGAAGCGAGCCTTCTGCTCTTCAGTGCCGTAGAGCATGACGACGGGCCCGACCCAGGCGACCCCCATGTTCACGGTGCCGGGGACGCCGTGGTAGGCCATCTGCTCGTTGAAGAGCATCTGCTGCATGGGCGAGGCGCCGAGGCCGCCGTACTCCTTCGGCCAGGGAAGGGCAAGCCAGCGTTTTGCGGCCAGGCGCTTCATGATGTCGCGTTCGACGGCGAGGCGGTCTTCGAGGGATTCGAACTCCTGGTCCCAGCCGGGGGGCAGGCCGTGCTCGATGAAGTCGATAACCTCGGCCTGGAAGGCGCGCTGTTCGGGGGTGAGGCGGAAATCCATGGGTGAGGGGCTCCGGGAGGAAGTGCTCGACGTGCTGTCGGCGGATAGTGTAGCGGGCCGGCTGCCGGTGGCGAGATCAGCGCGCCGGCACTGCACCGGAAGGCCCCGGCGGTGACCTATACTTGGCGGGTGCCCACCGGAAGCGACGGGAAGCCACGGCTCGTGGTGCTGGATTCGCACGGGATCCTGTACCGGGCGTTCTTCGCGTTTGCGAATTCAGACCGGCCGCTGATGACCTCGAAGGGCGAGCTGACGTTCGCCGTCCACGGCTATGCCGAGACACTGATTCGCGTGCTGGACCAGCTCCGCCCGACGCACATCTGCGCGGCGTGGGATGCCGGCGGCAGGACGTTTCGGCACGAAGCGAGCGAGGCGTATAAGGCGACACGGCGCCCGGCCCCGGATGAGCTGCTCCGGCAGATGGGCCGGGTGCGGGAGATGCTTGATGCGTTCGGCATCCCGATTTACGAGGTGCCGGGCTACGAGGCGGACGATGTTGCGGGGACGATTGCGACGAAGGCCGCGGCGCTGGGGATCGAGACCTACATTGCGACGCTCGATACCGACCTCGTGCAGCTTCTCGGGCCGAACATCAAGCTGTTCCTGTTCCGGCCGTTCCAGCGGGACACCGTGGAGTACGACGAAGCTAAGGCGGCCGAGCGATGGGGCTTCAGCCCGAAGTACATGGTCGACTTCAAGGCGCTGAAGGGCGACGCCAGCGACAACATCCAGGGCATTTACGGGATTGGGGAGAAGACGGCTGCCGAGCTCATCCGGCAGTTCGGGCCGATCGAGGCGATTTACGAGAACATCGAGCTCGTCCGGCCGGCGCTCAAGCAGAAGCTGCTCGAGGGGAAGGAGCTCGCCTTTCGGAACAAGGAGCTGGTGACGATCCACACGGACCTGCCGATCGAGTTCGACCTCGAGCAGTGCAGGGTCGGGGGCTTCGACCGCGAGCGGATTGCGGCGCTCTTCCGGGAGCTGGAGTTCCGGGTGCTAGCGCAGCGGCTCGATGATGTGCTCGGGACGCGGACGACGGCAGCCGCGGCGGCCGCTGAGGCAGCCTACCGGGCAGTCGGGAGCCGGGCCGAACTGGAGGAGCTGGCGGCGACCCTGCGGGCTGCGGGGAGCTTCGCTGCGGCAGGCATCTCCACGACGGGCGACAGCAGCCACCCGCTCCTCCTCGGGCTGGCGTTCGCGACCCGCCCGGGGCAGGCGTGGTATGTGCCGGTCGGGCATGCACCGCGGATGGATGGCGAGACGCGGCAGGTGAAGCTCGATGATGTGCGGGAGGTGCTCGGGCCGGTCCTCGCGGACGAGGGACTGGAGAAGACGGCGTACGGCGTCAAGTACCTGCTGCACATGCTCGACCGGAACGGGATGGAACTCGCGGGCGGGCGGTTCGATGTCAGCATTGCAGCGTTCCTGCTCGGGGAGACGTCGTCGTCGCTGAACGCGCTTGTCAATGAGCGGATGGGCATTGAGCTGGTTTCGCTGCAATCGCTGACCGGGACCGGGCGGAATGCGACAGCGCTGTCGCAGGCGAGCATCGAGACGGTGATGCCGTACGCGTGCCAGCAGGCGGATTTCGCGCTGCGGATGCGTGAGCCGCTGGCCGCGGAGCTCCGCGAGCGGGGTCAGTGGAAGCTGTTCGCCGAGATGGAGATGCCGCTCGTCGAGGTGCTCTACCGGATGGAGAAGGTGGGCGTGGCGGTCGACCTTGCGGTGCTGCGGGAGGCCTCGCGGCAGCTGGGCGAGGAGGCGGCCCGGGTGGAGCGGGAGATTTACGCGATCGTCGGGCACGAGTTCAACATCGGGAGCCCGAAGCAGCTGAGCGACGTGCTCTTCGGCGAGCTGGGCCTGCCGAAAACGCGGAGGACGACCCAGGGCTACAGCACGGACCAGCGGGCGCTCGAGGGGCTTCGGCACCTGACGCCGATCATCGACCTGATCTTCCAGTACCGGGAGCTGACGAAGCTGAAGTCGACCTACGCCGACGCCCTGCCGGCGACCGTGGCGGAGGACGGGCGGATACATACGGATTTCCAGCAGACCGTTGCGGCCACGGGGCGGCTGAGCAGCATCAACCCGAACCTGCAGAACATCCCGGTGCGGACCGAGACGGGCCGTGCCATCCGGAGGGCGTTCGTCGCCTCGTACTTCGATGACCCGTGGCTGGTGGGCGCGGACTACTCGCAGATCGAGCTGCGGATCCTGGCCCATTTTTCGGGCGACGAGAGCCTGATCCGGGCGTTCCTGGAGGACCAGGACATCCACCGGGCGACGGCGGCGACGGTGTACGGCGTCGACCCCTCCGAAGTGACGCGGGAGATGCGCGACACGGCGAAAATGGTGAACTTCGGCATCGCCTACGGTATGGGCGAATTCGGGCTGGCCAGCCGGACCGGCATGACCAGGGACGAGGCGGAGCGGTTCATCGCAACGTACTACCAGAACTACCCGGGCATCGCGCGGTGGCAGGAGGAGACGCTCCGGTTTACGCGGGAGCACGGGTACGCGGAGACGCTCTTCGGGCGGCGGCGGTACCTGCCGGCGATCCTGAGCAACAACTACCAGGTGCGGGCAGCCGCCGAACGGGAAGCGATCAACATGCCGATCCAGGGGACGGCCGCCGACATCATCAAGGTGGCGATGATCCGCGTGGACCAGGAGCTGCGGGAGCGAGGGCTCCGGAGCCGGATGATCCTGCAAATCCACGACGAGCTGATTTTCGAGTGCCCGGCCGAAGAGGTGGAGGCAGTGCGGGAGCTGGCGGCGCGGGTGATGCCGGCAAGCATCGAGCTGAAGGTGCCGCTCAAGGTGGACCTGAAGCAGGGCCGCAACTGGGGCGAGATGGAGTAGGGCAGCCTATACTGCGCCGCACGAGACCGGTTCGTACCAACGAGGAGTGCTGGCGATGGCTGATACTGGCGCGTACGACGGCATGCTCGCCGAGGTGACGAAGATCCCCGGGTACGGCGGGCACTGGATTTCGGTGTACTTCGTGCGGCCGCTGGGGCCCGGGCCGTTCCCGGGGGTGGTCTGGCTCCACCACATGCCGGGCTGGGACGAATGGACCAAGGAGGCGGCGCGGAAGCTCGCCTACCACGGGTTCATGGTTGCGGCGCCGGACCTGTACTGCCGGGCGGGGACAGGCGCCCCTGAAGACGTCGCGGCGAAGGTGCGGGCCGAGGGCGGGGTGCCTGACGACCAGGTGGTGGGCGATGCCGCGGCCTGTCGGGACTTCCTCCGGGCGCTGCCGCAATCGAATGGCAGGGTGGGCGTCACGGGCACCTGCTCCGGCGGGCGGCATGCGTACCTGGCGGCCTGCCGGGAGCGGTTCGATGCCTGCGTCGACCTCTGGGGCGGCGGCGTGGTGATGCGGCCGGAGGACCTGACGGAGAAGCGGCCGGTTGCGCCGATTGACTACACGAAGGACCTCTCGTGTCCGCTCTTGGGGCTCTTCGGCGAGGAGGACCGGGCGCCTTCGCCGGAGCAGGTGCGACAGCACGAGGAGGAGCTGAAGAAGTACGGGAAGACGTACGAGTTCCACATGTACGCCGGGGCCGGGCACGGGTTTTTCTACCACGACCGGCCGGCGGCCTACCGCGCCGAGGCGGCGGTCGACGGCTGGCGGAAGGTGCTCGATTTCTTCCACCGCCACCTGGGCTGAAGACGGGGAGGCAGCGATGTGCACGAACATTCTCATCCATGCGCGGCTGGAGGGTGCCGGGTTCGGCCGGAAGGGATGGTTCCCGGTCACGCGGGCGAACGTGACCTACGACCATCCCCTGCACCTGGACCTCGAGCACGCAGTCACGGTCGATTTCGTCGACGAGGCGGGCGGGCTGGACGCCCGCATTGGGGTGGAGCTCACGGTGGCATCGGCGCGGGAGCTGGCCGAAGCGCTGCTGGCCGCGTGCGCCGAGGCGGAGGCCTACGAAACCGGGGCGGCGCAGCCTAGATAGCCAGCGCTTCACGCAGCCGCTGCGCGTCGAGGACTGCGGGCGGGCCCTCCATGGTGACCGAACCGCTTTCGAGAACGTAGCAGTACTCGGCATTTGCGAGGGCGAAGTCGAGAAACTGCTCGACGAGGAGGACGGCGAGCCTCCCTTTGAGCGAGGCGATGACGCCCTCGATCTGTTCGACGATGCTGGGCTGGATCCCCTCGGTTGGCTCGTCGAGCAGGAGGAGCCGCGGCCGCCCCATGAGCGCCCGGCCGATGGCGAGCTGCTGCTGCTGGCCGCCGGAGAGGACGCCGGCAGTGCGGCGAGCCATCTGCTTGAGCACGGGGAAGAGCGTAAAGACCTCCTCGAGCTGACCGTCGTCCCGGCCGCCGACGGGCTCCAGGCCGATGAGCAGGTTTTCGAGGACGCTGAGCTGGGGGAAGATGCCCCGCCCCTGGGGGACGTAGCCGATGCCGGCGTGTGCGCGGCTGTACGCGGGCTCGGCGGTGAGGTCGCGGCCATCGAAGAGGACGCGGCCCGAGCGGGCGCGGAGTATGCCGATGATGCCCTTCAGAAGGGTGGTCTTGCCGGCGCCGTTGCGGCCCATGACGCAGACAACCTGGCCGGGTTCGACGCGGACGGAGACCCCGTGAAGAACCTCGCTCTGCCCGTAGGCGACGGAAAGCTGCTGGACGGAGAGGAGCGCGCCGGCGGTATCGGCGGGAGGCGCGGCGCCGCGGAGGACTGGAAGGGCGGCGGGCAGCTTCATGCAGCGTCTCCTGCGTGGACCTTCTGGCGGCCGAGGTACACCTCGCGGACGACGGGGTCCTGCTGGATCTCGTCGATGGGGCCTTCGCGCAGGACCTGTCCCATGTGCAGCACAGTGACGGTCCGGGCGTACTGGCGGACGAAGTCCATGTCGTGCTCCGTGATGATGATGGTGTGGGCGCCGGCGAGCCGGTGCAGGAGCTCGCCGGTGCGTTCCCGCTCCTGTTTCGTCATGCCGGCGATGGGCTCGTCGAGGAGCATGATGCGGGGCGACTGGACGAGCAGCATGGCGATTTCGAGCCACTGGCGCTCGCCGTGGGAGAGGGCCCCGGCGTGCACACCGGCGCGCTCGAGGAGGCCGACCTGCGCCAAGGCGTCGCGGACGCGTTCGCGGCGGCCTGCCGACGGCGGCATGAGCTGGCGGAAGAACCGGTCGCGGTAGCTTGCGGCGACGGCGACGTTTTCGGCGACCGAGAGTGAGTTGAACACGGAGGGCGTCTGGAACTTGCGGGCGATGCCGGCCCGGACGATGGCGTCTTCGCGCATGCGGCTGAGTTCGAGCCCTTCGAAGCGGATTTCGCCGTGGATTTCGACGGATGGGGGATAGGGGTCGCCGGATGCGGGGACGGTCGGGTCGAAGAGGACGCGGCCAGAGCGGGCGCGGACCTTGCCGGAGATGACGTCCATCAGCGTGGTTTTGCCGGCGCCGTTCGGGCCGATGAGGAACCGCAGTTCGCCCCGGGCAACGACGAGGTCGAGGTTATCGAGGACGGGGAACCCGTCGAAGCTGACGCAGAGCTGTTCGATTTTGAGGATGGCGTCACTCATGTGCGGCTCCCCTGGGGTCGAGGCGTGCGGCGGCCGGGCTTCGCGGCCAGCGGAGAGGGGCAGGGCGACGGCGCAGGAGGGCGCGCCAGGTTCCGACGATGCCGGCCGGGAAGAGGAGGACTGCCCCGATGAAGAGGGCGCCGAAGAAGTAGAGCCAGGTATCGGGGTAGTTCTCGCTGAGTGTGCTGCGCGCCCAGCTGACGAGAATCGCACCAATGACCGCACCGGTTATGGTGCCCCGTCCGCCGACCGCGACAAGGAGGACGAACTCAATGGAGGGCACGATGCCCATGTTGGCGGGCGAGATGATGCCGACCTGGGGCACGTAGAGCGCTCCGGCGATGCCGGCCAGCGCCGCCGAGACAGCGAAGACACCCGCCTTGACGAGCGTGACGTTGTGGCCGGAGAAGCGGACGCGGTCTTCGTCGTCGCGGATGGCGACGAGGAGGCTGCCGAGCGGCGCCCGGGTGAGCCAGGTCGCGAACAGCATGGTCAGGACCAGGACGGCGACTGTCAGGAAGTAGAGGACATCCTGGGTTGAGCGGTCGGCGAGGGAGAAGCCGAAGAGGGTGCTGAAGTTGGTGAGGCCGTTGGTGCCGCCGGTGTACTGCTGCTGGCCGACGAAAAAGATGGAAAGGATGAGGGCGAGCGCCTGGGTGATGATGGAGAAGTAGGCGCCTTTGACCCTGGAGCGGAAGACGAGGTAGCCAACCAGGAAGGCGAGGATGCCGGGGCCGATGACCGCCGCCGGGAGCGCGAACCACGGATGTTCGAACGGCTTCCAGAACCAGGGGACGGCGATGAGGCCACTCCAGTTCATGAAGTCCGGAAGGCGGCCGTCAGCATCTTCGAGCTTGAGGTACATGCCCATGGCATAGCCGCCGAGGCCGAACCAGACGCCGTGGCCGAGGCTGAGCATGCCGGTGTAGCCCCACATGAGGTCGATGCCGACGGCGAGGATCGCGAGGCAGAGAAACTTGGCGAGGAGGTTCTGGCGGAAATCGGAGAGGAAGGCCGGAGCGAGGAAGAGGATGATCCCGATGATGACGACCGGGAGGAGCGGCCGGATCACGCCGACTGCGGCGCCGAGGGCGGGGCGGGTGCGCGGGCGGGCCAGGGATGCGGATGCAGCCATGGGCGGCTCCTTCACCGGGCAGCCCGCCGGGCGATGATGCCGGCCGGGCGCCACTGCAGGAAGGCGATGACGAGGACGAAGACGAGCACCTTCGCGACGGAGGCGCTGAGCTGGAATTCGAGCAGGGCATTGGCGCCGCCGACTGCGACGGCCGCGATGGCCGTGCCGACGACCTGGCCGATGCCGCCGAGGATGACGACCAGGAAGGAATCGACGATGTAGTAGGTGCCGAGGGACGGCCCAATCGGGCCGATGAGGGCGAGGGCGCAGCCGGCGAGGCCGGCGAGGCCGGAGCCGAGCCCGAAGGTGAGCATGTCGACGCGCGGGGTGCGGACGCCGAGCGCGGCGGCGATTTCGCGGTTCTGCATGGTGGCGCGGGTGCGCCGGCCGGCAGCGGTCCGCACAAGGTAGAGCCAGACGAGGAGGATGGCGACGAGCACCATGCCGATGATGAAGAGGCGAATGTACGGCATGGTGAAACTGCCGGTGACAGCGATGCCGCCCTGGAGCCATGGCGGGGTAGTCACCTGAACGTTCGGGGCGCCGAAGATCGAACGGGCGGCCTGCTGGAGGACCAGACTGACGCCCCAGGTGGCAAGGAGCGTGTCGAGCGGCCGGCCGTAGAGGCGACGGATGAGGGTGACCTCGAGCCCCATGCCGATGAGGCCCGCGATGGCGAACGCGAACGGCAGGGCGAGGAGAAACGCGTAATCGATGGCGCCTGACCCGAGGGTGCGTTCGGCGAGGTAGGCGCAGTAGGCGCCGATCATGATCATCTCGCCGTGGGCCATGTTGATGACATTCATCAGCCCAAACGAGAAGGCGAGGCCGATCGCGACCAGCAGGAGGATGGAGCCAAGGCTGATGCCGTTGAAGAGCTGCTGCAGCCAGATATCCACAGGCGTCCCTCCGTGTTCCCCGTGATGGAATGCCGACGGCGGGGAAGGCGAGTCGCCCTCCCCGCTACGCCAGCGCCGGCGATCAGGACTTCTTTTCTTTCGCGAACTCTTTGCCCCAGGGGTAGGTTTCGAGGTAGGGGTCGGGTTCGACGGGGCCCTTGGTCGCCCAGATTTCGTCGATCAGGGCGTCTCGGCGGATTTTCCCGATGCGGACCGTCTTGGAGATGTGGTGGTTGGTCGGGTGGACCTTGACGGGCCCTTCAGGTGCAGCGAATTCGAGGCCGGCCATGGCCTCCTTGACCTTTTCGACATCCGTGGTGCCGGCCTTTTTAACGGCCATGGCCCAGAGATAGACGGAGATGTAGGCGGCCTCGACCGGGTCGGAGGTGGGGCGTTTCTTTCCAGACTTTTCGGTGAACGCCTGGTAGGCCGGGACGAACTTCTTGTTTTCGGGCGTGTCTACGGTCTGGTAGTAGTTCCAGGCGACGAGGTGGCCCTCCATGACGTCGCCACCGATGGCTGCGGCCTCTTCTTCGGCGATGGAGACGGACATCGTGGTGAGGTCAGAGGCTTTAATGCCCGCGTCGCGGAGCTGCTTGAAGAACGCGACGTTGGAGTCGCCATTGAGGGTGTTGTAGATGACGTCGGCGTTGGAGGATTTGATCTTGGCGATGAGCGTCGCGTACTCGGTGTGGCCGAGCGGGGTGTACTCCTCGGCGATGACCTTGCCGCCGGACGCAGCGAGCTGCGCCTTGATAATCTTGTTCGCGGTCCGCGGGAAGACGTAGTCGGAGCCGACGAGGAAGAAGTTTTTCTTCCCCTGCTCGAGGAGATACTCGACCGAGGGGACGATCTGCTGGTTGGTGGTGGCCCCGGTGTAGAAGATGTAGGGGGAGGATTCGAGGCCCTCGTACTGGACCGGGTAGTAGAGGAGGGCCTTGTTCGATTCGAAGACGGGCAGGACGGCTTTGCGCGAGGCGGAGGTCCAGCAGCCGAACGTGACGGCGACTTTATCGCTCTGGATGAGTTTCTTCGCCTTCTCGGCGAACGTGGGCCAGTCGGAGGCGCCGTCTTCGACCTTGGGCTCGAGCTTCTTGCCGAGAACGCCGCCGGAGGCGTTGATCTCCTCGATGGCCATGAGGTCTGCATCTTTGACGGCGACTTCGCTCACGGCCATGGTGCCGCTGAGCGAGTGCAGGATGCCGACCTTGATGGTGTCGCCGGAGGAGCCGCCACTGCCGGAGGAGCCGCCGGTGGCGGTGGCGGGCGCATCGTCATCGTCGCCGCCGCAGGCTGCGGCGATGGAGGCGATGGCCGGGGTCACGGCGAGCGCCGCGCCGGCCTTCACGATGGTCCGCCGGCCGAACCGTTTGCGGAGCCAGTAGTTGGTTCGAGGGTCGTTGGTCATGCAGTCGTTCACCTCTCCGTAGTTGCCCGCGCTCGTGTTCGAGCAGTTCCCCCTGGAGTTGGCGGGCATGCCAGCAAGGTAGGTGTCGACTGTTTCAGTGCGCTTTCGACTCTGTTTCCAGCGCTTTTCGAGGAGATGAACAAATCTTCATCTGCGGGGCGGCAGCGATGCGGCCGACCGCGACGTCGACGCAGCGCGCCGCAGCGCCGAGCGACGGGAAGAGCGCGCGGACGATCGCCCCGCAGCCGGACAGCGGGGAGGCGGCGCCGTCGGCGGGGCCGAGAATGTCATCCCACCATGCTGTTTCGGCGGGCGGCCAGGGTCCAAGTGCGACTGCCATCAGCACAACGGCGTCGCCCGCGGGCCAGTCGGGCGGGCGGATGTCGAGCTGCTCCTCGAGGATGACTGCGTCCTCGACGGCGAGCCGCGTGCGGAGGACGAGGCGGTCGAAGCGTCCGGGCTCGTGGGCGGTGCGTCCGGGCGTCCAGAGCTGCAGTACGGCGAGGCAGCCCCCGGCGGCGACCGTCGCATCGAGGAGCGCGGCGTGGGAGGAGCCGGCGTGCGGCAGCAGGGGGCCGGGCCGGTACACCAGCGCCCCGCCGGCCGCTACCCGGAGCTTCGTGGCGGCCAGCGAGGCCGTCCCGGGGCGGAGCGGCGTGGCGCCGGGCCCCTCGATACGGGCGCAGGCGCCGGGCCCAACCTCGCAGCGGGTGATGGACCGTTCGCCGGGGAAGTAGCCATCGCCGACGAACTGGTGGTAGACGGTGAGCCAGCCGTCGGCGGCGGCCCCGACGGTCCAGCGCTGGGGGGCCTGTGCGAAAGCGGTGACGACGCGCGTCCGACCGGCAGCGCGGGAGAGCGCGATGCGGGCGCGGGATGTCATCCGCGGAGCGCCGCGACCTGCGCGGTTACCCAGGCCGCAACGCGCGCCTGGTCATTGGGGTCGTTCATGCTGGTCACGAGAATCGGCCGGTCGCCGCGGGCGGCGCGCGCATCGCGCTCCATCACCTCCAGGCTGGCGCCGACGTACGGGGCGAGGTCCTTCTTGTTGATGACGAGGAGGTCGGACCAGGTCGTGCCGGGCCCCCCTTTGCGGGGGACCTTGTCGCCGCCGGCAACGTCGATCACGTAGATGACGCGGTCGACGAGTTCGGGGCCGAACGTGGCAGAAAGGTTGTCGCCGCCGCTTTCGATGAGGATGAGCTCGAGGTTGGGATGGCGGGCCGCGAGCGTCTCGATCGCCGCGAGATTGAGCGAGGGGTCTTCGCGGATGGCGCTGTGCGGGCAGGCCCCGGTGGCGACGCCGATGATGCGGTCGTCGGGCAGGGCGGCGTGGGCCCGGAGGATGCGGGCGTCCTCTTCGGTGTAGATGTCGTTGGTGACGACGGCGAGGTCGAGCAGGGGGTAGAGCTTCCGGCAGAGCGCGAGCAGCGTCGAGGTTTTCCCGGAACCGACGGGCCCGGCGACGCCGATGCGAACGATTCCGCGGGGGTCGATGGGCCGGGAGCGCGGCGACGGGGTAAAGGCGTGGGGGTGGCCTGCGGTCATGTGGCGAACATCCTGAACGGGAGTGCGGGGTGGCGGGCGGCAGCGATTTCGAGCACGGGGAACCAGCTGCCGAAGCGGAGCCGGACGGGTTCGGCAAGAACCTCGTCGATGGCTGCGGCCAGCGCGGGGGCGGCTCCGGCGACCAGCCGGGCACCGGCCGAGGGACCGATCACGCCGAGCCGGGTCGCGGCGCTGACCAGGGCGTCGAGCGCGCGGATGCCGACCGCAGCAAGGGTCTCGGGGGCTGGGATGGCGAAGGAGCGGCAAAGGGCAGCCAGGGCGACCGGGTAGTGCCCGGGCGCCTCGCCGTTGCGGACAGCGCGGCGGTAGGGGTGGTCGGCGAACTGCGGGTCGATCTCGGGGGCGAGGTCGAGCATGCGGCGGCCCATCGCCCGGCTGGCGGTTCGCTCGCCCGGGAGGGTCAGCGAGCGGTCGAACGCGCCGTCGACGGCCAGGAGCCGGGGCGGGGAGGGGGCGGCATGGGCGGCACGGGCGGCAGGGAGGACCTGGCGACGGAGGGGCTGCTGCACGTAGCGGCGGAGGATGTCGGCGAGGCCGTCTTCGGAAGCGACGGCACCAGTCGCCACGAGGGTTTCGAGGCCGTGGCTGTAGGCGAAGCCGCCGACCGGAAAAGCTGAGTCGGCCGCCTGGAGGAGGCGGAGGAGCGGGAGGACCGGCGGCTGCGCCATGTCGAGCACGGGATACCTCCGGGTCAAAAGAGGAAGTACCGGGTGGTCATCGGCAGGGACGCGGCGGGCTCGCAGACGGCGGGCTCGCCGTCGACGGTGACGGCGAACGTCTCAGGGTCGACGCGGATGTCGGGGAGGGCGTCGTTGTGAACCATGTCGCGCTTGCCGATGCCGCGGGTGTTGGTGACGGCGACGGCGGGCGTGCGGAGGCCGAGGCGGGCCGGGACTCCGGCATCGAGGGCGGCTTTCGAAAGGAAGAGGCGGCGGGTAGCGGGGACGCGCGAGCCGAACATCGGCCGGTAGCGGACCGGCTCGGGCGTTGGGATGCTCGCGCCGGGGTCGCCCATCGCCGCCCAGGCGATCATGCCGCCCTTGATGACAAGCTCGGGCTTCACGCCGAAGAACGCCGGATTCCAGAGGACGATGTCGGCGAGGCGGCCGGGCTCGATCGAGCCGATGACGTGGGCGACGCCCTGGGCGATGGCGGGGTTGATGGTGTACTTGGCGATGTAGCGCTTGACCCGGGCATTGTCCGCGCCGGGCGGGTCGCCGGGGAGGGGGCCGCGCTGGCGCTTCATCTTGTCGGCGGTCTGCCAGGTGCGGAGGACGACCTCCCCGGCGCGGCCCATGGCCTGGCTGTCGGAGGACATCATGGAGATGGCGCCGAGGTCGTGGAGGATGTCCTCTGCGGCGATCGTGGTAGGACGGATGCGCGACTCGGCGAAGGCAACGTCCTCGGGGACCGCCGGGTTGAGGTGGTGGCAGACCATCAGCATGTCCAGGTGTTCCTGGATGGTGTTGACGGTGTACGGGCGGGTCGGGTTCGTGGAGGAGGGGAGGACGTTGGGCAGGCCCGCGACCCGGATGATATCGGGAGCGTGGCCGCCGCCCGCACCCTCGGTGTGGAAGGTGTGAATGGTGCGCCCGGCGATGGCGGAGATAGTCGATTCGACGAAGCCGGCCTCGTTGAGGGTGTCGGTGTGGATGGCGACCTGGATATCGAAGGCGTCAGCGACGCGGAGGGCGGTGTCGATGGCAGCGGGCGTGGAACCCCAGTCCTCATGGAGCTTCAGGCCGCAGACCCCGGCTTCAACCTGTGCCCAGAGGGCGGTGACGTCGGACGTATTCCCTTTCCCGAGGAAGCCGATGTTGACGGGGTAGGCGTCGGCGGCTTCGAGCATGCGGGCGATGTTCCAGGGGCCCGGCGTGCAGGTGGTGGCGTTGGTGCCGGTGGCCGGGCCGGTGCCGCCTCCGAACATGGTCGTGATGCCGTTCGTGAGGGCCTCTTCCACCTGCTGAGGGCAGATGAAGTGGATGTGGGCATCGATGCCGCCGGGGGTTGCGATGAGGTGCTCGCCGGCGATGACTTCGGTGCGTGGGCCGATGACGAGGCCCGGGGTGATGCCGTCCATGGTGTCGGGATTGCCGGCGGCGCCGACGCCGACGATGAGGCCGTCGCGGATGCCGATGTCGGCTTTGACGATGCCCCAGTGGTCGATGATGACGGCGTTGGTGATGACGACGTCGAGGGCCTCGGCCGGGCTGGCGGTCTGGGCCATGCCGTCGCGGATCGTCTTGCCGCCGCCGAAACAGGGCTCGTCGCCGGGGACGTGGTAGTCGCGTTCGACCAGCACCCAGAGGTCGGTGTCGGCGAGGCGGATGCGGTCGCCGACCGTGGGGCCGTAGAGGTGGGCGTACCGGCTGCGGGAGAGGGACTGGCTCACGGGATGAACCCCCGTTCGCGGGCGGCGGCGAGCGCTTCGTCGAGGGACCGGTCTGCAGCAAGGCCGTTGAACCCAAGGATGCGGCGGGCGCCGCCGAAGGGGATGAGCCGGACGGTATGCGTCTGCCCTGCTTCGAAACGGACGGCGGTGCCGGCGGGGATATCGAGGCGGCGGCCGAAGGCGCGGGCGCGGTCGAAGCGGAGCGCGGCGTTGACCTCGAAGAAGTGGAAATGGGAGCCGACCTGGACGGCGCGGTCGCCGGTGTTGGTGACTTCGAGTTCGACGACATCGCGGCCGGCGTTGATGACAATCTCGCCTTCGCTGAAGCGGATGGCGCCGGGGACGGCGTCGGTGTGCTGACCCGTGCTGCTCATGGGATCGGGTTGTGGAGGGTGACGAGCTTGGTGCCGTCGGGGAAGGTGGCTTCGACCTGGACGGCGTCGATCATCTCCGGGACGCCGTCCATGACGTCGTCGCGGGTGAGGAAGGCGCCCTGCATGGCCATCAGCTCGGCGACGGAGCGGCCGTCACGGGCGGCTTCGAGGAGGCCCGAAGCGATGACGGCGACCGCTTCAGGGTAGTTGAGGCGAAGGCCGCGGGCGCGGCGTTCGCGGGCGAGCATGGCGGCAAGGGTGATGAGGAGTTTGTCGACTTCTCGCTCGGTGAGTCGCATCGTGGCTCCTGCACGGCTGGGATGGAGGAGACAGTAGGGCCGGGCAGTTTCGGACGTGTTTCAGGGCAGGCTGCCGGATGCGCTCGTAACGAGATTGCAACAGGCGTCCCCCGGCGGGGCGGCCCTCAGCCGCCGCCGAGGGCAGGGACGATGGTCACCTCGGCGCCGGGGGCGATGGCGTCGTGGAGGCCGAGCGGCAGGATTTCGCCGTCGATGGCGAAAGCGAGCTCGGGCCGGAGGCGGCCGTCTTCGACGACGCGGGCGTAGAAGCCGGGACAGCGGGCGTCGATGGCGCGGAGGAGCTCGTCGATGGTGGCGGCGGCGACCTCAAGCTCCGGCGACCCCCCGCAGAGGCTGCGGAGGGTCGCCGGGATGGTGACGCGAGCCATCAGCCGGAGAGGCCGTTGAGCGCCTCGACGATTCGCCGGGGCGACATCGGCAGTTCGGTGAAGCGGTAGCCGGTGGCGTCGTAGATGGCGTTGGCGATCGCCGCGAGGGGCGGGACGATCGGCACTTCACCGACGCCGCGGACGCCGTAGGGGTGGCCGGGGTTCGGCACCTCGACGAGGATGGTGTCGATCATGGGGACGTCGAGGGCAGTCGGCATCCGGTAGTCGAGGAAGCTGGCGTTGACCATCCGGCCCTGCTCGTCGAAGACGTACTCCTCGTTGAGGGCCCAGCCAATCCCCTGAACGACGCCGCCCTGGATTTGGCCTTCCACGTACGACGGGTGGATGGCGGTGCCGACATCCTGGACGGCGGTGTAGCGGAGAATGGTGACCTTGCCGGTATCGGGGTCGACCTCGACGTCGACGATGTGGGTGCCGTAGGCGCCGCCGACGCCGCGGGCGACGAGGGATGCCTTGCCGGTGATCGGGCCGCCGGTGCGGGCGGACTGGGCAGCGAGCTCCTTGAAGGTGAACTGGCGGCCGTCCTTCTTGCTGCGGATGATGCCGGCGTCGTACTCGACGTCGTCTTCGGGGAGGCCCCAGAGCTTGGCGGCTCGGGCGACCATTTCGCGGCGGATGGCCATCCCGGCTTCGTAGACGGCCATGCCGGTCGCGAAGGTGGTGCGGCTGCCGCCGGTGACGTCGTTGTGGCCGATGGAGTCGGTATCGACGACGGAGGGGCGGATGTTCTCGTAGGGGATGCCGAGGGTTTCGGCGAGCTGCATGGCGAGCGAGGCGCGGGTGCCTCCGATGTCGGTGGAGCCTTCGATGAGGTTGACGGTGCCGTCGGTGTTGACGGCGACGACGACGCTGGACTGCATACCGCCGTTGAACCAGTAGCCGGAGGCGACGCCGCGGCCGCGGTAGGGGCCTTCGATGGGCGAGCGGTAGTGGTCGGAGTTGAGGGCTGCTTCGACGCACTCCTCGTGGCCGATGCGGGGGAAGGCGATGCCGTTCACCATTTTCGTGCCCTTGCGGGCCGAGTTGACCTTGCGGAAGACGAGCGGGTCGACCTTCTGATGGCGGGCGAGCTCATCGATGACGCTTTCGATGGCGAAGGCGGCTGCGGGGGCGCCGGGGGCGCGGTAGGCGGCGGTCTTCGGCTTGTTGACGACAACGTCGTAGGCGTCGATGACGAAATTCTCGACGTTGTAGGGGGCGAGCATCGTCATCGAGCCGGCACCGACGGAAGAGCCGGGGAAGGCGCCGGCTTCGTAGAAGAGGCTGGCCTGGACGGCGGTCAGGCGGTCGCCTTTGGCGGCGGCTTTCACCCGGATGACCGTCCCGGAGGTCGGGCCGGTGGCTTCGAAGACCTCGGTGCGGGACATCACGATCTTGACGGGCCGTCCGCTTTTCTTGGACAGGAGGGCGGCGACCGGGTCGAGGTAGATGGGGAGCTTGCCGCCGAAGCCGCCGCCGATCTCCATCGGTACGACTTTGACCTGGGCGATCGGCTTGCGGAGGACCTCGGCGACGAGGTTGCGGACGGCGAAGGCGCCCTGCGTGCTTGTCCAGATGGTGAGGGTGCCGTCGGCGTTCCAATTCGCGGTGGAGTTCTGCGGCTCGATGTAGCCCTGGTGGACCATCTTCGTGCGGAACTCGCGCTCGATGACGACGTCCGCTTCGGCGAAGGCAGCCTCGACATCGCCGCCCTGGAACCGGTTGTAGCTCGCGACGTTGGACGGCTTCTCGCTCAGCTCGCCGGTCATGAGGGTCTTGGTGCGGCGGTTCTCATCGAGGAGGGGGGCATCGTCGCGCATGGCGTCGAGAACATCGAGGACGTGCGGGAGCACCTCGTACTCGACCTTAATCAGCTGGAGCGCTTCTTCGGCGAGGTGGGGGCTGGTGGCAGCGACGGCTGCGACCGCATGGCCGCGGTAGAGGACCTTCTGCGAAGCGAGGATGTTCTCGGCGACTTCCCTGACGTTGACGGCGCTTTCGCCGAGCTCTTCGACGCGGTCGGCGGCGACGGGGAGGTCGGCGTGGGTGACAACAGCGAGGACGCCGGGGGCGCGCTCAGCTTCGGAAGTGTCGATGCGGAGGATGCGGGCGTGCGCGTGCGGGCTGCGGAGGATCTTCCCGTAAATCATGCCCGGGAGGCGGATATCGGCGCCGTAGAGCGCTTTTCCGGTGACTTTTTCGACGCCGTCGGGGCGGATGGGGCGGGTGCCGATGACGCGGTACTGGGGTTTTTCGACAGTGGTCACGAGCTGGCCTCCTGGAGCTGGCTGGCGGCGCGCTGGACGGCGCGGATGATTTTGTCGTAGCCGGTGCACCGGCAGAGGTTGCCGGAGAGCCAGAAGCGGATGCGGTGTTCGTCCGCGTCGGGTTCGCGGTCGAGCAAGGCCTTGGCCGCGATGATGAACCCGGGGGTGCAGATGCCGCACTGGAGGGCGGCTTCTTCGAGGAAGGCCTGCTGGAGCGGGTGGAGCCGGTCGCCGCGGGCGATGCCTTCGATCGTGGTGATCTCGGCGCCGTCAGCTTCGACGCCGAGGACGCAGCAGGAGTTGACGACCCGGCCATTCATGATGACCGAGCAGGCGCCGCAGTTTCCGTTGTTGCAGCCTTCTTTGCTGCCCGTAAGGCCGAGTTCTTCGCGGAGGACTTCGAGCAGGCTCTGGCGCGGCTCGCAGAGGAAATCGCGCTCTTCGCCGTTGATGCGGGCCTGGACGTAGGTGCGTTTCATGGGTGTGGTCGTGCTCCGGGTGCTACTGGGCGCCGCGGATGCGGCGGAGGGCGTTTTCGAGGGCGCGGACCGTCAGGACGCCGGCGAGGTGCCGGCGCTGGGCCACGCTCCCGCGCATGTCGTCGATGGGCCTGGCTGCGGCCCGGGCGGCTTCGCCGGCGGCGGCGAAAGCCTCGGCGCCGGGCTCGCGGCCGAGCAGGGCGTCGCGTGCGGCAGGCACGAGGATGGGCGTCGGAGCGACGGCGCCGAGGGCGACACGCGCATCGGCGATGCGGCCGGCATCGTCGAGGGCGAAGCAGACGCCGGAGGAGGCGACCGCGATGTCCATCTCGTTCCGCGGGATGAAGCGGTGGTAGAACGCGGCGCTTCGCGGCGGCAGCGGCGGGATGCGGACCGAGACCAGAATTTCGCCGGGCTGGAGGGCGTTCTGGCCGGGGCCGACGAAGAAGTCGGCCACGGGCAGGGTGCGTTCGCCGGCGGGCCCTGCGATGCGGAGCGTCGCGCCGAGCGCCATCAGGGCAGGAGAGGAGTCGGCGGCCGGGCTGGCGTTGCAGAGGTTGCCGCCGAGGGTGGCGCGGGACTGGATGGCGATGCCACCGATGATCGAGGCGGCGTCGACAAGGGCGGGGAAGTCGCGCCGGACGACCGGGTGCTCGTAGATTTCGGCGAGGGCGACGGCGGCGCCGATTTCAAGCGCGCCTGAGGGCCCGACGGTGATCGAGGTGAGCTCGGGCACGTGCTTCAGGTCGATGAGCAGGTCGCACGAGCGGCGGCCTTCCCGGAGCTGGACGATGACGTCGGTGCCGCCGGCGAGAAAGAGGGCGCGGCGGCCGTTGCTGGCGAGGGCCAGGGCTTCGGCGAGGGAGCCCGGCCGGGCGTAATCGAATGCGTGCATGGACCTTCCCGGAGGAGGATGAAGCGGCTGAGGCCGCGTGGTAACTCGCGATCATACGCCGGCGGGGCGATGCCGTGGTAACGGGGCGCAATTCCCGGCAACGGCCGCTCCTCTAGAATGGCGCGGATGGCGAAGGTCGCCGTGTTGCCGGGCCTGCTTGCGGTCTTCGCGGTCGCGCTGGCTGCCGCGCTGGCAGGCGGCGCGCCAGCGTTCGGGCAGGAGACCGGCTGGTCAGTGACGGAGTTCGCGGCGACGTACCGGGTGCAGCCGAACGGCGACGTGCTGGTGGAAGAGCGAATTACGGTCGATTTCGGCAACCTGCAGCGGCACGGCATCTACCGGGACCTGTTCGAGACGGCCCGCTGCGGACCGCCCGACCCCGGCGCAGAGCAGCCGCTGCACCCGTGCCCGGCGGGGCAGGTGCGGAAGTGGGTGTACAGCGATTTCGCGGTGGTGGACGCGGACGGCAAGGCATGGACGTTCAAGCGGGAATCGGCGCCGGGGACGATTCGGCTGCGCATCGGCGACCCGGACGTGACGGTCTCGGGGCGGCAGGTGTACGTGGTCAGCTACCGGCTGGGGGGCGCGCTCGACGCCTACGCCAGCCACGACGAGCTGTACTGGAACGTGACCGGGCAATGGCAGGTCCCGGTCGAGCGGGCCTCGGTGCGGGTGGTTCTGCCGGAGGGCGCGCAACCGGCGACGGCATGCTTCGCAGGTGCCGCCGGCTCACGGGAGAGCTGTGCCGCGTCGGTCGCGGGGAGCACGGCGGAGTTCATGTCGCGCCGGATGGAGTACGGTGAGCAGTTGACCATCGTGGTGGGATGGCAGCCGGGCATCGTGACCGTCCCGGCGCCGAAGGTCATTGACCCGGCGCGACCGGGCGACTACTTCGAGCTCGATGCGCTGGAATGGGGCGGGTTCGCGGTCACGGCGCTCATCGGCGTGGCCGGGGCGCTGGCGCTCTGGTGGCGGCACGGGCGCGACCGCCAGTACCGGACGATCTACTACCTGACCGAGGATGCCTCGGAGGAGACGAAGCCGCTCTTCGGGGCACCGCCACTGGTAGTCGAGTACCTGCCCCCGGACGAGCTGCGGCCGGCGCAGATGGGCGTGCTGCTCGACGAGCGGGCGGACACGCTGGACGTGACCGCGACGATCGTCGACCTCGCGGTGCGGGGCTACCTCCACATCACAGAAATCCCGAAGAAGGGCCTGCTCGGGAAGACGGACTGGGAGCTGGAGCGGCGAAAGGACGGCAGCGACCTGCTCCCCTACGAGAAGGCGCTGCTCGACGCGCTGTTCGCGTCCGGGGACCGGGTGAAGGTCTCGGAGCTGAAGTACGAGTTCGCCGACGACCTGCAGAAGGTGCAGAAGCTGATTTACGACGATGCGATGCAGCGGGGGTGGTTTGCGGTGCGGCCCGGAGCCTCGAAATCGGCGGCCGGCGTGGCGGCGGTGGGATGGCTGCTGGGGGCGGTCGGCCTTGCGCTGCTGAGCGCGACGCTGCTCGGGCGGGGGCTGCTGCCGGTGGGATTCGGCGCGGGCGGCCTGGCGCTGCTGGTGCTGACGCCGTCGATGGCGCGGCGGACGGCGAAGGGGAGCGAGGCGCTGCGACGGGTGCTGGGGTTCCGGCTGTACATCGAGACTGCGGAGACACACCGGCAGGAGTTCAACGAGCAGGCGAACATCTTCGCGCGGTACCTGCCGTACGCCATCGTTTTCGGGTGCGTGGGGAAGTGGGCGAAGGCGTTCTCCGGCCTGGACGACCAGGTGCAGGCGTCAACGTCCGGCTGGTACACGGGCGCGGGGATGTTCCAGGTGGCTGCATTCTCGCAGGGGCTGCAGGGGTTCAACAGCTCGGTGGGTTCGACGCTGGCGGCGACCCGGTCGAGCAGCGGCTCCGGATTTGGCGGGGGCGGTGCGGGCGGCGGCGGAGGCGGGGGCGGCGGCGGCTCGTGGTGAGGCTTGCGGCAGTCGACCGGCTGCTCTTCGAGCTCGTGTACCCGGGCCCGGTGGCGGCCTAACCGGCGTCGAGCCAGGCCCGGAGCCGGTGGGGGACGTTGGTAATGATGCCGGCGACCCCGGCATCGACGAGCCGCTCCCAGTCGGCCGGGCTGTCGGCAGTCCAGCACCAGACGGTGACCTGGCGGCGCCGCGCCCGCACGACGAGGTCGCGGGTGACGGCATGGTGCTCGACCGAGATGGCCTGGCCGTTCCGTTTGAGGAGGCCGCCGAGCAGGCGTTCGACCCCATCGCCGGCGACGGGCGGGGAGATGATGGCGGCCGAGATGCGGGGCTCGAGTTCGCGGGCGCGGGCCACGATGTCGGGCGAGAAGGAGTGAATCGCGGTCCACGACTCCGCGCCGCGGCGCCGGATGGTGTCGATGACCGCTTCGACGTTGCGGGCGTCCTGCCCGGGGTCGCCGGGTGTCGGTTTGAGTTCGCACATGATGGTGAGGCGGCCATCGACGAGGTCGAGGACCTGCGCGAGGGTAGGGACGGGCTCGCTATTGCCGGCATCGGCGGACTGGAGGGCGGCGAGGGGGAGGTCGCGGACGCGGCCTTTGAGGTTGGTCGTGCGGTCAACCGTCTCGTCGTGCATGAGGACAGGGACGCCGTCGGCGCAGAGCTGGACGTCGATCTCCATCGCCTCGGCGCGGGCATCGAGGCAGGCGCGGACTCCCGCAAGGGTGTTGGCAGGAGCTTCGCCGGCGGCGCCGGCGTGGCCGATGACGAGCACGTACGGTTTTTGCATCGGCCCAAACTTTACCTGCGGGGACGGGTAGCGGGAAGCACGCGGGGGCGCTACGGGCTTTCGGATTCCTTGACCTTTCGCGCCGGGCGGCGGCGGGCCGCGAAGCCGGACGCGAACGCGGCAAGCCGGCGGGCGCGTTCGAGCGCGGTGCGCGGGGTGAGCGGGCGCCGGGGGAGGGCTGCGAGTGCGGCGAGGGCGGTATCGAACCCGGTGAGGAGCGGGACGCCGTGGCCGGGGAAGCCTGCAGGCGGCGCCAGCCGGGCGAATTCGGCGATGGACTGGAGGTACCGGGCATCATCGTGGTTCGCCCAGCGGAGGGATCGCGTGAGTTCGCCGCCGTGGCTGATGACGAGGTCGCCGACGAAGGCCGCACCGAGGTGGTCGGCGATGAAGCAGAGGGAACCGGGGGTATGGCCCGGCGTGGGGATGGCGCGGATCCCGGGGAGGACCTCCTGCGGCGCTTCGACCGCGAGGGCCACGGGCACAGGCGCGGGACGGCGGCGGACGAACGCGGCCGCCAGCCGGAGGGGGTGGCTGCGGCCGATGCCGGAGCGAAGGACGAGCCGGCCGTTGCGCAGGCGGCAGTCGCCGGCGCCGGCGATGACCGGGGCGCCGGTCGCGGAAGCAACTGCGGCGGCGGCGCCGGTGTGGTCGCGGTGACGATGTGTAAGGAGGATGCCTTCGAGCGGGCGGCCGATGGATTCGAGGGCGCGGAGGATGGCGGGCGAGCTATCGGCGAAGCCGGTATCGACGAGGGCGACGCCGCCGGAGGGGATGGCGACGACGAAGACGTTGGAGCCGCGGGTGCCGGCTAGCCACCAGACGCCGGGCAGGGGTTCTTCGGCGAAGGGGGCGGTCATGCGGCCATCGTACCTGAGCGAGGAGTCTCGTTGGTTCAGATGCGGCGGAAGGGGCGACGGAAGGGTAGGCGGCGCCGCTGGTGGAGATTCGAGGGCTGGGCGCCCGGATTACGGGACGGCCGCCGCCCGGGGCCGGCGAGGCGCGAGCAATTTGCGGCGAGCGAAGCGGCTGTGCTAGAGTCCGGCGCGACGTCCGTTTGCGAACCCGGTGTGAATCCGGGGCTGTCCCGCAACTGTGATCCGCCCGACAGGGCGGTAAGCCAGGTCGCCAGCGGCGTCGGTGTCTAGCCCGCGGGGAAACGGGTAGTGGACACGTGGTTTGGCAGGCTGCCTTCCATGTGACGAGCCCACTGCCCCTCCAGCGAGAGGGGCTTTTCGTTGCCCGGGACTAACCGGCGACGAACCTCGCGGGTGCCCGGCCGGTTTCGAACCGGGGGCACCCGCCCGTCATTCCGGAGCCTGCCGGCGGCGTGGCTGCTCCCTGCCCCGGGCGGAGGGAGAGGGATGGACGACACAGCCACGGCCCCGGCGGCCCCGGTTGAAGCCGCCGCGCTGCGCGGGATACGCCCGGCGGCGCGATTTGCAGCGGCGATGGTGCTGCTCGGCGCTGCCTGGGCCGCTGCGTCGGTTGCAGCGGTTGCGAATGGTCCGGTGCGCATCCCGCCATCGCACGTCGTGTCCGTGCTGGCGGCGCGGGCGGGCGTCGATGTCGGCACATTCGCCGAGCGGGAGCGGCTCGTGATCGAGCGGCTTCGGCTGCCGCGGGTCGTGCTGGCGACACTGGCCGGCGCTTCGCTGGCGGCTGCCGGGGCGACCATGCAGGCGCTCTTTCGCAACCCGCTGGCCGACCCGGGCCTCCTCGGGGTGTCATCGGGGGCGGCGACCGGGGCTGTGACGGCGATTGCGGCGGGCCTGGGCGCGGCCTCGATCTGGCTGGTGAGCGGGGCCGCTTTTACCGGGGCGCTCGGAGCCGTGGGACTGGTGTACCTGCTCGGAGCGCCGGGGGGACGTCCCCACCCGGGGAGCCTGCTGCTCGCCGGCGTGGCGGTGAGCGCGTTTCTCGGCTCGATCACGGCGGTGGTCATCGCGCTGGTGCCGCCTGACGAGGCGCTGCGCGGCATCCTGTTCTGGCTGGCCGGGGGATTCAGCGGCGCATCGTGGGCGTACGCGCGGGTAGTCGCCTGGCCGATCGCGGCCGGGCTGCTCGTCCTCGGGCTGGCCGGGCGGCAGCTGAACCTGCTCTGCATTTCGGACGAGGTTGCGGCGTCGAGCGGGGTGCACCTCGGGCGGACGCGGGCGCTGCTGCTCGGAGCCGCGACGCTCGTGACGGCTGCTTCGGTGAGCGTGAGCGGGACGATCGGGTTTGTCGGGCTGGTGGTGCCGCACGTGCTGCGGCTCGTCCTCGGCCCTGATTACCGGTACCTGCTGCCGGCCTCGATGGTCGCGGGCGCCGCGGTGCTGGTCGGCGCCGATACGGTGGCGCGCACGGTTGTGCGCCCGGCAGAGCTGCAGGTCGGCATGGTGACGGCGCTGATTGGGGCGCCGGTGTTTGCGGTGATTCTGCTGCGGCAACGGTCGCGGCTGGCAATCCAACTTTGAACTCCAGAGGAGGGAGCATGTTTTCGAAACGACGGGTCCTGCGGCGGTTGGCGCCGGCACTGCTGGCGGCGCTGGCAATTAGCGCATTCGCACCGGCCTGCGGCGGCGACGACGGTGATGAGACGTCGGCCCCGCCGCCGACCACGGCCGCGACGGCAGTCACAGCCGCAACTCCGACCGAATCGCCCGCAAAGCGCATCGAAGCGCGGCTGACGGGCGTGCCGGGCATTGTGAACCCGGCGAACCTCTCGTGGCCGCGGGACGTGGAGGGGCTGAACGGCAGGCGGACGATCAAAGAGAAACCGCTGAAGATTCACACCATGTCGGCGGGGATCGACGAGATTACGCTCTCGCTGGTCCCGATCGAGCGGGTCGTCGGGGTCGGCTCGGCGACCAAGAACCCGGACACCTCGAGCTTTGCATCGCTGGTCAAGAATTTGCCGACGGTCGCACGTGAACCGGAAGCGGTCATTGCAAGCGGAGCAAACCTGGTGATTGCGACGCCGACGCAGAAGGCGGACGTCGTGGCGGCGATCGAGAGCGCGGGAGTGACGGTCGTGCAGCTGAATCTCGACCCGACGCCGGCGGGCCGCCTCAACGCAATCCTGCTGCTGGGCTACATCTACGGGGAGGAGGAGCGGGCGATAGCGCTCGCGGATGAAGTGGAGGCACGGTACCGGAAGGTCGTCGACGTGACCGGCAAGAAGCCGGACACCGAGAAGCCGGTGGTCGCCCACCTCACGAAGTACACCTCGCTCTACATGGCGGGTTCCGGGACGACGGGGGAGGGGATCATCACGGCGGCCGGTGGGCGAAATGCGGGGACGCTCAGCGGGATCAAAGGCAACCAGCAGATCGGCCTCGAAGCGATTCTCGCGGCGAACCCGGACCTCATCATCATTCCGATGCCGGGGGAGGCCGGCGAGAAGTTCAAGGCTGAGCTCATGGCTGAGCCGACGCTCGCGGGTGTACCGGCCATCAAGAATGGGCGGGTGTACGTTGTTCCGCCAGCGCTGTACACGACGAACTCGTTCGCGAACGTCCGCGCGGTGGAGCACCTGGTCCATATCCTCTGGCCGAGCGAGTTCCCGGTGGCCGACCCGCCCCAGTTCTCGCTCGCAGGCCAGGCCAGGTAGCGGGGGAGAACCGATGGCAACCCGTTTCGAGCTGGTCGCCGAGCAGGCCGGCTACCGCGCCGGCGGGCGGTGGCTCGTGCGGGACGCGACCCTGACGCTGGGGCCGGGCCAGGTTATCGGCCTGGTCGGCCCGAACGGGGCGGGGAAATCAACGCTGGCGAGGCTGCTGGCCGGGCTGCTCCGCCCGGCCGGCGGCTCGGTCTGCCTGCTTGTCGAGGGCCGTCGCGTTGATGGCGGGCAGCGGGCGCGTGAGCTGGCGTATGTGCAGCAGTCCATCCCGGAGGCGCCCGGCTTCACTGCCGGGGCGCTTGTGCTGATGGGCCGGTACCCGCACCGCGGCCCCTTCGAGCCCGAAGGGCCGGAGGACCGCAAGGCGGCGGCGCGGGCGATGGCCTGGACGGGCGTGCTCGACCTGGCCGGGCGGCGGTTTGATTCGCTTTCGGGCGGCGAGCGTCAGCGGGTGCTGATCGCGCGGGCGTTCGCGCAGGCGCGCTGCGCGGTCATTCTCGACGAGCCGACCGCGTCGCTGGATGTACGGCACCAGCTCGAACTGATGGCCCGCCTGCGCCTGCTGGCCGGCGAGGGGATGGGGTTCGTGGTGGTTCTTCACGACCTCGAGATGGCGGCGCGCTGGTGCGACCGGCTGCTTCTGCTGGACCGGGGAGAAGTGGCCGCGGCCGGGCCGCCGCGGGAGGTGCTCCGGCCGGAGCTGCTCGAGCAGGTATATGGGCTGGCGGCACGGGTCGACTGGCAGGAGGCCGGGTGCCGTATCGCTTTCGAGCTGCCGGGGTTGGAAGCGGCAGGAGCCAGGGGAGGCAGGAGATGACCGGATCCGAGCACCAGCCGGTCAAGGGACCGCGGAAGCGGAAAGGGCTGCTGATCGTCAACACAGGGAACGGCAAAGGGAAAACGACTGCTGCGCTGGGCATGGTGCTGCGTGCGTGGGGACGGGGGATGCCGGTCGAGGTGTACCAGTTCATCAAGCCGCCGACGGCGAACTTTGGGGAACACAGGGCGGCGAAGCGGCTCGGCGTCCCCGTGTACCCGCTGGGGGACGGATTTACGTGGAAGTCGAAGGACCCGGAGCGGACAAAGGCGCTGGCCCTCCAGCAGTGGGAGCGGGCGCGGGCCCGGCTGACGGACCCGGACCTCGCCATGCTGGTGCTGGACGAGTTCACCTATCCGATGCACTACGGGTGGCTTGACCCGGCGGAGGTGGTTGCGGCCCTGCGGGCGCGGCGGCCGATGCTCCACGTCGTGGTGACGGGCCGCTATGCGCCGGGGGAGCTGGTGGAGGCGGCGGACCTGGTGACTGAGATGACACTCATCAAGCACCCCTACCGCGAGCAGGGGATCAAAGCTCAACCAGGAGTGGAGTTCTGATGCGCATCGACATTCCGGAGTTCGACCAGGCGGCGGCTGACGCCGCACAGCATCGGCTCGACCGGCTGACGAAGCCGCAGGAGAGCCTCGGCCGGCTGGAGGAGCTGGCCGTACGGCTGGCCGGCATGACCGGAAATCCGCGCTGCCGCTTCGAACGGAGGACGGTGGTGGTAATGGCAGCCGACCACGGCGTGACCGAGGAGGCGGTTTCCGCCTTCCCGCAGGAGGTGACCGCCCAGATGGTGGCGAACTTCGCCGCAGGCGGGGCGGGCATCAACGTGCTCGCCCGGCAGGCGCGCGCCCAGGTCGTGGTGGTAGACATGGGAGTGCGGACAGCGCCGACGGCAACGGGCGTGCTGGACCGGCGGCTCGGGCCGGGGACTCGCAACATGACGCGCGAGCCGGCGATGACCCGCGCCCAGGCGGAGGCGGCGGTTGCCACGGGGCGGGAGCTTGCAGCCCAGCTGGCCGCGGGCGGAACCAGCATCGTGCTGACGGGCGAAATGGGTATCGGCAACACCACGGCGGCGAGTGCGGTGACGGCTGCGCTGACCGGGCGGCCGGCGGCCGAGGTGACGGGCCGGGGGACTGGCCTGGACGACGGCGCGCTGGCGCACAAAATTGCCGTGGTGGAGCGGGCGCTAACGCTGCACCGGCCCGACCCGGCCGACCCTATTGGGGTGCTGTCGGCGGTGGGCGGTTTCGAAATTGCCGGCCTCGCGGGGCTGGTGCTGGGGGCGGCCGAGCGGCGGATTCCGGTCATCCTCGATGGGTTCATCACGGGGTCAGCGGCGCTGGCAGCATGCGCGATGGCGCCAGGCGCCCGGGAATACCTGATCGCCTCGCACCGCTCGGTTGAGCCAGGGCACGGAGTTCTCCTGGGAGCGCTTGGGCTGGAGCCGCTGCTCGACCTGCGCTTGCGACTCGGGGAAGGGACCGGCGCAGCTCTCGCGCTGCAGCTGGTGGATGCCGCGGTCGCGGTCCGGGACGAGATGGCGGAGTTCGCGGAGGCCGGCGTCTCGGAGCGGCTGGACGGATGAACGGGCTGCTGGCGGCGATCGGGCTGCTGAGCCGGCTGCCGGCGGGCGGGGCCTCGTGGGCACCCGAGCGGGCTGCGGGCTGGGTCCCGGCCGTGGGGCTGCTCATTGGCGGGAGCGTCGCCGGCGCAACGTGGGCTGCGCACGCGCTCCTGCCGCCGCTGCCGGCGGCGGCGATTGCGGTTGCGGCGTGGGCGGCTGTAACCGGCGGCCTCCACCTCGACGGCGCTGCCGATGCTGCCGACGCCGCGCTGGCAGCGGCTCCGCGGGAGCGACGGGTCGCGATCCTCGGAGACGTCCACCACGGGACGTACGGGGTGGCGGCGGTCGTCCTCATTGTCATTCTGAAGGTGAGCTGCCTCGCCAGCCTGCCCGGGGGTACCGCGGCGGGGGCAGCGTTCGCGGCTGCCGCAGGGGCGCGGGGTTGGCTGCCGGCCACGGCGCGGGCGTTTCCGCCTCTTCGACAGACGGGGATGGGGGCTGCTTTCCGGGCCGGGTGCAAGTGGAGCGCGGTACTGACCGGCGCGGCGGCAGCCATCGCGGCAGGGGGTGCGGCGCTGGGGTGGTGGGGGATTGCGACAGCCGCAGCAGGGGCGACTACGATGCTTCTGGTCGGCTGGGGCCTCGGGCGGGCGTTCGGGGGTCTGAACGGCGACGGCTACGGCGCGTGCATCGAGCTTGGGGAGTGCGCGGTGCTGCTGGCGGCCGCGGGGCTGGCATCACAACTGGATGCATGGGCAGCCTGGGAGGCAGTCCGATGATTCGGCGGCGCGCGGCGGTACTGGGCGTGGTGGCCGTCGTCGACCTCGCGCTCGGGGAGCTGCCGAACCGCTGGCATCCGGTTGCGCTGCTCGGCCGGGCCGCGGCGTACCTGGACCGGTTGCTAACGGCCGAGGGACAGCGGGACACAGCCACACGCGGCGTACTCCTCACGGCGACGGCAGCCGGGCTGGCCGCAGGGGCTGCCCTTGGGGTGGCGCGCGGGGCGCGAGGCCGAGGCGCGGCCGGTTTCTTGCTGCAAGCGCTTGCGCTGAAACAGACGCTCTCAATCCGGGCGCTGTTCGACCACGCGGGACGGGTTGCCGCGCGCCTCGAGGCCGGGGACCTCGCTGGAGCGCGCGCGGCGGCCGCGATGATGGTCAGCCGGCGGACGGACGACCTGCCGCCGGGGCTGGTCGCATCGGCGGCGATTGAGTCGCTGGCGGAAAACCTGTCGGACAGCGTTGTGGCGCCGGCGTGGTGGTACCTGGCGGCAGGGCTCCCGGGGGCGGCCGCGTACCGGGCGGTCAACACGCTGGACGCGATGGTCGGCTACCGTTCGCGCGGGCGGTTCGGGATGGTGCCGGCGAGGCTGGACGACGTTCTGAACTGGGTGCCGGCGCGGCTGACGGCTGCCTCGCTTGTGCTGGCGCGGCCGCTGCCCGCGGTCCGGCAGGTGAGTCGGCTGGTGCGCGATGCGTGGTCGACGCCGAGCCCGAACGCGGGGTGGCCGATGGCAGCGATGGCGCACATCCTCGGCGTGCGGCTGGAGAAGCTGGAGCATCACGTCCTGCATGCAGCGGGCCGCGAGCCGGTGGCTGCGGATATCCGGAGAGCGCAGCGGGCCGGTGCACTGGCGCTGGCTGCGACCGCGCTGGCCGGGGCAACGGCATGCTGGAGGGCTGGCGAATGAGCGGACGGGTGGTGCACGGCGGGGTAACGGAGGCGGAGCTGGCCGCTGCTGCAGCGGCGGGCATCGAGCTCGTCGACCTGAGCGCGAGCCTGAACCCGTACGGTCCGCACCCGGCGGTGACGGCAGCGGCGGCGAACGCGACGATCGGCCGGTACCCCGAGCCGGACGCTGCGAAACTGCGCCGGGCATGGGCGGACCGGTTCGGGCTGGAGCCGGGGCAGGTGCTGGCGGGCAACGGCACGAGTGAGCTGATCTATCTCCTCTGCCGGGCGTTTGCCGGGGACGGCGGCTGCCTCGTCTTCGGGCCGACGTTCGGGGAGTACGCTGCGGCCGCGCGCGCTGCCGGCATGTCCTCGGTGGAGGTGCCCTACCCTGCTCGCGGCAGCGACGCGGGGCGGCTGTTCGCAGAGCTGCGGCCATCGCTGGCCTTCCTCTGCAACCCCAACAACCCGACCGGCGAACTGTGTTCGCGGGAGCTGGTTGAGCAGCTTCGGCGGGCAGCACTGGCCGTGTGCGGCCGGCTGGTGGTGGACGAAGCTTACATGCCGTTCGCGTGGCCGGAGGATGAGAGCGTCGAGCCGGCTCCGGGGCTGCTGGTGCTGCGTTCGCTGACGAAGGTCCACGCGGTGCCCGGGCTCCGGCTGGGCTTCCTGCTCGGGACGCCGGATGACATCGAACGGGTTTCGGCGCAGCAGCCGCCGTGGTCGGTGAGCGCGCCGGCGACGGCGGCCGGGATGGCGGCGCTCAAGCTGGAGGCGTTTTGCCGGGAGAGCGCAGGGAAGGTCGCGGCGACGCGTACGCGGCTGCTCGACGCGCTCGAGCGGGCGGGGTTCGCCGTTCGCCCATCGCTGGCGAACTTCCTGCTCGTGCGGGTGGGGGACGGCGCGGCGTTCAGGGCGCGACTGCTCGGACGGGGGTTCGCTGTCCGGGACTGCGCTTCGTTCGGGCTGCCGGAGTGGGTGCGGGTGGCAGTCCCGCACGAGCGTTACGTTGAGCGGCTGCTCGAGGCTATGTCGGAGGTACGGCGATGTCTCGCGGGGGAGTCTTGATGGTGCAGGGGACCGCCTCGTCGGCGGGGAAGAGCCTGCTGGTTACGGGGCTGTGCCGCCTGTTTGCACGGCGAGGCGTACGGGTTGCGCCGTTCAAGGCGCAGAACATGTCGAACAATGCGGCGGTGGTGCCCGGCGGAGGCGAGATCGGGCGGGCGCAGTACGTGCAGGCGCTGGCGGCGCGGGCGCTTCCGCGCGTGGAGATGAATCCGGTGCTGCTGAAGCCGGAGGGGAACCTGCGGTCGCAGGTCGTGGTCCTCGGGCGCCCGATTGGGACACTGCACGCGGCCGCCTACCAGGAGGCGAAGGCGCGCATCTGGGATGACGTGGCGCGGTCGCTCGACCTGCTCCGCGAGGCGTTCGACCTCGTCATCATCGAAGGGGCGGGAAGCCCGGCGGAGATCAACCTGAAGGCGCGGGACATTTCGAATATGCGGGTGGCGAGGTACGCGGGAGCGCCTGTGCTGATTGTCGGTGACATTGACCGGGGCGGCGTGTTCGCGCACCTGTACGGGACGTACCACCTGCTCGAACCAGAGGAGCAGGCGCTCGTGAGGGGATTCATCATCAACAAGCTGCGGGGGGACCCTTCGCTGCTTGAGCCGGGGCTGCAGGAGATCAAGCGGCTGACCGGGGTGCCGGTCGTTGGGGTTGTTCCGTGGATTCGCGAGCCGGGCATCGCCGAAGAGGACTCGGTTGCGCTCGACCGGCGGCGGGACACGCACGGCCCATTCCGGGGGGTCGACGTCGCGGTGATCCGGCTGCCGCGGATCGCGAACTTCGATGACTTCGACCCGCTCGAACGGGAGCCGGACGTGCGGGTGCGGTACGTCGGGCAGCCGGGCCAGCTCGGGGAGCCGGACCTCGTCATCGTCCCGGGGACGAAGGCGACCCGGGACGACCTTGCGTGGCTGCGAGCTGAGGGGTTCGATGCGGCGCTGGAGCGGCTGCGGGCTGCGGGGGTGCCGGTGATCGGGATCTGCGGAGGATTTCAGCTGCTCGGGGAGGCCATTGAAGACCCGGAGGGGGTGGAGGGGGAGGCGGGCGCTGCCGAGGGGCTGGGGTGGCTGCGTTGCCGGACACGGTTCGGGCGGGGGAAAGTTACCCGCGTGAGCCGGGTCCGCCTGGAGGGCGGGCCCGGACTGCTCGACGGGTGCGCGGGTCTCGAGGTCGAGGGGTACGAGATCCACGCCGGGGCGACAGCCATCGAGGGCGAGCCGGCGGCCTGGACCATAGAAGGGGAGCCGATCGGGGCCGCCTCGGACGATGGGCTGGTCTTCGGGTGGTATGTCCACGGGGCCTTTCGGGATCGGGAGTTCAGGGCGCGGCTGCTGGGGAACGTGGCGCGCCTCCGCGGGAAGCCCTTTGCGCCGGGTGAGGTGGAGGACGAAGATGCGGCCTTCGACCGGCTGGCCGACGTGCTCGAGTCGTCGCTGGACATCGAGCGGGTCGCATCGTGGGCGCTGGCGGGGGCGGAGTGATGGGCCGGCTGACGCTGGTCACGGGCGGGGCGCGGAGCGGCAAGAGCCGTTACGCCGAGGAGCTGGCGGCTGCGACGGGGGCGCCAGTCGTGTATGTGGCGACGATGGAGGCGACCGACGAGGAAACGGCGGGGCGGGTGGCGGCCCACCGGGCACGCCGCCCGGCGCGATGGGCCACCGTCGAGGAGCCGCTGGACCTGGCGGGCGCGGTTGCAGGGGCCGATGCCGGAGCGACGGTGCTGGTGGAGTGCCTGGCGACGTGGTGCGGGAATCTGTTCTGGCGGGCGGGGCTGGGCGATGATGCGCCTCCCGCGGCATGGGAGCGGCTGGTGGAGGAGGCGGCGGCCGGGGCGCGGCGGCTCGCGGCGGCGGCGCGGGCGCGCGCGGGCGCGACGGTGGTGGTGACAAACGAGGTGGGCTGGGGGATTGTGCCGGTCGGCCGGCTGACGCGGTACTACCGCGATGCGCTGGGGCTGGCGAACCAGGCGATTGGCCGGGAGGCGGATGCGGTGGTGCTGGTCGTGGCGGGGAGGGCGCTGGTGGTGGGGAGCTGAGGGCGTCGTCCGGGTGGGGGAATGCGGCCGCATGGGCGACGAAGCGGCGGAGCCGGTGCTGGCGGTGCAGGGGAGATCCCCGGCGGGACGGGGCCGCCGGATGGGCGGGTGACGTTCGAACGGGGTTCAGCCGGGGGCCGAACGGCCCGCAGGGGGAGGCGATGGACGAGGGGGTCGGGACTGGAGGCAGGCGGGAAAAGCTACGGCCCGGGTCGGGTGACCCGGGCCGTTGTGCTGTGCTGTGTGGGTTTGGTAGCGGGGGAGGGATTCGAACCCCCGACCTTCGGGTTATGAGCCCGACGAGCTACCACTGCTCCACCCCGCGGTATGTGAGGGCCGGCGAGCCGGTGCACCTCGAGGACTGAAGAGCGAAGAACTGCGGGACGGGCGCATCATGCGCGACGAGTCTTGCTGGAGGTCAAGCCCTCGACCATTAGTACGCCTCAGCTGAACGCATTGCTGCGCTTACACCTGGCGCCTATCGAACAGGTAGTCTTCCTGTGGTCTTACCCGATTGACTCGGTGGGAGCCCTCATCTTGAGGTCGGCTTCGCACTTAGATGCTTTCAGCGCTTATCCGGTCCGGACATGGCTACCGGGCGGTGCTCCTGGCGGAACAACCCGCACACCAGCGGTCCGTCCACCCCGGTCCTCTCGTACTAGGGGCAGCTCCTCTCAAGGCTCCTACGCCCACGGCGGATAGAGACCGAACTGTCTCACGACGTTCTGAACCCAGCTCGCGTACCGCTTTAATGGGCGAACAGCCCAACCCTTGGGACCTACTCCAGCCCCAGGATGCGACGAGCCGACATCGAGGTGCCAAACCTTGCCGTCGCTGTGGACGCTTGGGCAAGATAAGCCTGTTATCCCCGGGGTAGCTTATATCCGTTAAGCCACGGCCCTTCCACTCGGTACCGTAGGATCACTTTGACCGGCTTTCGCCCCTGCTCGACTTGTGGGTCTCGCAGTCAAGCTCCCTTATGCCAATGCACTCGACGGGTGATTTCCATCCACCCTGAGGGAACCTTTGTGCGCCTCCGTTACTCTTTAGGAGGCGACCGCCCCAGTCAAACTGCCCACCAGACGCTGTCCTCCTGCTTGCTCAGGAGTTAGAAAGCAGATCAGAGAAGGGTGGTATTTCAAGGTTGGCTCCACGCCGCCCGGAAGCAGCGCTTCGTCGCCTCCCACCTATCCTACGCATCTCAGACCCACTCCCAGCGCCAAGTTGCAGTAAAGCTCCACGGGGTCTTTTTGTCCTGCCGCGGGTCAACCGCATCTTCACGGTCAATTCAATTTCGCCGGGTCCTTCGTCGAGACAGTGCCCAGATCGTTACGCCTTTCGTGCGGGTCGGAACTTACCCGACAAGGAATTTCGCTACCTTAGGACCGTTATAGTTACGGCCGCCGTTCACCGGGGCTTCAGTTCAAGGCTTGCACCTCTCCCCTTAACCTTCCGGCACTGGGCAGGCGTCAGCCCCTATACATCAGCTTTCGCTTTTGCAGAGACCTGTGGTTTTGATAAACAGTCGCCTGGGCCTGCTCTCTGCGGCCCCCCGGTGCTTGGAACGCGAGGTTCTACACACCCGGGGGCGATCCTTCTCCCGAAGTTACGGATCCAATTTGCCGAGTTCCTTAACGAAGGTTCTCCCGATCCCCTTACGGTGCTTACCGCCACCTACCAGTGTCGGTTTGCGGTACGGGCGCAATGGTAACTAGCAGCGAGGCTTTTCTCGCCAGTGTGGGCTCAGCCCCCTCGCTTTGACAATGTCTCCACTCGTCCCGGTTCCTCCGCTTAACCCCGCCGGGGATTTGCCTCCGGCGAGACGCCTACGAACCAGGAACGGACCATGTCCAATGGGCCCGCGGGGCCTACCCTGCTGGGTCCCCCCTCTGCATCAAACGCTACCGCTGCGGTGCTGGAATACTAACCAGCTGTCCATCGCCTACGCCTTTCGGCCTCGGCTTAGGCCCGACTAACCCTACGCGGATTGACCTTCCGTAGGAAACCTCAGGTATACGGGGGGCGCGGTTCTCACGCGCCTTACGCTACTCATGCCGGCATTCTCACTTCGCTTCGCTCCAGGGCGCCTCGCGGCTACCCCTTCACAGCGGAAGCAAACGCTCCCCTACCGCCAGCAGCTCGAGGCTGCTGACCCACAGCTTCGGTGCCACGCTTAGCCCCGTTGAATTGTCGGCGCAGAACCACTCGACCAGTGAGCTATTACGCACTCTTTAAAGGATGGCTGCTTCTAAGCCAACCTCCTGGCTGTCTGAGCGATTCAACATCCTTTCACACTGAGCGTGGACTTAGGGACCTTAGCTGGTGGTCTGGGCTGTTTCCCTTTTGACGATGAAGCTTAGCCCCCACCGTCTCACTGCCAGGCTTTGTCCGACGGCATTCGCGGTTTGATAGGGTTCGGTAAGCGGTGAGCCCCCTAGCCCTTTCAGAGCCCTACCTCCGCCGGAGATCGCCTGACGCTGCACCTAAATGCATTTCGGGGAGAACGAGCTATCTCCGAGTTCGTTTGGCATTTCACCGCTACCCACAGGTCATCCAATAGCTTTGCAACGCTAGAAGGTTCGCGCCTCCATCCAGTTTTACCTGGACTTCACGCTGCCCATGGGTAGATCACTCGGTTTCGCGTCTACTCCACGCGACTGTGACGCCCTGTTCGGACTCGCTTTCGCTGCGGCTCCGCAAGTCTCCTTGCTTAACCTCGCCACGTAGAGTAACTCACCGGCTCATTCTTCAATAGGCACGCCGTCACCCGCCTTGCGACGGGCTCCGACTGCACGTAGGCACGCGGTTTCAGGATCTCTTTCACTCCCCTCCCGGGGTACTTTTCACCTTTCCCTCACGGTACTGGTTCACTATCGGTCATCAGGGGTATTTAGCCTTGGGAAGTGGTCTCCCCAGATTCCCACGGGGTTTCACGTGTCCCGTGGTACTCAGGTACCGGCCGGCAGTCGCAGCAGGTTTCGTTTACGGGGCTATCACCCTCTCTGGCTGGCCTTTCCAGGTCCATTCTCCTACCCGTGCGATTGGTAACTGCACAATGGCCGGCCCTACAACCCCGGCAGGGCGTACCCTGCCGGTTTGGGCTCCTCCCCGTTCGCTCGCCGCTACTAGGGGAATACTCTCTTTTCCTCGGGGTACTTAGATGTTTCAGTTCCCCCGGTTCCCTCTCGCAGGCCTATGTGTTCAGCCTGGAGTAGCCCGGTTTTGCCGGGCTGGGTTACCCCATTCGGAGATCTCCGCTTACGCTTGCTTGGCAGCTAGGCGGAGCTTATCGCAGCCTTGCCACGTCCTTCATCGGCCCCTGATACCTAGGCATCCACCGCGCGCCCTTGGTAGCTTGACCTCCACCAAGACTCGGTCGGTATGAATTGCCCGGCCTCGATGGCGACGCTCGCGCGTGCCGCCGAGGCGATGCAGTATCTTCGCTCTTCAGTTCTTAAGGTGCGTGCTCCCGGCTGGGAGCCCGGCTTCGCCGCCGGCCGCTGCCGTGCTGGCAGGGGCTGGATGCGAAGCCTGTGTCGATTGCCTGGTACCGCCGGGAGGCCGAACTGGCTGGTGGAGCCGAGGAGATTCGAACTCCTGACCTCCGCCGTGCAAAGGCGGCGCTCTCCCAACTAAGCTACGGCCCCTCCGGGTTCGAGTATGCCACGCCCGGCGCCCGGGGGTGAAGCGTTTGGCCGGGGTTTGAGCCAGGATGGTGGGCCATTCTGGACTCGAACCAGAGACCTCAGTCTTATCAGGACTGCGCTCTAACCAGCTGAGCTAATGGCCCCCGGGTACGCGGCCAGTGCACCTTCGACACCTGGATAGCGGACGAAAGACGGCTGCTGGGCGCCGTTGTGGTGTAACGACCCGGCGATATGCCGGACCGATCGACCTGGGTGCTGCTTCCGGGCCAGCTGCCCCACCGCTGAGGCATCTGGCGTGGATCCGGGGCAGGCTCCCTAGAAAGGAGGTGATCCAGCCGCAGCTTCCGCTACGGCTACCTTGTTACGACTTCGTCCCAATCGCCGGCTCCACCCTCGACGGCTGCCTCCCTTGCGGGTTAGCCCACCGGCTTCAGGTGTTTCCGACTTTCGTGACGTGACGGGCGGTGTGTACAAGGCCCGGGAACGTATTCACCGCAGTAGTGCTGACCTGCGGTTACTAGCAACTCCGGCTTCATGCAGGCGGGTTTCAGCCTGCAATCCGAACTGAGGACAGCTTTGATGGGATTAGCTCCGCCTCGCGGCTTCGCGACCCGTTGTACTGCCCATTGTAGCGTGTGTGTAGCCCCAGGCGTAAGGGCCACGCTGACCTGACGTCATCCCCTCCTTCCTCCGAGGTTTTCTCGGCAGTCTCGCCAGAGAAGTACAACTGGCGACAGGGGTTGCGCTCGTTGCGGGACTTAACCCAACACCTCACGGCACGAGCTGACGACGGCCGTGCAACACCTGTGCACGCTCCCCGAAGGGTCCCTCACCTTTCGGATCGGTACCACGTGCATGTCAAGCCTGGGTGAGGTTCTTCGCGTATCATCGAATTAAACCACACGCTCCGCTGCTTGTGCGGGCCCCCGTCAATTCCTTTGAGTTTTAGCCTTGCGGCCGTAGTCCCCAGGCGGAGTACTTATCGCGTTGGCTTCGGCACTGAAGGGGTCGATACCTCCAACACCTAGTACTCATCGTTTACGGCGTGGACTACCCGGGTATCTAATCCGGTTTGCTCCCCACGCTTTCGCCCCTGAGCGTCAGGACAGGGCCAGGATGCCGCCTTCGCCACTGGTGTTCCTCCCGATATCTACGCATTTCACCACTACACCGGGAATTCCACATCCCTCTCCCTGCCTCAAGCCAAGCAGTTTCCAGGGCACCCTCCCGGTTGAGCCGGGAGATTTCACCCTGGACTTGCCTGGCCGCCTGCGGGCGCTTTACGCCCAATAAATCCGGACAACGCTCGACACCTACGTATTACCGCGGCTGCTGGCACGTAGTTAGCCGTGTCTTATTCGTGAGGTACCGTCAGAACTTCTTCCCTCACAAAAGGAGTTTACAACCCGAAGGCCTTCGTCCTCCACGCGGAATTGCTGCGTCAGGCTTTCGCCCATTGCGCAAGATTCTTAGCTGCTGCCTCCCGTAGGAGTCGGGGCCGTATCTCAGTCCCCGTGTGGCTGATCGTCCTCTCAGACCAGCTACCGATCGTCGCCTTGGTAGGCCATTACCCCACCAACTAGCTAATCGGCCGCGGGCCCCTCCCGTAGCGCCGGAGCTTTCACCACCCGGACTCTCACCGGGGGTCTTATGCGGTATTAGCTCCCCTTTCGAGGAGTTATTCCCCACTACGGGGCAGGTTACCCACGTGTTACTCACCCGTTCGCCACTAGCCCGAAGGCTCGTACGACTTGCATGCCTAATACATTCCGCCAGCGTTTGTCCTGAGCCAGGATCAAACTCTCCGTAGAAACAGAACCGACCTTACGGCCGGGATGTTCCGTTTGAACGGGGTCCCAGACGTTCTCTTTCGTCCGCTATCCAGTTGTTAAGGTGCGCTGGCCTCTCGCAAGGCCCGAACGAGAAGATTAACTTCTCTCCGCCAGGCTGTCAACGGGGCCGCCCCTCGCGGGCGCTGCCGCCCTGACTGTGGCCGGCGGGGGACTTTCAAGATGGCACGTCTCGACGTTCTTTGCAAGGGGTCCGTACCGGCCCGGGAGCAGTTTTTTCACATTCGCCGCCGGCTGGCGAGGCGCGCCTCCTCGTCGGCGGTGCGGTAGCGGGAGAGAAACTCGCGGCGAAACTGTTCGAAGCTGCCGGCGCGGATGGCCTGCCGGGCGCGTTCGACGAGCCGGGCGAGGTAGCGCAGGTTGTGGTGGGTTGCGAGCCGGTGCCCGAGCAGCTCATCGTTCCGGAAGAGGTGGTGGAGGTAGGCGAGGCTGAACTGGCGGCAGGCGAGGCAATCGCAGCCGGGGTCGGGCGGGGCATCGACCTCGCGGTTGGCGGCGTTGCGGATGGTGAGCCGGCCAGCATCCGTGAAAAGGGCGCCGTTGCGGCCGAGCCTGGTGGGGAGGACGCAATCGAACATGTCGATGCCGCGGGCGATGCCTTCGACGAGGTCTTCGGGGCTGCCAACGCCCATGAGGTAGCGGGGCCGGTCGATGGGGAGCTCGGCGTTGGTGAGTTCGACGGTCTCCCACATGCGGGCTTTGGGTTCGCCGACGGAGAGGCCGCCGATGGAGAAGCCGGGGGGTTCGGCCTGGAGGGCTTCGCGGGCGTGGTAGCGGCGGAGGGCGGGGTGAGTCCCGCCCTGGATGATGGCGAAGGTCGGCAGGCCCGGGGCGGCGTCGCGGCAGCGGCGGTACCAGCGCAGGGTGCGGTCGACGGCTTCGGCCGCGGCCTCGTACGGGGCATCGCCGGGAACGACATGGTCGAGCGGCATGGCGATATCGACGCCGAGGGCCTGCTGGACTTCCATGGCGAGCTCGGGCGTGTAGTGATGCTCGGAGCCGTCGATGTGGGAGCGGAAGCGGACGCCGTCTTCGGTGACTTTGCGGAGGCCGGCGAGGGAGAAGACCTGGAAGCCGCCGCTATCGGCGAGGATGGGGCGGTCCCACCGCATGAAGCGGTGGACGCCGCCGAGCCGCTCGATGAGGCGATGGCCGGGCCGGAGGTAGAGGTGGTAGGCGTTGACGAGGATGATGCTGGCGCCGGTTTCGACGACTTCTGCGGGGAGGAGGGTTTTGACGGTGGCGAGGGTGCCGACCGGCATGAATACGGGCGTTTCGACGACGCCGTGGGCGGTATGGAGCCGGCCGGTGCGCGGGGCGACGGGGCCGGGCGGGCGGGTGGTGAGTTCGAACCGGAAGGCTGCAGCTGCCGTCACGGGCGGGTCACGGTCTCGATGGCGTAGTGCACGACGGCGTCGGGGACGCCCTGGCGGACGACTGCCTGGCCGATGCGCTCGAGCAGGACCCAGCGGATGGCGCCGGCGCGGACCTTCTTATCGACGAGGGTGGCGTCGAAGACGGCGCGGGGGTCGAGGCCGGGGGCGGCTTCGGGCAGGCCGAAGCGGCGGATGAGGGCCTGCTGGCGCTCGAGGTCGGCGGGCGGCAGCAGGCCGAGTTCGGCGGCGATGATGCCGGCGGCGCGCATGCCGATGGCGACGGCTTCGCCGTGGAGGTAGGCCCGGTAGCCGGTGACGGCCTCGATGGCGTGGCCGACCGTGTGGCCGTAGTTCAGGAGGGTGCGGCGGCCGGATTCGCGTTCATCTTCGGAGACGATGGCGGCCTTGATGGCGACGGAGCGGGCGATCAGGTCGGCCGAGGTGAGGGGCGGGCCGTCGATGGAGGCTGCTTCGAGGTCGCGGACGAGGGGCTCGTCGAGGATGAAGCCGTGCTTGAGGAGTTCAGCCCAGCCGTTGCGGAGCTGGCGGTCGGGGAGGGTGCGGAGGAGGAGGGGGTCGATGACGACGGCGCGCGGCTGCGCGAAGGCGCCGATGAGGTTCTTGCCGCGGGGGTGGTCGATGCCGGTTTTGCCGCCGATGGCAGCGTCGGCCATGGCGAGGAGGGAGGTGGGGGCGTGGAGGAAGGGGACGCCGCGGAGGATGGTGGCTGCGGCGAACCCGGCGAGGTCGGTGACGACGCCGCCGCCGAGGGTGACGATGAAGTCCGTCCGCTCAATCCGGTGGTCGATGAGGAAGTCGTAGACGGCGGCGAGGGTCTGGAGGTTTTTGTGCTCTTCACCCGCCGGGATGGCGAAGGTCGCGGCCGTGTACCCGGCGGATTCGAGCGCGGCCCCGGCGCGGGCGGCGAAGAGGGGGCCGACGGTGGTGTCGGTGATGATGAAGGCTCGGCCGTCGAGGCCGAGGTCGCGGCAGATGGCGCCGAGGGCGCCGAGGGCTCCTTCGCCGACGAGGACGGGGTAGGTTCCGCCGGGGGCAGTGACGATGGCGGCGGGTTCCGGGATAACGCCGGGCCCGGTCTCGCGGGGGGCGGCGTACGGCGAGTAGAAGCGCTGGCCGGGCGGGGCAGGGTCGCGCTGCCATTCGTACCAGAGCCGCTCGATCTCCTCGGCCTGCTCCTCAGGGGTGAGGTCGTCGCAATCGACGGCAGCGTCGGCGCCGCGGTAGAGGTCGATGCGGGACTGGAGGAGCGCCTCCAGGCGGGCGCGGGGGTCGCCGGCGAGCAGGGGCCGCTCGGAGCCGCCGGGGGCGGCGAGGATGCGCTGCGCGGCGACGGCCGGGGAGACGGCGAGCCAGACGACGAAGCCGGTGCCGAGGATGGGACGGGCGGCAGGGATGGTGGGAGCGCCCCCGCCGGTCGCGACGACGACTGGCTCGCGCGCGGCGGCCCGCTCGAGGGCGCGGAGTTCGCGCTGGCGGAAGGCCGCCTCGCCCTCCGCGGCGAACAGCTCGGCGACGGTGCGCCCGGCCTCGCGCTCAATCTCGTCGTCGGTGTCGATGAACTCCCAGCCGAGGCGGCGGGCGAGGATACGGCCGGTGGTGGACTTGCCGCTGCCGGAGAGGCCGATGAGGAAGATGCGGCGCGGGACCATCAGCTGCTCCGGGCGCGGGGGCCGATGGTCGCGAGGAACCCCTCGTAATTGCGGCGCACCTCGTCGAGGGTGTCGCCGCCGAACTTCTCGAGCCACGCGTCGGCGAGGACGATGGCGACCATCGCCTCGGCCACGACGCCCCCGGCAGGGACGACGCAGACGTCGCTGCGCTCGTAGTGGGCGAGGACCTCCTCGCCGGTATCGAGGTCGACGGAGGGGAGGGGGTGGGCGAGGGTGGGGATCGGCTTGATGGCGGCGCGGACGATGATGTCTTCGCCGGTGGTGATGCCGGCTTCGATGCCGCCGGCGTTGTTGGTGGCATGGCGCCAGGGGCGGCCCTGCCACTGGTCGACCGGGAGGATGACATCGTGGACCCGGGAGCCGCGCATGCGGGCGGCTTCGAACCCGAGCCCGAGGCCGACGGCCTTAAAGGCGTTGATGCTCAGGATTGCCTGGGCGATGCGGCCGTCGAGCTTGCGGTCCCAGTGGACGTGGCTGCCGAGGCCGGGCGGGACGCCCATGGCGCGCACTTCGATTTCGCCGCCGACGGTGTCGCCCTCGGGCTTGGCGGCGTTGATGGCTGCGACCATCGCCTCGGCAGCGGCGGGGTCGGCGCAGCGGACGGGGCTTGCCTCCACGGCGTCCCAGTCAATGGGGTCGGGGACGCGGGCCTCGACGCCGGCGATGGAGAGGACGTGGCTGCGGATTTCGACGCCGAACTCCGCGAGGAGGCGGCGGGCGACGGCGCCGACGGCGACGCGGGCGGCGGTTTCGCGGGCGGAGGCGCGCTCGAGGACGTTGCGGACGTCATCGAAGCCGTACTTGATGGCGCCGGGCAGGTCGGCGTGGCCAGGGCGGAGGCGGGTGACGCGTTCGATTTCAGTCTCGACCGGCTCGACGGCCATTTTCTCGGTCCAGTTGACCCAGTCGCGGTTCTCAATCCAGAGGGCGACGGGTGAACCGAGGGTGCGGCCGTGCCGGACGCCGGCGGTGATTTCAGCGCGGTCCTTTTCGATTTTCATGCGGCCGCCGCGGCCGTAGCCGCCCTGGCGGCGGGCGAGGTCCGGCGCGATGTCGGCTTCGGAGAGGGGGAGGCCGGCGGGCAGGCCTTCGATGACCATCGTGAGGCCCTTGCCGTGGCTCTCGCCGGCGGTGAGGAATCGGAAGTGGCCCATGGTTACTCCGTGGGGTGCTCGGCCCGGGGCGCGGCTTCGGCGGCAGCCTCAGCGGCGGGGCGCGGCGGGACGCCGGCGACGGGCGGCAGTTCGATGGGGATGGCGCGGCCGGCGGGGTCGCGGATGTAGTGCGCATCGAAGCGGCCGAGGAGTTCGGCGGGGGTGAGCGCATCCCACGCGAGGCCCTCGGCGACGGCGCGGTCGGCCGTGACGGTCAGGATCGGCCGCTGGGTGAGCGTGCCGTCGGGAGAAGCGAAGGTGGTGTACACGTCGACGCGCACGGTTCCGAGGCGCAGGTTGGGGACATCGTACAGCATCATGTCGAGGAGCTTTGCGGCGATGGCGATGGCATCGTCGAGGGGCGAGGCGACCTGGACGCGCTGGCCGCCTTCGGTGCGGAACTCGCCCTCGGCGGAGGCGGTGAGGGTGGCGCTGTCGGGCTCGACGGCGATGAGCTGGGCAGACTGGATGCCGGCCCAGGTGCCCGGGGGGATGCCCCGGGGCGGGCGTGCGCGGCGCCAGGTCGCGAGCGCCTCTTCGATGAGGGCGGCGATGATGTCGGTGTCGCCGGAGGCGACGCGGCGGCGCCAGGCGCGGTGCTGGAGCATCTCAGTGGTGACCGCCCAGCCGACGACGAGAAAGATTGCGCCGACGATGAGCATGCCGAGGAGGATCACCGGGCAGCTCCTTCGCGGCGGGCGAGTTCGTTGCGGGCGGCGGCGAACATGACGTCGACCGGCGCCGGGAGGCCGGTCCAGAGTTCGAAGGCGAGTGCGCCCTGGTAGATGAGCATGGGGAGGCCGCCGAGCGTGTGAAGCCCGCGGGCCGCAGCCTCGCGAAGGAGGGGGGTTTCGAGCGGGGCGTAGACGATATCGACGACGAGGAGGTCCGGGCCCGCCGACTCCAGCGGGGCGGGGGCGGCATCGGGTGCGGGACCGCCGCGCATGCCGATGGTGGTGCAGTTCACGAGACAATCGTAGAGACCGAGGGCCGGGAGGTCTGCGAGGGCGCGGGCGGGAGGGCCGAGGTCAGCCGCGAGGTCAGCGGCGCGGGCGGGCGTGCGGTTCCAGATATCGACCCGGGCGGCGCGGGCATCGATGAGGGCGAGGGCAATGCCCCGTGCGGCGCCGCCGGCGCCGAGGAGCAGGAAGGAGCGGCCGCCGGGTTCGACGAGGGCCTCCTGGCGGAGGGCGGCCACGAACCCGGGTCCATCGGTGTTGAAGCCGAAGAGGCGGCCGTCGCGGTTGACGATGGTGTTGACGGCGCCGGCCCGGGCAGCCTGGCCGCCGACTTCGTCGAGGAGGGGGATGACCGCCTCCTTGTGGGGTACGGTTACGTTGGCGCCGAGGACGTCGGGGGCGCGGAGTGCGGCGACGCGCCCGGGGAGGTCGGCGAGCGGCGTGTCCCATCGCTCGTAGACAACATCGAGGCCGCAGTGGGCGAACGCCGCGGACTGGAAGGCGGGCGAAAGGGAGTGCCCGACGGGGTGGCCGATGATGCCGACGTGGCGGCTCATGGGGCTCCGTAGAGCGCGATGTTCCGCTCGTGCTCGGCGAAGGTGACCGCGAACACGTGGGAACCGTCGCCCTTCTTCGCGTCGGCGACGAAGTAGTAGTAGTCGGTTGCTGCCGGGCGGGCGACGGCTTCGATCGAGGCGAGGCCGGGGCAGGCGATGGGGCCGGGCGGGAGGCCGGGGAAGAGGCGAGTGTTGTAGGGCGAGGGGTTCTCGAGGTCGATGATCGTGAGCTCTTTTTTCCACCAGCCGTACTGGCGGACGGAGGCAGGGTCCTGGGCGACGGCGAACTGGACGGTCGGGTCGGCGCCGAGCCGGTCGCCAGCGGCGAGGCGGTTGTAGAAGACGCCGGCGATGAGCGGCCGCTCCTCGGGAATGACGGCCTCGCGCTCGACAATCGACGCGAGGGTCAGGGCCTGGTGCGGGTTGAGGCCGCGCGCAGCGGCAGCGGCGCGCAGCTCGGGGGTGAAGCGCTCGTCGAGGGTGCGGATCATGTAGGCGACGAGGTCATCCATGGTCGAGCCGACCGGCATGATGTAGGTGTCGGGGAAGAGGTAGCCCTGGAGCGTGGCGCCCTCAGGCAGGTACTCGGCGAGCCCGGCCGGGAGCCGGGCGCGGGCTGCCGCAGCAAGGAATTCGTCCCGCGGGCCGAAGCCGGCCTGCTCGGCGATGACGGCCATCTCCTCGATCCGGAGCCCCTCCGGGAAGGTGACGCGGAGGACGGGCACGGCCTCCCTGACGGTGAGCAGCTGGATGACGGAGAGGGCGCTCGCCCGCCCGGGCAGGAGGTAATCACCGGCGCTGAGGAGGCCCTGCACGCCCATGAGGCGGGCCAGCATTTCGAACTGGCGGGCAGAGCGGATGACGCCGAGCTCTTCGAGGCGCCGGCCGACATCGCCGGCGGAGGCGCCGCGCTCGAGCGTGAACGGGACGGTGGCCGTGGATGCCGGAGCCGGCGGTGCGCCGGCGGCGGGAAGGCCGCCGCGGACCGAGGCCGGGGTGCCGGCGATGCCCCACGCGGCGAGGAGCGCCATGAGGACGACCACGCCGATGCCTGCGGCGGCGAAGGGGGTCACAGGAGCCTTCGTCATGCTCCACCCCGGCGGGCGTCGAGCAGGGACTGGAGGAGGAGGGCGGCGGCGAGCGAGTCGAGCGTGCCGTCGCGGCGGCGGGCGGCAGCGGGGGCCTGGCGGGCGGCCTGCGCCGAGGTGAGCCGCTCGTCGGCGGTGCGGACCGGGACACGGACGGCCGCGCGGAGGTCAGCGACGAAGGCTTCGACGGCGCGGGCCTGCGGGCCATGCTCGCCCGACAGGGAGACGGGCAGCCCGACGACGACTTCGCTGACCTGTTCGGCGTCGACGAGGCTGGCGATTGCCCGGAGGGCGGCGCGCCGGTCGCGCCCGGCGATGGCCGGGCGCGGGTGGGCGAACATGCCGAGGTCATCGGAGATGGCGACACCGATGCGGGCTTCGCCGGGGTCGAGTGCGAGGATGCGGCTGCGGGCCGCGGAGTGCTGGTGGTTCATTCGCGAGTCGCTGGAGGTGTGCCGGCGGCGGGCGGCTCCGCGCGGGAGGCGAGGCGGACATCCAGCCGCATCCCGAAGCGGGGCAGAAACGGCGCCCAGCCGGGGACGACGCGCACGTCGGCTTCATCGATAGCATACCGCTCGCGGAGGGTCGAACGCGCCTCGGAGGGGCGCTTCCCTTTGACGGCGGCTTCAACATCGGCTGCGGTGACGCCGCGGGCGAACTCGGCGGAGAGGCGGAGGCTGGTGGTGAAGGCTTCCGCCCCGGCGTCGTACGTGGCGGCGCCCGTTTCGCTGGCGCGGACGGTTTCGGCGAGGAGCTCGCCGCGGGAGCCGGGGGGCACAAGGGCACGCACGGCCAGCTCGCGGAGGACCGGCTCGGTTACCGCCAGCGCGGTGACTTCGACGGTGACGTCGAGGAGGAGGACCGGGGACGGCGTGCCGATGGCGGGGCGCGGCGTGCCGAGCTTCGCCGAGGCGGATGCGGTGCGCAGGAACACGGCGTCGCGGGGGCGGGCGGCGGCGAGGTCCTCGCGGACGGCGTCGGAATCGGCGAGGCTCGCAGCGAGCTGGCGGATGGCGATGACGTCGGCTTCAGAGGGCGCGGGGCGGGGTTCGCTGGTGCCGCCGGCAGCGGGCGCGGGGTTGGTCACGCCGAGGAAGCGGTAGCGTTCGTCGAACCAGCCGGTGATGGAGCCCGCGGGGAGGTTGTACCGCTCGCCGGGCTGACGGGCGATTACGGCCGCGGAGGCCGTGCCGTTGCGCGGCACCGTGACGTCGGCTTCGAGTTCAAAGTCGAGGAAATCGGGACCGGCGAGGAGGACGGTCCCGGCAGTGACGACGACATCGGCGGAGGTGGGGTTGGTGATGGTCACGTTTGCGCGGGCGTACCCGACCCCGACGCGGACGGTGCCCGTAGCGGGGACGGCGAGCGTGTAGGAGCGCGATGCCGAGACGGCAACAGCGGGCAGGCGTCGGGCGCCGTAGTCGGGGGCGGCGAGGTCGCGGACCGCGGTGATGGTGACCGTCTCGGCGAGCGTCTCTGTCGGGGGATAGGCGACGACGGTGGCGGATGGGGCGAGGAAGAGGGCCAGGAAGAGGGCCAGTGCGGCGATGCCGGCGATGATGGCCACCTGGACGAACCGCCCGATAGCGGGGGCGATGAACGACACCGGGCCCAGGCGGACGACATACCGGCCGGCGGCGTCCCAGCGGACCTGGTGCGGGCGGCGGGCGACCGGGAGACCGGCCTCGCGGGCGCGGTCGGCGAGGGCGCGGGAGCGGGTAGCGACGGCGACGACGCGGCCGGTCTCCTCGGCGTGGCGGAGGAGACGGCGCATGCCGAGTTCGGTGGCGAGCTGGCGGTTTCCGTCGGGGGCGTGGATGACGACCGCCCAGGTCGGTGCGGTATCGAGGCGGCCGCAGATTGCGGCGATATCTTCCGTCCGGTCGACCAGGACGACGGAGGCAAGGCTTTCTGCCGGTTCAGCTGGCGGGACGTCCTGCGGGGTGGTGCGTTCGTCAGCGTTCGGCCTCCATGGGTTGGGGCGCCGGCGGGCTGCTAGCCGGAGAGCGCCTCCAGTCCGAGCCGCCGCCCCTCGGCGAGGGCGGCGTCGATGCGGGACGGGTCTTTGGCGCCGGCCTGGGCGAGGTCGGGGCGACCGCCGCCGCCGCCGCCGGCAGCCTGGGCGACGGCGCGGATGATGGTGCCGGCATGGACCCCGCGGGCGACGAGGTCGGGCGTTGCGGCGGCGAGGAAGGCCGGGCGGCCTTCGATGTCGGCGGCGAGGATGACGAGGGCGGACTTGAGCCGGCCGCGAAGGCGGTCGGCGACGTCGCGGAGGACGTCCTGGGAGAGGGCGTCGACCCGGGCGACGACGAGGGCTGCCTCGCCGACGCGCTCGGCGCCGGCGACGAGGCCCTCGGCGAGGGCCGCGGCCTGGACGCGGGCGAGCTGCTCGGCCTGTTTGCGGAGGCGCTCGAGTTCGGACTGGAGGGCGTCGATCCGGTCTTCGACCTCGGCCGGCGAGGTATTGAGACGCTCGGCGATGCGAAGGAGACGGTCCTGCTGCTCGAGGAGGTAGGTCTCGGCGGCGCGGCCGGTGACGGCTTCGATACGGCGGGTGCCGGCGGCGACGGCGCCCTCGCGGATGATGTGGATGAAGCCGATCTGGCCGGTGTGGTGGACGTGGGTGCCGCCGCAGAGTTCGGCGCTGAAGACGTGGCTGTTTTCGCGGATTTCGACGACGCGGACCTCGCTGCCGTATTTGTCGCCAAAGAAGGCGAGGGCGCCGGCTTCGATCGCCTGGCGGTACCCGGTGGTCCGCCACTGGACCTCGAGGTCGTGGCGGACCTTTTCGTTGGCGAGCTGCTGGACCTCGGCGAGGGCTTCGCGGGGCGTTTGTTCGAGGTGGGTGAAGTCGAAGCGGAGACGGTCGGGCGTGACGAGGGAGCCCTGCTGGCGGACGTGGGTGCCGAGGACGGCGCGGAGGGCAGCGTGGAGGATGTGGGTGCCGGTGTGGTTGCGGGCAGCGCCCCGGCGCCAGTGGAGGTCGACGGTGGCGGTTGCGCGCTGGCTGGCACGGATCTCCCCCTCGACGACGCGGCCGCGGTGGACGATGGCGCCGCCCGAGGCCTGGGTATCCTCAACAAGGAAGACGCCGGAGGGGGTGACGATGTTCCCGCGGTCGCCGACCTGGCCGCCGCCCTCAGGGTAGAAGGGCGTGGTGGAGAGGACGAGCTCGGCCTCCTGGCCCTCGGTGACGAGGTCGGCGAGGGTACCGCCGCGGAGGATGGCAACCACGGCGGCATCGGCTTCGGTATGGGTGTAGCCGACGAAGTTGCTGTGGTCGTCGCCGAGCTGCTGGATGACGGGCGAGACCTCACCCTTCAGGAATGCGCCCTGCTGGCGGGCGCGGGCACGCTGGGCTTCGAGGGCGGCGTGGAAGCCGGCGTCGTCGAGGTCGAACCCTTCGGCGGCAGCGATTTCGCGCGTGAGTTCGACGGGGAGGCCGAAGGTATCGTAAAGGGTGAAGGCCTCGTCGCCGGGGATGGTGGACGCGCCGGCGGCGCGGAGGCGTTCGAGGAGGTCTTCGAGCCGGTGCGTGCCGGCCTCGAGGGTGCGGGTGAACCGCTCCTCCTCGGCCGAGAGGGCCCGCTGGATGAAGGCCTGGTTCTCGACGAGGTGGGGGTAATAGCCGCCGAGCCGGCCGATGGCGGCAGCGGCCAGGCGGTGGGTGAACGGCTCCCTGACGCCGACCTTGCGGGCGAAGTAGATCGCCCGGCGGATGACGCGGCGGAGGACGTAGCCGCGTCCTTCGTTGCTTGGGACGACGCCGTCGCCGATGAGGAGAGTGGCGGCGCGGCAATGTTCGGCCATGGCGCGGATGGCGTAGGCCTGGAGCTCGGTGGCGGCGCCGCCGAGGTAGTCAACACCGACGACGGCCTGGGCCTCGGCGAGGATGGGCAGGAAGATGTCGGTTTCGAAGACGGAGCGCTTGCCCTGGAGGACCATGGCGACGCGCTCGAGCCCGCTGCCGGTATCGATGTTCTGCGCCGGGAGGCTGGTGCGGCGGCCGTCGGGGTGCTGGTAGAGCTGCATGAAGACGAGGTTCCAGATTTCGAGGAACCGGTCGCTGTAGCCGACGCCGGCCGGGCGGCCGTCGGGACCGGTGTAGAGCCGGGCCTCGGCCGGGTCGCGGGAGGGGTCGAGGTCGTAGTAGATCTCGCTGTCGGGGCCGCAGGGGCCGCTGGCGCCGGGGGTGTCCTTCGGGAACGAGAACCAGTAGTTGAGGTCTTCGTCGCGCCGGTGGATGTGGTCGTCGGGGAGGCCGACTTCGCGCCAGAAGCCGTAGCTGTCGTCATCGTCGAGGTAGATGGTGGCGTGCAGGCGGGAGGGGTCGAGCCGGTAGACGTCAGTCAGGAGTTCCCACGCCCAGCGGATGGCTTCGCGCTTGAAATAGTCGCCGAAGCTGAAATTGCCGAGCATTTCGAAGGCGGTGAGGTGGCTGAGGTCGCCGACCTCTTCGATGTCGGTGGTGCGGAAGCAGCGCTGGACGGTAACGACGCGGGGCGCGGCCGGGGGTTCTTCGCCCATGAACTGGGGCTTGAACTGCTGCATGCCGGCCGAGGTGAACATGGAGGTTGGGTCGCCGATGGGGACGAGCGGCCAGGGCGGCAGCAGGACGTGTCCGCGTTCTTTGAAGAACGAAATAAAGGCGTCGCGGATTTCGTCGGAGGTGCGCGGCGGGTTGCTCATGGTCGTTGGTGGCATCCTATGGGCGGGGCGCGGGGCGTGTCGAGGGCGCGGGCGGAGCGGTTGACACCCGATCGCGGGGATTCCTAGGATGGAAGACGGACGGGATATCCGTCCGTTATGTGCGCCTCATCTGAACCTTCCAGTACGTTGAGTCCGGGGGCCGCAGCAGGCCCTGCCGGAGTTCGTTTTTCCCGCGAGGCCGGGCTGTGAGCGGGACCGGTGTGGTGGTGCTGGCCGCGGGCCTGGGCACGCGGATGCGGTCGCGGCTCCCGAAGGTGCTCCACCCGGTGTGCGGCGTGCCGATGGTGCGGCACGTCGTGGCGGCGGCGAAGACGCTGAAGCCGGCCCGGATTGTGGTGGTCACCGGGCACGGTGCAGAGCTGGTGGAGGCCGCGCTGGCGGACGCAGGGGCCATGTTCGTGCGGCAGGAGACCCTGGATGGAACGGCGGGTGCGGTGCGGCGGTGCGAGGGCGCGCTCGCGGGGTGCGACCGCGTCGTGGTGCTGAACGGCGACGCGCCGCTTATTACCGGCGAGTCGCTGGCGCGGCTGGCGGCAGCGGCAGAGGGCAGGCTGCTGGCGTTCGCGACCTGCCGTGTGGAGCAGCCGGGCCGGCTTGGCCGGGTGGTCCGCGACGCCGGCGGCGCGGCGGCGGTCGTGGAGGCTGCGGAGTACGAAGGCCCGGAGGGCCCGGCCGAGATCAACGCAGGGCAGTACGTGTTCGATGCCGCGTGGCTCTGGTTGCGCCTGGCGGAGATTCCGCTCAGCGCGAAGGGGGAGTACTACCTGACGCACCTGGTGGCCATGGCGGCAGATGAGGGCCGGCCTGCAGCCACGGTGGAGATCCCTGCAGCAGAGGCGCTCGGGGTGGACGACCGCGTCAAGCTGGCGGAGGCGGAGGCAGTGCTCCGGCGGCGGATCCTGGAACGGCACATGCTGGCCGGGGTGACGGTCGAAGACCCTGCGACGACGTTCATCGGCGCGGAGGCGGAGCTCGGGCAGGACGTGACGGTGCTGGCGGGGAGCCGTATCGAGGGGAGGAGCGCCGTTGCAGAGGGCGCCGTCATCGGCCCGAATACGACGCTTCGCAATGCGCAGGTCGGCCGCGGCACGCGGGTTGAGGCGTCGGTGGTGGAGGATTCGGCCATCGGCGAGCGGTGCACCGTGGGGCCGTTTGCGCACATCCGCGGGGGCGCGGTCATCGGTGACGACTGCGAGGTTCGGAACTACGCCGAGGTGAAGAATTCGCGGCTGGGCCGCGGGGTGAAGATGCACCACTTCAGCTATCTCGGCGATGCCGAGGTGGGCGACGGCACGAACATCGGAGCCGGGACGATCACCTGCAATTACGACGGAGTTGCCAAGCACCGGACGACCATCGGGCGGGGAGTGTTCATCGGCTCGGACACGATGCTGATTGCGCCCGTGACGGTGGGGGACGGGGCGTTCACTGCAACGGGCGCGGTAGTCACACGCGATGTGCCGGCAGGGGTGAGCGTGCGGGGCGTCCCGGCGAAGCCGTTCGAGCGAAAGGAGCGCGGGCAGACCTCGCCCTGAGGGGCGGAGGAGCCATCCATGGAACCTTCCAGTTTGCTTTCGGTCGTGGTCGTCATCGCGGGAACGGCAGCGCTGGCTGCCATCGCAGCGGCGGAGGCCGCGCTCGAGCGGGCGAATGATGTCCGTATCCGCGCGCTGGCTGCGCGGGGCAACCGGCAGGCGCAGCGCATTGCGACCACGGTCGAACAGCCGGGGAGGTACCTCGGCACCATTACGGCCGCGCGGGTACTCGTCGCGTCGCTGGTGATTTCGCTGCTGGCCTACCTTGGGGCTGAGCGGTATGGCCCCTTCCGGGGGGCGGTCGGCTTCGGGATGGCCGGCGGGGCGTGCATGGCGATGGTGCAGATGGCTGTCGGGATGGTGGTGGCCCGCGCGCCGGAGTACGCGGCGCTCAAGCTCTCGGGTGTGGCGGTGGCGACCCGGCGGGCATTTGCGGTGCCGGCCTTTGTGCTCGGCCTGCCGGCGGCGCTGGCGGCGCGGTCGATCCGGCTGGTCACGCCGGAGCCGGAAACGGACATCCTCGCGCTCGTGGAGCGGGAGGAGGCCCAGGGGGGTGTGGAGGAGCAGGAGCGGCGGATGATCCGCGGCGTGATCGCGCTGGAGGACAAGACGGCGCGGGAGATCATGGTGCCGCGCATCGACGTCGCCGCGGTGGACATCACGGCGACGGTCGGGGAGGTGGCAGCGGTCGTGACGGAGCGGGGGTTCAGCCGGGTGCCGGTGTACCGGGAGAGCATCGACGACATCGTCGGCATCGTGTATGCCAAGGACCTGCTCCGGGCGATGGCCGACGGGGGCAAGGACCGGCCGATCCGCGAGCTGGTGCGCGAGGCGTACTTCATCCCCGAGTCGAAACGGCTCGACGAGCTGCTGACGGAGATGCAGGCGCGCCGGACCCACATGGCAATTGTGGTTGACGAGTATGGCGGGACGGCCGGCATTGTGACGATCGAGGACCTGCTCGAGGAGATCGTGGGGGAGATCGAGGACGAGTACGACGTCGCGCGGCCGGCGGTCGAGGTGATTTCGCCGGACGAGGTGGTGCTCGATGCGAGCACCAGTACTGATGCCCTGCGGGAGCTGTTCGGCGTTGAGGTGGAGTCGGAGGATTTCGACACGATCGGCGGGTTCCTGATCCACCACCTCGGGCGGCTCCCGGCGGTGGGCGACGAAGTGGAGGTGGACGGGCTGACGCTGCGGGTGCTGAGCATGTCGGGCCGGCGGGTGCGGCGGCTGCGGATTTCGCGCCAGCGCTCCCGCGAGCCGGAGGAAGTTGCGGCGAACTGAGGCTGGCCTGCTAGGATCCGCGGGTCATGGGCGAGGGCGATGAGCTGCCGTACTGGCTGGCGCTGCGGCGGGCCGGGCTGGGAACGACGAGCTTTGCGCTGCTGATCGCGAAGTTCGGGTCGATTGCCGAGGCGTGGAACGCGCCGCCGGGGGAACTGAAGGCGGCCGGCATCGACGAGCCGTATGTCCGGAGCGTGGCCCGGGTCAAGGCGTCGTTCGATGCAGAGGAGGAGCTGCGAAAGCTGGAGCGGGCCGGCGCCCGCGCGCTGACCTGGCGCGACGCGGAGTATCCGCAGCGGCTCCGGGAGATCCCGCAGAGCCCCCCGGTGCTGGTGGTGCGGGGGAATGCGGGGCCGGAGTTCGCCCATGCGGTGGCGGTGGTCGGGACGCGGAGCGTGACCCCGTACGGGCGCCAGGCGGCGGAGACGTTCTGTGCGGCGCTCGCGGAGCTGGGAGTGGCAATCATCAGCGGGCTGGCGCGCGGAGTCGATGCGATTGCGCACCGGGTGGCGCTCGAGCACGGGGCGCCCACGGTGGCGGTGCTGGCCGGCGGGGTAGACCAGGTGTACCCGCGCGAGAACGCCGGGCTGGCGGAGCGGATCGCGGAGAACGGGTGCCTGGTGAGCGAGTACCCGCTCGGGACGCCGGCGCGGCGGGATTTCTTCCCGCGGCGGAACCGGATTCTTTCGGGGCTGGCGCGGGCGGTGCTGGTGGTGGAGGCGGGGGAGGGAAGCGGCGCGCTTCACACAGCGAACTGGGCGTTCGAGCAGGGGCGGGACGTCTTTGCGGTGCCGGGGAGCATTTTCTCGCTGCAGAGCGCGGGGACGAACCAGCTGATTCGCGAGAACACGGCGAAGCTGGTGGCCAGGCCGGAGCAGCTGGCGGAGGAGCTGAACCTGCTCCATGCCGGCGCCCAGCTGCCGCTGCCCGGCGCGGCGGCGCCGGCCGCCCAGGCGGCGCAGGTAGCCCGGGCCGCGGCGGCAGCGAGCGACGACCCGATCCTGCAGCTGCTGGCCGCCGGTCCGCTGCACATCGATGAGCTGGTCCGGGCGCTCGGGCGGCCGGCGGCTGAGGTTTCGGGGGCGCTTGCCCTCCTGGAAATCGACGGGCTCGTTCGGCAGGCGGGGCCGATGACCTACGCCATCGCCTGAGGCAGCCGACGTTTCGAGAAAACAGCGCGTCAAGCCCCGTGCTGGACAGAGGGGCGACGGCGTCTCTACCTTGGAAAGTCCCGGCAGACCGGGAATCGAGGGGAACAGGCGAGTTCAACGTGGCGACAGCGACAGCAACGCGACGACGGCGGAAGACGGACGCGGAGGCACCGGCCCTGGAAGGCGGGAGCGCCGCGGCGCCGGCGCGCGGCCGGAAGGGCCCGCGCTACCTCGTGGTGGTGGAGTCCCCGACGAAGGCGCGGACGCTCCAGAGCATCCTCGGCAGCGATTACGAGGTGATTGCATCGCTGGGGCACGTTCGGGACCTGCCGACCTACGGCTACGGCGTCGAGAACGTGGAGCAGCTGGATTTCCGCCCGAAGTACGTGGTGGTGAAGGACCGGAACGCGCGGGTCGACAAGGCGGAGGTCATCAGGGAGATCGCCGAGGCGGCGAAGCGGGCGGAACGGGTGTTCCTGAGCACGGACCCCGACCGGGAGGGCGAGGCGATCGCCTGGCACATCAAAGAGGCGGCGGGCATCCCGGACGAGAAGGTGACCCGGGTGGTGTTCCACGAGATTACGCGCCCGGCGATCGAGGCGGCATTTGCGGAGGCGCTGGGGCAGGCGCCGGCTTCGGCGGAGCACGGCCGGCGGGAGCCCGGGAAGCTCGACATGCACCTCGTGGATGCCCAGCAGGCGCGGCGGGTGCTCGACCGGCTGATCGGCTACCCGCTGACGTGGTTCGTGCAGAAGAAGGTGAGCCGCGGCGCGAGCGCGGGGCGGGTGCAGAGCGTGGCGCTCGGGCTGATCGTGAAGCGGGAGCGGGAGATCCAGTCGTTCGTGCCGGTGGAGTACTGGACGATTGACGCGGAGCTCGAGAAGGACGGGCGGGCGTTCACGGCCGGGCTGGTTGCCTTCGAGGGGATGAAGAAGGGCGCGAAGATCCGGCCGGAGTTCGGCCCGGCGGGCCCGGCTATCCCGGACGAAGCAACGGCGAATCGGCTGGTGGAGGGGTTCCGCCGGGCGACGTTTACGGTCGAGGCGGTCAAGCAGGGGCAGCGGAAGGTGGCGCCGGCGCCGCCGTTCACGACCAGCACCTTCCAGCAGGCAGCGGTGAACCGGCTGGGGATGAGCACGGCGCGGGCGATGAGCGTGGCGCAGGAGCTGTACGAAGGCGTCAACGGGATGCCCGGCCTGATTACGTACATGCGCACCGATTCGGTGGCGGTTTCGCCGGTGGCCCAGCAGCAGGCGCGGGCGTTCATCCGGGAGACGTGGGGAGCGGACTTCGTGCCGGAGAAGCCGCGGGCGTACCGGACCCGGGCGCGCGGGGCGCAGGAGGCGCACGAGGCCATTCGGCCGACAAACCCGGCGCTTCGCCCGGAGGAGCTGCGGAGGTCGCTGAGCGCCGAGCAGCTGAAGGTGTACGACCTGATCTGGCGGCGGTTCATGGCCAGCCAGATGACGGACGCCGTTTACAGGACGGTGACGGTTGATATTGCGGCGAAGGCCGAGGGTGCGCCCGCCGGTTCGTTCCGTGCAAACGCGAGCACGCTGGTGTTCGAGGGCCACCTCAAGGTCTACGGCGCCGAAGCGGCGGAGACGGACGAGGACGGCGAGCAGGTGGTGGATGCGCTGCCAGAAATGGCGGCCGGGGAAGCGCTCGAGCGGCGGGCTGTGGAGGCGAAGCGGCACGAGACCCAGCCGCCGCCCCGCTACACAGAGGCGTCGCTGGTGCGCGCCCTGGAGGAGCTGGGCATCGGGCGGCCGAGCACGTATGCGAGCATCGTCCAGACGGTGCTCAAGCGGGAGTACGTGCGGAAGGAGGGGCGCCAGCTGGTTCCGCAGGAGCTGGGCTTCATCGTGCACGACCTGCTCGAGCAGCACATGAAGAAGTACGTGGACGTGCCGTTCACCGGCGAGATGGAGGAGGAGCTCGACGAGGTTGCCTCGGGCGAGCGGGACTGGATGGAGGTGCTGCGGGAGTTCTGGCCGGAGTTCAAGGCGGAGCTTGAGCGGGCGGAGGCCGAGGCGGAGAAGGAGCAGCAGCAGACCGACATCCTCTGCGAGGGATGCGGGCAGGCGAATCTCGTGATCAAGTGGGGCCGGAACGGGAAGTTCTTCGGCTGCCCGCGCTACCCGGAGTGCACGTTCACGCTGCCGATGGGTCCCGACGGCAAGCCCGTGAAGGCGAGCGCGCCGGAGGAGATCCCTTACCGGTGCCCGAAGGACGGCGGGAAGCTGCTGAAGAAGACAGGCCGGTTCGGCGCCTACGTCGAGTGTGAGAACCGCGCGGGCGGTTCGTGCGATTTCCGGGCCGGGGTGCCGGTGGGGGTGCCGTGTCCCGAAGAGCCGGAGACGGGCCAGCTGGTGGAGAAGAGCTCGCGGCGGGGGACGTTCTACGCGTGCTGGAACTACCCGAACTGCAGCTATACGACGAACAGCCTCGAGCCGGGGAAGATGACCCCGCCCCGCTCGCCGGAGGTCCGGGAGGAGGCGAACCGGAAGCTGCTTGAGCGGAGCGCGCGCGGGAAGGCGGCCTTCGCGAAGCGCCGCGCCAATGCGGCGGCCCGCAAGGCGAGCTAACGGAGCGCACCGCGGGGGCTGCACTGAAGCTCGACGGAGGAGTTGCGCGGGAGGTCTTAACGGTTCAGCATGCCGTTATGCCAACTCCTGCCCCGCATAAGACGGCCGAAGCGTTCCTCGACGCGTACCTGCGCGAACTGGGTGCGGTGGCCGGCCGGTCGGCGTACACCATCCGGAACTACCGGAACGATATCGGCGCGTTCCTGCGGTGGTGCCGGGAGCGGGAACTCGAGCCGCTGGCGATTTCGCGGCAGGTGTTCCGGGAGTACCTCGGCGAGCTGAAGGAGACCGGGATGGCCGCGGCCTCGCTGACCCGGCGGACGAGCACGGTGCACGGGTTCTACCGGTACCTGCAGCGGGAAGGTGCGACGGACCGGGACCTGCTCCACGGGCTGGCGATGCCGAAGCGGCCGCGGCGGCTGCCGAAGGTGCTCGACCCGGCGGCCCTGGACCGGCTGCTGACGGCACCGGACGCGGACACGCCGCAGGGGCTGCGCGACCGGGCGATGATGGAGCTGCTCTACGGCGGCGGGCTGCGCATCTCGGAGCTCGTGGCGCTGGACCTTGGGCAGGTGAACCTCGCGGAAGGGACGGCAATCGTCCACGGCAAGGGCGCGAAGGAGCGGCTGGTGCTCTTCGGGGAGCCGGCGATGCTGGCGCTGGAGCGGTACCTTGCCGAAGGACGGCCCGCGCTCGCCGCAGGAGCGAAGCGCGGCCAGGGGTGCGCAGCGCTGTTCCTCAACCGGTTCGGCAGCAGGCTGACCGCCCGTTCCGTGCAGGCGCTGGTGCGAAGGTATGCGGTGGCGGCGGGCATCCCGGCGGAGGTCCACCCGCACCTGCTGCGCCACTCGTTCGCGACCCACCTGCTGGACGGCGGGGCGGACCTCAGGATTGTGCAGGAGCTGCTTGGCCATTCGTCGGCGGCGACGACGCAGATCTACACCCACGTGAGCCGCCAGCTCCAGGCGGAGCTGACGCGCTCGGCCTGGGAGCGGCTGGGCGAGGCGAGCCTCGAGAGCGGCCGGCGGCGGCGAAGGGCAGCCGGCGAGGGGTGACAGGGGGAGCCCGGCATCGGACAATCGCGGGAAGATGCAGCTGCTCCTCGCCCATGGACCGAACCTGAACCTGCTCGGCGAGCGGAGGCCCGAGGTCTACGGCACGACGACGCTGGCGGACATCGAAGCGGATGTCGCCGGCGTGGCGAACGCCCGGGGCGCGGCGGTCCTCTGCTTCCAGTCGAACCACGAAGGGGCGCTGATCGACGCGCTCCACAGCTACCGCCGGGTCGTCGACGGGGTGGTGCTGAACGCGGGGGCATGGACGCACACCTCAGTTGCGCTGCGGGACGCGATTGAGGCGGTACAGCTCCCGGTCGTGGAGGTGCACCTTTCGAATACGCACCGGCGGGAGGCGTTCCGGCATCGGTCGCTCATCGCAGGGGTGTGCATCGGGCAGGTGACGGGGCTGGGGCGCGAGGGCTACCGGGTCGCCACGAATCTCCTGCTTGACTACCTCGAGGGGCGGCCGTGACGGGACGGCTGGAGCGGCTCCGGGCACTGCTGGAGCGGGAAGGGCTCGACGGGCTACTGATTTCGGCACCGGGCGAGGAAGGGCCGGGCTGGGAATCGCGGGCGTACCTGAGCGGTTTCACGGGGTCGGCGGGGGTGCTGCTGGTGACCCGCTCGGCAGCGGTGCTGGCGGTCGATTCGCGTTACTGGGAGCAGGCCGAGCAGGAGACCGCCGGGCGCGGCGTGCGGGTACTGCGGGCGCTGGGGCCGCGGCAGGGCTGGCTGCGGGAGCTGGTCGGGGAGGCCGGGGCGGCAGGGAAGCGCATCGGGGTTTCGCCGCGCGACCTGACCTACGCGGCGTTCCTCGGGCTCAGCGAGATGGTTGACGCGCTCCCGGCGGAGGACCGGCCGGAGCTGGTCCCGGCGTTCGGGCTGGTGGAGGAGCTGCGGCGGGTGAAGGACCGCGAGGAGCTGGCATTGCTCGAGGCGGCAATCGGCATCGCAGACCGGGCGTTTGCGCGCCTCGCGGGCGAGCTGGAACCGGGGATGACCGAAGACGAGGCGGCGGCGCGGTTCGAGTGGTACGTTCGCGAGGAAGGCGGGAGCGGGGTCTCGTTCCCGAGCATCGTTGCGGGCGGACCGTGGAGCGCCCTGCCGCACGCGCAGCCGCGGCGGGAGCCGTTCGCGGCGGGGGCGCCGGTGGTCATCGACGTGGGGGCGCGGTACCGCGGCTACTGCTCGGACCTGACGCGCACAGTGGTGCTGGGGGAGCCGGGTGCGCGATTCCGCGAGGTGTACGAGGTGGTGCGGGCAGCGCAGGCGGCGGCGATCGCCGGGGTCGAGCCGGGGATGCGGGGCTCGGATGCGCACGAGCTGGCGCACCGCGTGATCCGGGAGGCGGGCTACGGGGAGCAGTTCGGGCACGGGCTCGGGCACGGCGTCGGGCTGGCGGTGCACGAAGACCCGTATCTTGGTCCGTCATCGGACCATGTTCTCGAAGAGGGAATGGTGTTTACCATTGAACCCGGCATCTACCTGCCCGGCTGGGGCGGGGTGCGCATCGAAGATATCGTCGTGCTCGAGGATGGCCGCGCGCGCGTCCTGAGCCACGCACCGAAACTGGAATTCGAAGGGGACTGACGCATGATTTCGACGGGAGAGCTGAAGAAGGGCGCGACCATCGAGCTCGACGGGAAGCTGTACTCAATCCTGGACTACGCGCACATCAAGATGGGGCGCGGTTCGGCGCAGGTGCGCATCAAGTTCCGGGACGTCCGGAGCGGGGCGATCATCGAGCAGACCTTCCAGGCGGGGACGAAGTTCCAGCGGGCGCGGGTCGAGCGCCGGGAGATGCAGTATCTCTACAACGACGGCGAGTTCTTCTACTTCATGAACACCGAGACGTTCGAGCAGATCCCGGTGGCGGCAGACAAGGTGGGCGACGCCGCGAAGTACCTGAAGGAGAACGACACCTGCGAGCTGGTGCTCTACGGCGACGAGGTAATCGGCGTTGAGCTGCCGATTACGGTGGAGCTGCTGGTGACCGACACGGAGCCGGGGTTCAAGGGGGATACGGCGACCGGCGGCACGAAGCCGGCGACGCTCGAGACCGGCCTCGTGGTGCAGGTCCCGCTGTTCGTGGAGCCGGGGACGAAGATCCGGGTGAATACCGAAACCGGACAGTACATCGAGCGGGTGCAGTAGGCGGCTCCCGATGGCGGCCTCTCGCCAGCGGGCGGGCTGCGGCGTAGCCTTGTCGGACGATGGGACCGACTGACCAGGTACTGCCCGTCTCCGCGGTCGTGAGCTTCCTGCGGGAGTACGTGGAAGCGAGCGAGCTGCTCTCCGACCTCTGGATCACTGGCGAGGTTTCGAACTACTCGCAGAGCCAGCTGGGGCACCGGTACTTCACGCTGCGCGATGCGAAGGCGGCGATCCGGTGCGTGATGTTCCGCGACCGGATGCCGCGGGGCTTCCAGCTGCAGGACGGGGACCGGATCATCGCGCACGGGCGCATCACGTTGTACGTCCAGCGCGGGGAGCTGCAGTTCGATTGCGATTTCGCCCGGCCGGAGGGGGTTGGGGCCCTGGCGGCGAAGCTGGAGGAGCTGCGGCTCCGGCTGGAAGCCGAGGGGCTGTTCGACCCGGCGCGGAAGCGGCCGCTGCCGCGATTCCCGATGCGGATCGGGCTGGTCACCTCACCGGGCGGGGCTGCGCTCCACGACGTACAGTTCGTCCTGCGGAAGCGGTGGCCGCTGGCGACGCTGGTGTTCGCGCCGGCGATGGTCCAGGGCGAGCTGGCGCCCGGGCAGGTCGTCGCCGCGCTGCGGCGGCTGGCGGCCGAGCCGGACCTGGACGTGATTCTCGTGGTGCGGGGCGGCGGCGCATCGGAGGACCTTCACGCCTTCAACGACGAGCGCGTGGCGCGGGCGATCTACGCGTCGCCGTACCCGGTGGTGACCGGCGTCGGGCACGAAACCGACGTGACGATTGCGGACCTCGTTGCGGACGTTCGGGCAGCGACGCCGAGCGCAGCAGCCGAACGGGCCACGCCGGACATCGTGGCGGTGCGGCGGAACCTGGAGGTGCTCGACCGGGCGATGGCCTCGGCCGTACGGCAGACGGCTGCGGGGCTGGCGGCCGACGTCGAAGCCGCCGCGGCGCGGCTGCGGCGAAGCGCGCCGCGGGTGGCAGAGCTGCAGGGGGCCGTGCGGGAGCTCGCGCAGGGCATGGAGGGCTGTATCGAGCGGCAGCTGCAGCGTGAGCGTGGGCGGTTCGAGACGATGGCCGCCCGGCTGGCGGCGCTCGACCCGATGGCGACGCTCCGGCGGGGATTCGCCATCGTGCAGCGCGAGGGCGGCCGGCAGCCGGTGGTGTCGTCGGTGCGGGGAGTTCGCGCGGGCGACCGGCTGCGGGTTGCGGTGAGCGACGGGGCATTCTGGACGGAGGTGCGGTGATGGCGAGCGAGGCGAGCGAGAGTTTCGAGGCGCTGTACGCGCAGCTGGAGGAGCACGCGCGGCGGCTCGAGCAGGGGAACCTGCCGCTGGAAGAATCGCTGAAGCTGTATGAGGAGGGCGCAGCACTGGTGGACCGGCTGCGTGCGCTGCTCGAGGGTGCAGAGCTGAAGCTGCAGCAGATCCAGCAGCGGCTGGAGGCCGACGAGAGTACGCTGATGGAGATCGAGGAGCAGTACGACGCGGACGGCGATGAACTCCCCTTCTGACCGGCTGCGGATCGCCTGGCTGACGACGGGGCGAGGACCGGGCTCGTTCGGGGCGCTGGCGTACCTGTTCGATGCGATCGGGCGGGGGCTGCCGGTGGACGTGGCGGTTGTCTTCGTGAACCGGGCCAGGGGCGAGGCGGAGCCGACGGACCGTCTGATCGCGATGGCGGAGGCGCATGGGACTCCGGTGGAGCTGCTCTCCTCGGTGGCGTTCCGAAAGGAGCGCGGGGGGAAGGTCGGGAGGCCGGGCGAACCGCTCCAGCCGTGGCGGTACGAGTACGACGCCGAGGTCGCGCGGCGGCTGTCGCAGTACCGCTTCGACCTGGGGGTGATGTTCGGCTACATGCTCATTGCGACGGAACCGCTCTACGGGCGCTTCACGTTCCTGAACGACCACCCGGCGCTCCCGGACGGTCCGGTGGGGACGTACCAGGAGGTCATTGCGGAGCTTATCCGGTCGGGCGCGGAGGAGTCGGGCTGCATGATGAACGTGGTGACGGGCGATGTGGACCGGGGGCCTGCGGTGAGCTTCTGCCGGTACGCGATCCGGGATGCAGCGAACGCGGCCCTCTGGGCCGAACTTCCCCCGGAGCGGGCCGCAGGGATGGACCTCGAGGCAGTGATGGCGACGCCGCTCTACGCCGACATCCGGGCCCGCGGGGTTGCGCGCGAACGGCCGTTCCTGGTCGAGACGCTGCGCGCCATCGCGGAAGGCCGGCTGCCGATTCCCCCGCCGGAACCGGTCGATCTGACGGCGGAGGTGGAGCGAGCGCTCGCAGCGGAGCGCCCGGCCGTATACTGAGCGCCATGACCGCGACCTCCCCTGTCTGCCCGGATTGCAACGCGCCGTACGAACCCTCGGACAACTACTGCCGCCAGTGCGGCATGTACCTCGCTGCGCTGCGGGAAGTGGCCGTAGCGCCGGCCGCGCCCGCTATCCCGGCGCGGTACGAGCGGGAGCGGGCGTCGCTGCCGGCGCCGGTGAAGAAGGCCGTGACGGCCGTGGCCATCGGCACGGCGCTCCAGGTCGGGATGAGCCTGACCGGGAAGTACCTGGCGCGGCAGGCAGCGAAGCAGGCGGTGAACGCGGTACGGACGAAGCCGAAGGCGCGCGCCGAGCGGCCGAAGCCGATTGAGGCGGCGAAAGAGGTCCAGCCGGCCGACGAGTACGCGGATGCAGCGGCGGTCAGCGAGACGGTGATCATCCGGCGGGTGTGGATCCGGCGCCCCTGAGGGCGGGCGTCAGCCGACGAGGGCGCGAAGTTCGCGCGCGGCTTCGCGGACGCGGCGCGGGGCGGTCCCGCCGGGGACATCGCGCGCGTCGAGGGCGGATTCGACGGTGATGGCCAGGACGTCGGGCTCGAAGAGCGGGCTGGCGGCGCGGTAGACCTCGAGCGGGAGTTCGTTCAGCTCGCAGCCGCGGGACTCGGCCTCGCGGACGAGGCCGCCGACGACGGCGTGGGCCTGGCGGAACGGCATGCCCTTCTTCACGAGGTAGTCGGCGATGTCGGTTGCGAGGGCGTAACCCTGGCCGGCGGCCTCGCGCATGCGGGCGAGGTCGAACTGGAGGGCGGGGAGCATCGCGGCAAAGACCTGGAGGGTCTGGATGAGGGTGCGGCCGGCGGCGAGGTAGTAGGCCTTGTCTTCCTGCAGGTCGCGGTTGTAGGCGAGCGGCAGCCCTTTCAGCGTGGCAAGGATGCCGGTCAGCTCACCGATGAGGCGGCCGGCGCGGCCGCGTGCGAGCTCGGCGACATCGGCGTTCTTCTTCTGGGGCATGATGCTGGAGCCGGTGGCGAAGGCATCGGGCAGGCGGACGAAGGCGTACTCGCTGCTGGCCCAGAGGATGATCTCCTCGGAGAGCCGGGAGATGTGGACCTGCGTCATGGCGCAGGCGAAGCAGAACTCGGCGACGAAGTCGCGGTCGGCGGTGGCGTCGATGGAGTTGCGCGAGATGGCGTCAAAGCCGAGCTCGCGGGCGACCATCTCGCGGTCGAGCGGATACGGCGCGCCTGCGAGCGCCCCCGAGCCGAGGGGCATGACGTTGACCCGGCGGCGGCAATCGAGGAAGCGGTCGCGGTCGCGGAGGAGCATCTCGCCGTAGGCGAGGAGGTGGTGGCCGAGGGTGATGGGCTGGGCCCGCTGGACGTGGGTGTAGCCGGGCATCGGGTCGGCAGCGTGGCGCTCGGCCAGCTCGCAGATGACGAGGATGAGCTCACGCAGGGCGGCAACGGCGTCGTCACAGAGGGCGCGGACAGCCATGCGGTTGACGAGGGCGACCTGGTCGTTGCGGGAGCGGGCGGTGTGGAGGCGGCCGGCCGGCTCGCCAATGAGGTCGCGGAGCGCGGATTCGATGTGGGTATGGATGTCTTCGAGCTCGGGGTTCCACGGGATTTCGCCGCGGCGGAACTTTTCGCGGACGGCTTCGAGGCCCGCGATGATGGCGTCGGCGTCGGCGGCGGGGATGATGCCCTGGCGCCCGAGCATGCGGGCGTGGGCGATGGAGCCGGCGATGTCGAACTCCCAGAGGTCGCGGTCCATGCCGGCGGTGTAATCGCGGGTGAGTTCGTGCATGCCGCCTTCGAAGCGGCCGCCCCAGGTTCGGCCTTCAGCGGACACGGGCGGCCTCCGCGAGGAGCGACCAGTCGAGCAGTTCGCTGACGCGGTCGAAGGTGAAGTCGGGGACGACGCCGTCGGCGTCGGCGGCGGAGCGTTTCCATGCGGCGGGCATGCCGAGGCGCTGGGCCCCGGCGATATCTTCGGCGAGGGAGTTGCCGACCATCACGGCCTCGGCCGGGGCGAGCCCGAGCGCATCGAGAGCGGCGTGGAAGAGGCGCGGGTGGGGCTTGAGGTAGCCGACCTCGACGGAGACGGCGATGACGTCCCAGTCGATATCGAGGCCGGCCTCGCGGAGGTCGGCGCGGAAGCGTTCGCCGCCGAAGGCGCGATTGGTGACGATGCCGAGGTGGAAGCCGCGCTGGCGGAGGGCGTCGAGGGTTGGACGGGCGTCGGGGTAGGCGACCTTGCCGCCCTCGGCGCCGGAGACGTAGATGGCATCGAGGAAGTCGGCGGCGGCGGCGCGGTCGAGCGGCACGCCGAGGGCGGCGGCGGCATCGGCGGCGACGCGGGGGTAATCCGGTTCGACGAGGTCGCCGCTGCGGGCCGCGCGCATGGCGGCTTCCATGGCATCCCAGCAGGCACGGGCGAGGGCGGCCGGGTCGGCTGCCGGGAGGCCGCGGGCGCGAAGGAAGGCGGCGGCGCGCTCGGCGGCGCGGCGGCGGAATTCGGCGGGCGGCGGCGCCCCGGCGGCGTGCCAGAGGGTATCGCCGACATCGAAGAGGACCGCACGGACTGGCATCGTTCGGGGCGACCTCGCGGCGGCTGCCGTGACCTGATGATGGCAGAGGACGGGCCAACGGGACACCGCCGTTCGCAGAGCGTTTACCGGCATACGGGGGAGCGCGGCTAGAATGGTGGGATGCGAATTCGCCCCGCGCGAACCTTCATCGTCGAGCCGAATCTCCCGGGGCCGCTCGAGCCCCTGCGGAAACTCTCCCGGAACCTGTACTGGACGTGGAACACGGACGCCGCGGCGCTGTTCGAGCGGATCGACCGCGAGCTGTGGCGGGCCACGGACCACAACCCGGTGCGGCTTTTGCAGCTTGTCACGCCCGAGCGGCTGCATGAGCTGGCGGAGGATGCCGGCTTCCTCGAGCACCAGCGGCGGGTGGCGGAGGCGCTCGAGGCGTACCTGAGGCGGCCTCCGATCCTGACAGTCGAGGGGCTGGACCGAGGGGACGTCATCGCCTACTTCTCGCTCGAGTTTGCGCTGGCGGAGTGCCTGCCGAACTACTCGGGCGGGCTCGGGGTGCTGGCCGGCGACCACCTGAAGTCGGCGAGCGACCTCGGGCTGCCGCTGGTCGGCGTGGGGCTGTTCTACCACGAGGGGTATTTCCGGCAGGAGATTTCGCCGGACGGCTGGCAGCAGGAGGTGTATCTGGACCTCGACACGGCGGCGCTGCCGATGCAGCACGTCCTCGGGGCGGATGGGAAGCCGCTGGAGGTGAGCATCCCCTTCGACGGGCGGGATGTATGGGCGCAGGCGTGGCGGATCGACGTGGGGAAGACGCCGCTGTACGTGCTTTCGACGAACATCGAACGGAATGCACCCCCGGACCGGGAGATAACGGCGCGGCTGTACGGCGGCGACAACGAGACGCGCATCCAGCAGGAGATGGTGCTGGGGATCGGCGGTATCCGGCTGCTGCAGGCGCTGGGGATCGAACCGGCGGTGTGCCATATGAACGAGGGGCACTCGGCGCTGCTGGGCGTGGAGCGGATCCGGGCGGCGATGGAGCAGTTCGGGGCGACGTTTGGGGAGGCACGGCTGCCCGTGACCGGGGCAACGGTGTTCACGACGCACACGGCGGTAGCGGCCGGCATCGACCTGTTCCCGCCGGACCTGGTGCGGCGGTACCTCGCGCACACCTGGCAGCGGCTCGGGCTCGACGACCGCGCCTTCCTCGACCTCGGGCGGACGCGCCCGGGCGACGACGGCGAGCCGTTCTCGATGGCCGTGCTGGGCCTGAACCTGAGCGGCTACCGGAACGGGGTGTCGAAGCTGCACCGGGGGGTTTCGCAGCGGCTGTGGGAAGCGGCGTGGCCGAACCTGCCGCGCGACCTCGTCCCGATCGATGCGATTACGAACGGCGTGCACCTGCCGACGTGGGTGTCGCACGAGATGGGCGAGCTCTTCGACCGGTACGTCGGGCCGGGCTGGCGGGACGACCCGGAGCGTGCGAACTGGATGGGGGTGTACGACATCCCGGACGAAGAGCTGTGGCGGGTCCACGAGGGGCAGCGGCAGCAGCTGGTGCTGCGGGCGAAGCAGCAGCACACGGAGGACCTGCTCAGGCGGGGGCTGCCGGCCCGGGAGATTGAAGGCGGGCGGACGCTTGACGCCGGTGCGCTGACGATTGGGTTTGCGCGGCGATTCGCGGGGTACAAGCGGGCGACGCTGCTGCTGCGGGACCTCGACCGGCTGGCGCGCATTGTCGGGAATACCGAGCGGCCGGTGCAGGTGCTGTTTTCGGGGAAGGCGCATCCGCGGGACGACGGCGCGAAGGCGCTGATCCGCGAGGTGGTGCAGGCGAGCCGCTCGCCGGAGTTCCGGGGCCGGCTGCTGCTGCTGGAGCGGTACGATGTGGAGCTTGGCCGGCTGCTGGTGGCAGGCTCCGACGTCTGGCTGAACACGCCGCTCCGGCCGCTGGAGGCGAGCGGAACGAGCGGGATGAAGGCGTGCGCCAACGGGGTCCTCCACATGAGCGTGCTGGACGGCTGGTGGTGGGAGGCGTACCGGCCGGGCACAGGCTGGGCAATCGGCCGGAACCGGGTGGACGACGACCCTGAGGCGCAGGACGCCTTCGACGCCGAGTCCCTGTACGGGCTGCTCGAGGACGAGGTGATTCCCCTGTTCTACGACCGGGATGCCCAGGGCGTGCCGCGGGAGTGGGTCCGGCGGATGAAGGACACCATCGTGACGTATGCGCCCCGCTTCAGCACGAGCCGGATGGTTTCGGATTATGCGACGCGGGCATACGGGCCGGCCGCCGCGGCCTGGCACGCCCTGCGGGCGAACGGCCTGGAGCGGGCGCGGGAGCTGGCTGCCTGGCTCGAACGGGTGCGGGCCGGCTGGGATGCAGTGAAGGTGTACGCCGTGGACGACGACGGGAGCGAGGTGCGCCCTGCCGGTGCGCCTGTGCGGGTGGATGTGCAGCTGTACCCGGGGCCGCTCCAGCCGGCAGACCTGAAGGTCGATATTGTGTATGGGCGTACGTCCGCCGGCCGGGAGCTGCATATCGAAGCGGAGGCGCCGCTCAGCTTCGTTTCGCAGCAGGAAGACCGGCTGTGCCGGTACGAAGGGAGCTTCGCGCCGGAAACGGGCGGCCGGGTCGGGTATGCGGTCCGGGTGACGCCGTACCACCCGCATCTGCCGCCGGTCATCCACACGGGGCTGGCGCACTGGGCCTGAGGAAGGAGCTGCGATGACCTGCTGGGCGCTGCTGCTGCACTTCTACCAGCCGCCGACACAGACGCACGACGTGCTGGTCAAGGTTGCGGAGGAGTCGTACCGGCCGCTCATCGCGGTGCTGCGGGCACACGCAAATGCGCGGGTGGCAGTCAACCTGCAGGGGGTGCTGACCGACCTGCTGCTGGAGCACGGGCTCGGCGATGTGGTGGCCGGGCTGCGGGAGCTTGCGGAGGCCGGGCGGGTGGAGTTCGTGGGGAGCGGGAAGTACCACCCCATCCTGCCGCTGATTCCGGAGGCGGAGCGGAAGCGGCAGATCCAGGAGAACGCCCGGACGAACCGGGCTGCGCTCGGGCGGGCCTGGAACCCGCGGGGGTTCTTCCCGCCGGAGATGTGCTATTCGCGGGAGATTCTGCCGGCGATCAACGCGAGCGGGCACGAGTGGCTCATTGTGAGCGGGGTCGCGTGCCCGGTTGAGTGGCCGACGGATGTGGTGTGCCGGGTGCCGGTGAACGGCAACCACCTGCGCGTGCTGTTCCGCGATGACATCCGGAGCAACCGGATTTCGTTCCGGGAGACGAACCCCGAGGCGTTTCTGCGGGACCTCGCCGGGGTCGGCGGCAGCAAGGACGCGTATGTCGTGACGGCGATGGATGCGGAGACGTACGGCCACCACATCCGGGACTGGGAGCGGGAGTTCCTCGGGGCAACGCTCGAGCTGCTCGCAGCGAACGGCAGCGGCGTGCAGATGGTCTTCCCGAGCGAGCTGCTGGAGCTGTTCCCGGACGGGCCGGTCATTGAGCCGTACGCATCGAGCTGGAGCACCAGCAGGGACGACCTTGCGGCGCACAACCCGTTTCCGCTGTGGAAGTCGCCGGGGAACCGGCTGCACGAGCTGCAGTGGGAGTACGTGGACCACTGCCTCGACCTGGTGGCGGTCGCGCGGCGGTACGCGACGACACCTGAGGCGAAGGAGTTCGCGGCGGCCGCGTATGAGCGGCTCGGGCCGGCGCTGCACAGCTGCCAGTTCTGGTGGGCGAGCCGGCGGCCGATGTGGAGCATCCCGATGATCTACCGGGGGTTCCTGCTGCTGAACCAGGTGGCCACGTACGCTGCGCATGCGGTCGCCGTGGGCGATGCTTCGGAGCCGGTGAAGCAGGAGGCGCGGTGGCGGCTGGCCGCGGCGAATGAGACCCGCCTCGAACTGGAGCGTGAACTGATCGGGAGCAGGGCGCCGTGAGGATCCTGTTCGCGTCGGCGGAGGTCGACCCGTTCGCAAAGGTCGGGGGGCTGGCGGACGTGGCGGCATCGCTGCCGCAGCGGCTGAAGGAGATCGGGCACGATGTGCGGGTGGTGACCCCGTGCCATGCCTCCGGGAAAGCGGCGCACGCCGCATCGCGCCAGCACCGGCTGCTGACGGTGCAGAGCCCGGGGAAGCCGCGGGATGTCGACATTGCGACGGTCGAGGGCATTGGCGGGGTGCCGGTCGAGCTGGTCGCCGACGAGCACTACTTCCTGCGGCCGAACGTGTACGGGGAGCCGGATGACCTGCTCCGGTACCAGTTCTTCTGCCGGGTCATCATCGAGATGCTGCGGACGGACGAGTGGGTGCCGGACATTCTCCATCTGAACGACTGGCACACGGCGCCGCTGGCGTTTGGGCTGCGGAACCAGGCGTGGTCGAACCCGAGACTGCGCGGGGTGGCGAGCGTATTCACCATCCACAACCTGCGCTACCGGGGACCGGATGAGCTGAACGACTTCCTGGCGCAGGCGATCTACTACGCTGACATCGTGACGACCGTGAGCCCGACGTACGCCCGCGAGATTCTCACGCGGGAGTACGGCGAGGGGCTCGAGGCGCTGCTCGGGCTGCGGGGGAATGCGCTGCTGGGCATCCTGAACGGGCTGAACTACGACCTGTTCAACCCCCGGACGGACCCGCATGTGCGCCACCACTACGACCTCGCGACGGTGGAGCAGCGCTCGCCGAACCGCGATGCGCTCCGCGAGGAGCTGGGTCTGCCGAACACCGACGGCCCGATCGCGGCGATGGTGACCCGCCTGACGGAACAGAAGGGGGTGGACCTCGCGATCCAGGTCGTGCCGGAGATGGTGCTGGCGGGCGGGCAGTTCGTGGTCCTTGGCGACGGTGACGCCTGGCTGAAAGAGGAGCTGCGGCGGCTGGCTGCGGAGTACCCGGACCACGTCCGGCTGGCGCCGCGGTACGACCCCGGGCTCGCCCAGCGGATTTATGCCGGGTGCGACCTCTTCCTGATGCCCTCGCGGTACGAGCCGTGCGGTCTCGGCCAGCTGATTGCGATGCGGTACGGCGCCGTTCCGATTGGGCGGCGCACGGGGGGGCTGGCAGATACGATCCTCGACCTCGATGAGCACCCGGAGACGGGGACCGGGTTCCTGTTCGACGAATTCAGCCAGTTTGCGCTTGCTTCGGCGTATGAGCGGGCGCTCCGGGCCTTCCGGGAGCCGGAGACGTGGCTGCGGCTGCAGCGGAACGGGATGAGCCGCGACTACTCGTGGCGGGCCTCGGCGACGTACTACATTGAGGCGTATACGCAGGCCCTGCGGGCGCGCGGGATTGTCCCGCTGGAGTAGGGGCCGGGGCAGGCAGCCGTGTTATGCTCCCGGGGATGACGAACGGGAAGCGCGTGCTGGTCATCGGCGCCGGGACCATGGGCACGGCGTGGGCGAGGATGCTGGCCGATGGCCGAGTGCCTGGGGTTGGGCTGGCTGGTGTTGTGGACATCGACGGGGCGCGGGCGCTTGAACTCGCAAATGCGACCGGAACGCGCGCGTTCGGCGACATCGCGGGCGCGGTACGGCAGACCCGGCCGGACGCGGCCTACGTGGCGACGCCGGATGCGGTGCACCGGGCTCCTGTCGAGGAGCTGGTCGCGCTGGGAGTGCCGGTGCTGGTCGAGAAGCCGCTCGCGACGACCGTCGAGGATGCTGAGTCGATGGCGGCGACGGTGAGAACGTCCGGTTTGCACGCAGAAGTGAACTGGATGCAGCGCTGGAACCCGCCGATGGCGGAAGCCGCGCGGGCGGTCGCGGGCGGCGAACTGGGCGACGTTCGGCTGTTCAACGCGCGCTTGAATCAACCGGTGACGTCGCCACGGGAACGGTTGCACTGGAGCGGTGGGACGACGCCGGCGTGGTATCTGATGTCACACCTGTTCGACCTGGCGCTCTGGATGGGCCGCAAGCGAGCCATCAGCGTGTACGCGCTGGGAGGACGAGGCGAGCTGGCGGGCCACGGCATCGAGACCTACGACTGGGTCCATGCCATCGTCCGGTACGCCGACGGGGCAGACGGCGTCTTCGAGGCGTGCTGGATTTTGCCGGAGAGCTGGCCGACCTCGAGCGACCTCGCAGTGCGGGTGGTGGGAACCCGGGGGGCAGTCGAAGCTGACGGCGGACGGCAAGGGCTTTCGGTGGCCACCGACCGGTATCGGTTCCCTGCGACGCTCCAGTGGGCTCCACAGCGGCTCACGGCATTTCTCCGGGCAGCGGAGGCGGGCGGGCCCCCGGGCGCGAGCTTTGACGATGGCGTGCTGGTGACTCGCCTGCTGGTGGCGTTGCACCGGAGCCTCGAAAGTGGAAACGTCGAGCGGGTCGAATGACGCAGGGGGGCGAGGTCCGGGTTCACATCGTCGGGCTGGGGCCGGGCGACGCCGGGCTGCTCACGCGTGATGCGGACCGGCTGCTGGGGTCGGGGCTGCCGGTCATCCTGCGGACCCGGCACCACCCGACCGTCGCGGCCCTGACGTTCGCGGGGCGCGTGATGGATTGCGACGACCTGTACGCGACGGGAGGGCGGTTCGAGGACGTGTACGCCGCGGTCGCGGGGCGGGTGGTTGCGGCGGCGGAGGGGGAGCCGGTGGTGTTCGCCGTGCCGGGACATCCGCTCGTTGCCGAGCGGAGCGTGCAGGCGGTGCTCGCGCTGGCGGCGGAGCGCGGGCTGGGGGTGCGGGTGTACCCGGGGGTGAGCTTTGTGGATGCCGCGCTGCCGGCGCTGGGAATCGACGGCGCCGACCTGCAGGTGTGCGATGCCCACGCAGTGCGGGTGGACACGTGGCGGCCGGCGCTCATCGGGCAGGTGTACAGCCGTGATATCGCGTCGGAGCTGAAGCTGCGCCTGCTGGAGTGGTACCCCGCGGACCACCGGGTGCGGGTCTGTTCGCGGCTGGGAACGGAGGCAGCGCGCGTGGAGGAGCTGCCGCTGGCGGAGCTGGACCACCGGCCGTTCGGCTACCTCGACGCGGTGTTCGTGCCGCCGCTGGAGCCTGTGGACGATGTGCGGCGCTTCGACGGGCTGGAGTACGTCGTGCGGCGGCTGCATGCGCCCGATGGGTGCCCGTGGGACCGGGAGCAGACCCACGCGACGCTCCGGCCGCACCTGCTCGAGGAGGCGTACGAGGCGCTGGAAGCGATCGACCGGGGCGACCCGGCGGCGCTGGAGGAGGAGCTGGGCGACCTGCTGCTGCAGGTGCTGATGCACGCGGCCGTGGCGGAGCGGGAAGGGGAGTTCGTGCTCGGCGACGTGTTCGAACAGATCACGCGGAAGCTGGTGCGGCGGCACCCGCATGTTTTCGGTGAGGGAGAAGCGCGCACCGCGGAGGAGGTGTACCGGAACTGGGAGGCGCTGAAGCAGGCGGAGAAGCCGCGCGCGTCGATCCTCGACGGGGTGCCCCGGACACTGGCGGCGCTGGCGGCATCCCAGGCGATCCAGGGGCGGGCGCGGCGGGTAGGGTTCGACTGGCCGGACATCGACGGGCCGCTGGAGAAGCTGCGTGAGGAGATAGGGGAGCTGGCCCGGGCAGCCGACGGCGCAGCCCGCGAAGAGGAATTCGGCGACATCCTCTTCACGCTCGTGAATATCGCCGACCGGCTTGGCGTGAACGCGGAGCAGGCGCTGCGGGGCGCCAACGAGAAGTTCCGGGAGCGGTTCGGCGCGGTCGAACGGCTGGCGGCGGCGCGCGGCCTGGACCTTCGGGAGCTCGACCTGGAGGCGCTCGACCGGCTATGGGAGGAGGCGAAGGCCGGCGGCGGGGCGTTGTGAAGCGGGGGCCGGCCGCGTAGGCTGGTGTGTTGCAACCAGCAACCTACGGGAGGCAGGCGATGACGCAGGCAAAGGAATCGGTCATTACGCTCGAGCGATTCAAGCGGGGAAAGACGTTCCAGGAGTACCTGGACTCCGGCATCCGGAACCGGGAGCTGTTTCTCGAGAATTACGAGAACACGAAGCTGACGCCGGAGCAGGAAGCTGCGCTGAAGGAGCTGGCGGCGCGCCCGGACGGGCCGCACCACATCGTGGTGATCGGCGAGGACTGGTGCCCGGATGTGTACCGGGGCACGGGGGTCGCGCAGCGGATGGCGGAGGCGATGGGCGCCGAGCTGCGGTTCTTCGAACGCGACCAGAACAAGGACATGATGGCCGAGTACCTGAAGGACGGCGAGTTCGAGTCGATCCCGGTGTTCATCTTTTATGACAAGAATCACCGGGAGATCGCCCACTTCATCGAGCGGCCGAAGCTGGCCAACGAGCAGCTGCACCTGACGCGCGATGTCATCGGCGACACGTCGCCGGAGGGGATCGCGAAGCAGCTCGGGCACGAGCCCTCGGAAGAGGAGATCAAGGCGGCGCGCGCTGCAGCGCGGGAGCGGTACCTGGCCTGGCAGAAAGGCGAGGTCTGGGCCGGCTGGCGGGTGGCGACGGTCGACGAGTGCATCGAGCTGCTCCGTTCGAAGCTCGGCGGATAAGCGCGCCGGCCGGCGAACGGGTGGCGGGCGCGGCACTTGTCCCGCGGGGCCCGGGCCGGTGAAATGCGGCAGTGACGACGATGGAGCGGGAACCGCGACATTCGGGAGGGCGGGCATGGCTCGCCCTCCTGCTCTTCCTGCTGCTGACGGCGGGGTACCTGGCCGCGCTGCGCGCAACCCTGGGGGTGAGCGAGGTGCAGAGCGACCGCGATGCGGCGGTCCGTGACCAGGTGTACCTGGCGCTCCACGGCGGCCTCCTGCTCCTCGGGGCGATTGCGGGGTTTGCCGCCGGGCGATGGATTAACGGGCTGGGGCTGGCCTGGGCGACGCTCCTGGTAGTGGCGCTGGCAGTGACGATGGTGGCGGTGCAGCTGGCCTCGTTCGAGCTTGCCTGTTCGGCCGGCCAGAACGGGCTCGTTCGACACTGGCATTGCTGAGCCTCCGCCTGCAAGCGAGCCGGGGGAGCAGCGCCGCCGGCTGGTTGAGCCGCTTACTGGCGGGGGGCGTCCGGCGGCGGTAGCGTAGGACGGGTGAAGCCGGCGAGCCCTCCAGCAGGAGCGACCGAGGCGTGGGAGCGCGCGCTCCTCGCGATGGCGCATGGTGAGGGCAGCGGCACGCCGCCGGCAGCGGACGGGCCGGCCGACGTCGGAGCGCTGGACGCCGCGTTCGCGCGGTGCGCGGCGGTGACGAAGGAGCACAGCCAAACGTTCTACACGGCCACACGGCTGCTGCCGGTCGAGAAGCGGCGGGCGGTCCGGGCGCTCTACGCCTACTGCCGCGTTGCCGACGACATCGTCGACGAGCCCGGCGAGGACCGGGAGCTCCGGCTCCGGGAGTGGGGACGCGCCGGGACGGGGGAAGCCCCGGCCGGCGATGACCCGGTGCTGCAGGCGTGGGCAGCCACGCGGGCGGCGTTCGGGATCCCGGCGCACTTTGCAAAGCAGCTCGTCGATGCGCTGGCCGACGACCTCGGCCACCGGGGGTACGACACCTTTGATGAGCTGGCCCGGTACTGCTACGGCGTGGCGTCGACCGTCGGCCTGATGTCGATGCGGATCATCGGCTGGTCGGGCGACCCGTCTCTCTACGCCATCCGGCTGGGCGTCGCGATGCAGTTGACGAACATCCTCCGCGACGTGGCCGAGGACTGGCGGAACGGGCGGGTGTACCTCCCGCGGGAGGAGCTCGAGCGGTTCGGGGTGACCGAGGAGCAGATCGGGGCCGGCCGGGTGGACGACCGCTGGCGGGCGCTGATGCGGTTCCAGGTTGCGCGGGCCCGCCGGCTGTACGCCGTGGCGCGGCCGGGCGTGGGACTGCTCCACCGTGACGGGCGGCTGGCGGTGACGGCAGCGCTGGAGCTGTACTCGCGGATTCTCGACGAGGTCGAGCGGCGCGACTACGACGTGTTCACGGCCCGGCCGAGCGTGCCCGGGTGGCGGCGCGCGGCCCTGCTGCCGCTCGTCGCGTGGCGGGCGTACCGGGCGAAGCCGCCGAAGGGAGCAGAAGCGTGAAGCGCACGGTGGTGATCGGCAGCGGGTTCGGCGGGCTGGCGGCCGCGGTCCGGATGGCCGCGCGGGGCGACGCCGTCACGCTGGTGGAGAAGCAGCCGAAGGCGGGCGGGCGGGCCGCTCCCGTCGAGGTGGACGGGTTCCGCTTCGACGGCGGGCCGACGGTGATTACGGCGCCGTTCCTCTTCGAGGAGCTGTTCGAGCTGGCAGGACGGAGGTTCGAGGACTGCGCGACGCTGCTGCCGGTCGACCCGTTCTACCGGATTTTCGACGCCCGCGGCCGATGGTTCGAGTACAACGGGAACTTCGACGATGTGGCCCGGCAGATAGAGCGGTGGAATCCGGCAGACATCGAGGGGTACCGGCGGTTTCTTGAGGCGAGCCGCGCGATTTTCCAGAAAGGGTTTGTGGAGCTGGCGGCTGCGCCGTTCCTGCACGTGACCGACATGCTCAAGGTGGCGCCGGACCTGCTGCGCCTGCAGTCGTACCGGTCGGTCTACGGGTTTGTTTCGCAGTACATCCGGGACCCGTTCCTGCGGCGGTGCTTTACGTTCCACCCGCTGCTGATCGGCGGGAACCCGTTCGTCGCATCGTCGATTTACGCGATGATTCACCACCTCGAGCGCGAGTGGGGCGTGTGGTATGCGCAGGGAGGGACCGGCGCGCTGGTCGATGCGCTCGTCCGGCTGTTCAAGGAGCTCGGCGGCGAGGTGCGGCTGGGGAGCGAGGTGACGCGCATCCGCGTGCGGGGGCGGCGGGCAACGGGCGTGGAGCTCGCGAACGGCGACGTGCTGGAGGCGGACCGCGTGATCTGCAACGGGGACGTTCCGCAGGCGTACCTGTCGCTCATCGACCCGGAGCACCGGAGCTGGCGGAATTCGGACCTGCGCTACCGGAAGCTGACGGCGTACAGCATGTCGCTCTTCGTGGTGTATTTCGGGACGGACCGGCTCTACCGCGATACGCCGCTGGTGCACCACAACATCATCCTGAGCGAGCGGTACAAGGGGCTGATCCGGGACATCTTCCGGGCGAAGGGGCTTCCGCGGGACTTCTCGCTGTACGTGCACGTGCCGACGATGACGGACCCGAGCGGAGCGCCGCCGGGGCACGAGGCGTTCTACGCGCTTTCGCCGGTGCCGCACCTCGGTTCTCCCACTGACTGGGAGCGGATGGCGCCGAAGTACCGTGAGCTGATCCTCGAGTTCCTCGAGCGGGAGTACCTGCCGGGGCTGCGGAGCCACATCGTTGCGGAGCACACGGTCGACCCGCGGCACTTCCGGGACAACCTGAATACCTACCTCGGTACGGGGTTCAGCGTGCAGCCGACGCTCTGGCAGTCGGCGTGGTTCCGCCCGCACAACCGGTCGGAGGATATCGACAACCTGTACTTTGTCGGCGCCGGGACCCACCCGGGCGCCGGGGTGCCGGGGGTACTCTCCTCGGCGAAGGTGGTGGAACGGATCATCGCGGAGGAGGAGGGGTGGTGACGGGCGGTTGCGCGCGGCCCGGGAGGGCTCCACGCTGAACGGCATGGCAGGGACGCAGCCCCCGGGGCGCACCCTCCCGCGGACCGACCAGCTTTCGCCGCGGGACGGCCTCCGCGCCCTCTGGACGCTGCGTCACGGAACGGCGGGGCTGTACGAAGCGCTGGAGGTGGCGCGGGCCGGGCTGGGGCCCGTGTTCGAACTGGGCTTCGGGCGGTTCCGGCCGGTGGTGGTGGCCTCCCCGGGCGGACTGCGGGAGGCGCTGGTCGAACGACGCGAGGCGTTCTCGTGGCGGCCGGAGGGCGACCCGGTGGCGCGGCTGTTCCGGCGGAGCATCCTCGTGACGGACGGCGAGGAGCACGACCGGGCCCGGCAGGCGATGGCGCCGGCGTTCGAACCGGCTCGGCTGCGGGAGCAGGCCTCGGCGATCGTGGCGATTGTTGATGAAGAGGTGGGGCGGTGGCCGGCGGAGGGCTTCATCGAGCCGGTTGAGGCGATGCGGCGGATTGCGTGGCGGGTGTTCGAGCAGGTGTTCTTCGGCTACCGGCTCGGGCAGGAGGAGCTGGAGGCGACGCTCCCCGGGCTCCACGCGGCGCTGCGCTACATCGGCCCGGGGCTGTGGGTGCTGCGGGGGCGGGCCGGGCCGCCGCCGCGAAGGGCCGCCCTGCTGGAGGAGCACGTCCGGCGGGTGATGGCGTGGCGTGCGGAGCACGGCGAGCCCGGCGCGACGCTCCTCGACCTGCTGCTGGCGGAATTCGATACCGAGCGGGTGCGGGACCACGCCCTGACGATGCTGATTGCGGGGCACGATACGAGCACGGCGCAGCTTTCGTGGGCGCTCCATCTGCTGGCGCGGCACCCGGAATGGCTGGCGCGGGCGGCGCGCGAAGCGCGGGCGGCGCCGGCCGGGGAGGGGCTCGCGGCGCTCAGGGGCGACGGGCTGCCGGTCATCGACGCCGTGCTCAAGGAGGCGCTGCGGCTGTGGCCGCCGATTCACGTCGGCGGGCGGCGCACGGTGCAAGAGGTCGAGCTGGACGGCCACCGGCTGCCGGCGGGGCAGCGGGTGATGCTCTCGTACCTGCTGGTTCAGCGCGACCCGGCGATTTGGGCTCGGGCGGACGTCTTCGACCCGGGACGGTGGCTAAACGGCGGCGCGCCGGGGCCGTTCACGTATGCGCCGTTCGGCGGCGGGCCGCGGAACTGCATCGGCGCGGGGTTCGCGAACCTCGAGGGGCGGCTGGTGCTGGCGCGGATTCTCCAGCTGGTGGACGTGGCGGTCACGCGGCGGCCGCTGCGGGGGGCGATGGGGGCGACGCTGGAGCCGCGGGGCGGGCGGCTGAAGGTGCGGCGGCGATGAGCTACGGCGCGTTTCTCGGGCTGTTCCTGCTGCCGCCGATCGCGGCGCTGCTCGCGGCACACCTCCGCTGGCCGGCGCCGGTGCCGCGGCGGGCGCTCGCGGGCGGCATCGCGCTGCTCGCCACAGTCGCGGTGCTGTACACGACACCGTGGGACAACTACCTCGTGGCCTCGGAGACATGGACGTATCCAGAGGAGCGCACGTGGGGGATCCGGCTGGGGTGGGTGCCCCTCGAGGAGTACTGTTTCTTCGTCCTGCAGACGGTAATGACCGGCCTGTGGGTGGGGCTGCTGCTGCGCGTCCAGCCGAACGCTGGCAGCGGAGGGGGCGGCACGGCCCTCCGCACGGCTGGGGCGGCAGCCCTGCTGGCGGTTGCGCTGGGCGGCTTACTGGCGATTGCGGGGCCGGAGTCGATGCGGTATCTCGGGCTGATCCTCGCGTGGGCTGCCCCGCCGCTGGCGCTGCAGCTCGGGTTCGGCGCGGACATCCTGGTTCGCTGGTGGCGGGTGGTGGTGCCGGGGTTCGGCGTCCCGACGCTGTACCTGGCGGCGGCCGATACGATTGCCATCAACGACGGCATCTGGCACATCGCTGAGCGGACGTCGACGGAGGTCTTTCTGCCGGGCGGGCTGCCGGTTGAAGAGTTCGTGTTCTTCCTGGTCACGAACGGCCTGGTCGCGGTCGGGCTGACGCTGCTGCTGGCGCCCGAAGGCCGTGAGCGGGCGCGGACGATCGCCGCGGCGATCCGGAGACGGGCCGCGGAGGCGGGACCGGCATGAGGGGAGGATGGGCGCTGGCGGGGTACGCGCTCGGGGCGCTGCCGTTCGCGGCATGGGCGGCGCGGCTGCGCGGCGCGGATATCCGGGCGGTGGGCGATGGGAACCCGGGCGCGGCCAACGCCTGGAAGGGAGGAGGACGTCTGGCCGGTGCGGCCGCTGCCGTGGCCGACTGGGCGAAGGGGGCGGCTCCGGTGGCGCTCGCGCTGCGGCGGGGGACGCGCGGCCCGGAGCTGGTCGCTGCGGCGGTGGCGCCCGTGCTCGGGCACCGGACGAGCCCGCTACTGGGCGGGCGGGGCGGGAAGGGGCTGGCCGCCACATTCGGGGCCTGGACGGCGCTCGGCGGGCCGTGGTCTGCGCTGGCGTTCGGGGCCGCGCTGGCGCTCGGGCACGGGGTGCTGCACCTGCGGGAAGGGTGGGCAGTGGCGGCGGGCGCGCCGGCGCTGCTGGTTGCGGCGCTCCTCAACCGGCCGCAACGGCGGGCGGAGTCGTTCGCGGCGTGGCTTCTGACGACGGCCTCGCTGGCGTGGGCGTACCGGGCGCGGTTCGGCTGGCCGCCCGTGCGGGAGCGATGATCCGCCGGCTGGCCGGGCGCACCTCCGGAGCAGTGACGCGGGCGCTCCGCAACGACCGCGGTGTGCTCATCTACCTGGCGGCGGTAGGTGCGAACACGGCCTGGAACCTGCGGCGCACGCCGGTGCTGGACGGGGGCGCACGCCCGGCTGCGTGGAGGCCGGCCGTCGCGGTCCTGGTGCCGGCCCGGAACGAGGAGCGGGGAATCGGGCGGTGCGTGCGTTCGCTGCTGGCGCAGGAGTGGGAGGCGCTGCGGGTGATCGTTCTCGACGACGGTTCGACCGACAGAACGGCGGACATTCTCGCGCGGCTCCAGCAGGAGGACGGACGGCTGACCGTGCTTCGCGGGAGCCCACTGCCCGACGGGTGGCTGGGGAAACCGTGGGCCTGCGCGCAGCTGGCGGAGGCCGCGGCCGATGCGGAGCTGCTGGTGTTCGCGGACGCGGACACGTGGCACGCGCCGGGGATGGTCGCTGCCGTGGCTGCGGCGATGGAGCGGGAGCGGCTGGACCTGCTTTCGGTGGTGCCGCGGCAGGAGCTCGGCGGCGCGTGGGAGCGGTGGACGGTGCCGCTGATCCCGTGGGCGCTGATGACGCACCTCTCGCCGGCCGGAGCGCAGCGGTTCGGGCTGGCATTCGCGGCGGGCGCCGTCGGGCAGGTGCTTGCCTTCCGGCGGGAGGCGTACGGCCGGCTGGGCGGCCACGCTGCGGTCCGGAGTGCGGCGGCAGAGGATGTGGCGTTCGCCCGGCTGGCAACGCGCGCGGGCCTGCGGTGGCGGGTTGCGTCGGGCCGCGAGGTGAGCGCGTGCCGGATGTACCGGGGCCGGAGCGAGGCTCTGGCGGGGCTGGAGAAGAACCTGTTCCCGGCGATGGGCGGGCGGACCGTGCCCTACGTGCTGGCCTGGGCCTGGCTGCTGCGGGCGTTCACGTGGCCGGCGCTCGCGCTGGTAATCGGCGCCGCTGCCGGGCGGCGGCGCGCCGCGGCGGCCGGTGGGGCCGAACTCGTCCTTGGGGCGGCGACCTGGCTGGCCGTCGCGCGGAAATTCGGGCTGCCGCTTCGGCTGGCGGCCGAGGGACCGCTGGTCGCCGCTGCAGGGGCGTTTGCGGCGGTGCGGTCGCTGGCGGCGTGGCGGGGCGGGCGGGCTGAATGGAAAGGACGGCGGCTGGCGGGGTAGCGGGCGCGGTCAGTCGGCCCGTTCGGCGAGCACGACGGTGCGGAAGGCGTACTCGCCTTCGTTCGCGGGGCCGCTGCAGGTCATGAGGACCACGCTTTCCCGGCCCTCGAGGCCGCGGAGGATAGCGCCCATGTCGATGGCGGCCAGGGCATAGTCGACGACGGAGACGACGCGATAGGTGTGGACCGAGCCGTCGGTGAGGGTCACCTCGACGCGGTCGCCGTGGCGGAGCGCAGCAAGGCGGGCGAAGACCCCGGGTCGCCCGCGGTATTCGAAGTGCGCGGCGAAAAAGGTGCTGCCTCCGGTGCCGGGCAGACTGGTGTAGGCGGGGTTCCAGCCGACGGTCACGGTGTCCTGCGGGACATCGAGCCGGCCGTAGGCATCGAGGCCGAAGCGGCGGATGGGCGCTCCGTCGATGCCGATAGCCGGGATGGCGAGGGCGGCCACATCGACTGCGCCCGGCGGCGGGGGCGGAACCGGCTCGCCCGCGTCCCTGCCGTAGCGTTCGATGGCGCGCTCGGCCGCGGCGATGAAGCGGTCATCGACGCGGTCGGGAAGGCCGGTGAGGGGGTCGCGGCCGATGTAGCGGAGGCCGGCAGCGAAGGGCGGCGCCTCTCCCGGGCCGGCGGCGGCTGGCGCGGGCAGGCGATATGCGCCGGGCAGGAACGCTGCTGCCAGGATGAGGGCAGCGCCGAGGGCGGGCCGGACGACCATGGGCACGAGTGTACGCCAGTTCGTCCCGGCGGAACCGGAGCGGGGGGAGCCGGGCAGCTCGGTGTGGTCCAGCCGATTTCACAGGAATTGGCCTTGCCGGGGTAACCTTTTCGGGGTAAGGTCGTTACCAGTTAGCAGAAGGCGACATGACGCCGAAGGAGACGATGATGACCAGCAAGACGATTTCGACTGCGCCGCGTCATGACGCACTCCCGGGCACATTGCCAGGCTAAACGAACCGCAACGGCACCACGGCAGAGCGCCGTACCGCCAGCGGTACGGCGCTTTTCTTTCTTCTCCAAAGCGGCCGGGTCCGCACCAGTTTTTGCTCCACCAGGATGTAGACCAGCTCACGGTGCAGTGGTCTGCATCGGACAATGCTGCCCAGTTCAGCGGGCAGGAGGGGCACGGTGTTGCATCCAATACTTGGCAAATCAGTGGAAGAAACGGCATGGGTGACCGGGAAGCCGCTCGGCGAGAGGCTTACCCGTCAGCCCGGATTCACCCACCGGGTCGCGCTGGCTGCGATCCGCAGGGAGGAGCGCAGCCTCCGGCTCCGGTGGCGGCCAGGACGCGCGGGCGGCGATCGGCGCCGGCAGGCATCGGCAGATGCGAAAGGATGGTGACGTGATGTTCCAGTATCCATTCCAGCCGCGTGAGCATGGGCTCGCGGCGACGCACGACGGGCGGCTGTTCGCGACCGGGGTGCCGGAGCCGGAGTGGCTGCGGCGGCGGTTCGAACACGCGGAGGCCCTGAAGGGCGGCGGCTCCGCAGCAGACCGGCGGGCGCCAGCCCGGGTGGCGACGGGTCGCTGGGCACGGCTGCGGGCGGCGTTCGGCGTCCGCTGACGCGCCTGTGTGCGGAGCGCGTCCGCTCCGCGCGGCCGGGGCTCCCCTGCGGGGAGCCCCGGATCGTGTCCGGCGGTGCGGTTCAGGCCTGGGCGGCCTGCTCCAGCCGGCCGTTGATGTGCTTGCGGATGAAGGTGGCCTGGCGCAGGTGCTCGAGGTAGTTGTCGACCTGGGCTTTGCGGAGCTCCCGCAGCTTCTCGCGGCCGCGCGCGATGTTGTCGACGCCGCCGCCGAGGAGGATCGCGAGGGGTTCGCTGACGGCAGGGTCGAGCCACTCTTTGCCCATGCGGGATTCGGCCTTGTTGAAGTAGAGGTTCTGCTCGTCGCGGCGGTCGGGGAGTTTGAAGAGCATGTGCTTCAGGCGCTCGATGTGGTAGTCGAGCATCCGCTTGCGGTCGCGGGCGACGAGGCGGTAGAGGTCGCGCTCGAGCTGGTTCTGGGCGAACTCGTCGCCGTGGGAGAAGAGGGTGTAGAGCATGCTGTCCTGGACGAAGAGGATGGCAGCAAGCTCGGGGAAGGAGCGAGCTTCGCGGGCGACCCGGGAGAAGTCGGTGGGCGCCTGCAGGCCGAGGCCGCCGCCGTTGGCAAGGGCGCGCTTGCGGAAGGCCTCGCTGTGGCGGGCGAGGTCGTAGATGACGGTGGAGAGGAAGAGCTTCAGTTCGAGGAAGCCGTAGGAGATTTCGGGGAGCCAGCCGGACCAGAGCGCGCCGGCGACGTAGGCCCGCTCGGAGTGTTCGGTCATGAACTGGCAGACGGCGCGCTCGATGTCGTGCGGGAGCGGCTCGAGGCTGTTCCAGTTGAGGTCGGTGGCCGAGACCCAGCGGTCGCGGATGGCCTCTTCGTAGAGCGGGATGCAGCAGTCGGCCCAGACGAGCGCCTTTTCGAAGATGGTGTACCCCATGTCTTCGACGACGGGATTGGGGTAGGAGCCGCGGGCGATTTCCGAGCGGTTGGTCCAGACGTCGGGGACATCGCCGTAGGTGCCGATCATGAGGTCGGCGATGGTGAGGCCCATGGCGGGGTCTTTCGGACGGGCGCGGATGCCCCACTCAGTGGGGACGTGCATCCAGGAGAGGTCGCGGGGGATGGCGGCCTGGCCGCCCTGGAGGAACTCTTTGGCGCGCTTGCCATCGACGCCGCCGCGGAGGGCCTGCCAGATGACCTGGAGGCTGTGGCCTTTGGCGAGGGCGAGTTCGATGAGGCCGTCTTCCCAGCCGAGTTCACGGGCGCGGTCGCGGGCCTCCTGGGGGATTTCAACCTGGGCGGCCTGGGCGGCGCGGGCGAGAGCTTCTCCTGTCGACATGGGGGTACCTCCGGGCGGGGTTGGACAGGCGGGGCAGTTCGCCCCGCCGCGGTCGTCAGGCGGTGGGCCGGCGTCAGGCCGGGTCGAGGAACTGGGCCATCAGGGGGCCGAGACGCTGGCGGCGGTCGCCGAGGCCGGCGACGGTGAGGCGGTGGACGTACTCGTTGATCTGCCGTTTGCGGAGGAGGAGGAACTTCTGGAGACCTTCGTCGAACTTATCGACGCCGCCGCCGAGAAGGATGCAGAGGGCTTCGAAGACGGGCGGGAAGGTGACGTCGCCGGAGCCGCCGCCGGCGGCGTCGCCCTCGGCCTTGTCGAGGTAGTGGTGGATTTCTTCGCGGCGCTCGGGCTCCGTATCGAGCACGTACTTGAGGTGCATGACACCGAAGGCGAGGTGGCGGGACTCGTCCTGGGCGCTCATGCGGAAGATGCGCTTATCGGCCTCAGTCTGGCCGATGAGTTCGCCCATGCGGAACATCGACTGGACGAAACCTTCAGCCTGGACGTGCATGAGGACCGACATTTCGGTGAAGTCGCGGGCTTCGATGAGGGTGCGGAGACCGAGGCCGGCACCCTGGGCAAGGAGGCCGCCGCCGTTGGCAAGCGCGCGCTTGCGGAAGACGTCGGTGTGGCGGGCCTCGTCCATGATCTGGGTCATGAGGAAGAGGCCGGCTTCGAAGTCCTGGGCGGAGACGAAGGGCATCCACTGGCCGGGGACGTCGCCGGCGATGAACTCGACCTCGGTGAGCATGGTGGCGAGCTGGCACATGGCCCGCTCGAGCTCGTCGGGGAGGGGCTCAAGGGTATCCCAGGGGATGTCGCGGGCGGAGCTCCACTGGCGCTGGGTGGCCTCCTCGTAGAGCATGAGGCAGTTTTCGGCCCAGACATCGGCCTTGGACTGGTAGTTGGGGCCGAAGCGCTGGGCGCCGGGACGGGGAATTGCGCCGCGCATCCGGTAGGTCATGTCGCCGGCACCGCGGGCGGTATCGGCGTAGCGGCCGAGGTTGATCTCCTTGAGGGTGAGGCCCTTCTTGCCGGGCTCGGCGGAGGTGGCGTCCTCGTAGAGGTCGAGCCAGGACAGGTCGAGGCTGGATTCGGTGGCGGGATTGGCTGCCATGGGGGTCTCCTGGGGCCGGCGTCTATGTTCGCGATAGCCTACACCCTGCCCGAGCGCGCTGGAAGAGCGGCAATTACCGGCGAGTAAATTTGGTGGGAGCGAAGCTTCGAAACCCAGGTGCAGGTGGACGGGCGTTACCTCTTATCAACCGGGCCGTCGCAGCCGATACCTGTGGTAGAAACCGGGAGGACACGAGCATGACCAGGATGGAGAAGGCCTGTCCCTTTACGGCAGCGACACGCGCAGCCCACTGCGAGCGGTGCTGGACGGCACACGGCGGTGTCCCGCCGTGTGTGGCGGCGTACCTCGGCGGCAGCCCGGCGGCCGAGGGCGTCATCCGGCTGGACGTTATCGAGCGGGCCGCGAGCCGGCGGGCCGCCTAGCGGCGACAGGGAGGACGGCCGGGGATCACGGTGCCGGCGGGGATTCTGTGCGGGCGCGGAGGATGCGCTCGGCCTCGACGGCCCAGGCGAGGAACGCCTCGATGAACTGGATGCCGGCGCGGAGGGTGAGGTATGGCCCGAGGAAGGCCGGCGGCACGGTCACGGGGTCGGCGCCTTCGAACGCGGCTTCGATGGCGCGGTAGGCGGCCAGGCGCTCCTCCTGCTGGCGGCGGTGCGCGGTGAGGGCCTCGATGGCGCGCTCCGGCTCGACGAGGCCGTAGCTCCAGACTTTGACGAGGAACTCATCCTTGGTGAGGGTGAGCGGGGACGGCGTGACCACCCAATCGGCGAGCTCTGCGAGACCGCGGGCGGTGACGGTGTAGACGCGTTTGTCGGGCCTGCCGGTCTGCTGGACGGCGCGGCCGGCGACGAGGCCTTCGGATTCGAGGCGGGCGAGCTCGGGGTAGATCTGCTGGGCGCGGGCGTGCCAGAAGTAGCCGACCGACTGCTCGAAGCGGCGGGTGATTTCGTAGCCGGAGAGTTCGCCGGCGGTCAGGAGGCCGAGGATGGCGAAGCGGAGCGACATCTCCGCGAGTTTCGCGGGTGTGGCCGGGATGCGCCAGCGGAATTTCCCGGGAGCAGGCGGCATGCCATGATCGGCGTGCCATGCCGAAACAGGTCAGGAATGTTGCCAGCGACGACTATTTGACGGCGATTTACCGGATGAGCCACGACGAGGGCCAGGACGTCATCGCCGTGCGGCTTGCGGACCGGCTGGAGATTACGCCGCCATCAGTTGCGGGGATGCTGAAGCGGCTGATGCGGGACGGGCTGGTGCACATCGATGCGAAGAAGGTGATTCACCTGACGCCGGAGGGCTTCCGAAGGGCGGAGCAGATGGTGCGGCGGCATCGCCTTGCGGAGTGCCTGCTGACCGACGTGCTGAAGGTGGACTGGTGGCGGGCGTACGAGGAAGCGCACCTGCTGGAGCACGGGATCTCGGACATCACGGAGCGGAACCTGTACGAGATGCTGGGGCGGCCGAAGAAGAGCCCGTTCGGCTATCCGATCCCGGGGCCGGGGGCACCGCAGAAGCTATCGATGGTGACGCTGGGCGACCTGAAGGAGGGGCAGGAGGCGGAGATCGACCGCGTCTTCGAGGAGGATGAGCAGCTGCTCCGGTTCTTCGACGAGGAAGGGATTCGCCCTGGGGTGAAGGTTGTTATCGAGGAGGTGGCGCCCTACCGCGGGACGATCACGGTGCGGGTGGGCGAGCGGCGCATCGTGCTGGGGACACCGGTGGCGAACAAGATCTGGGTGGTGCAGCCGGCGAAGACGGGAACTTCGGCCGAAACGCGGCGTTAACGCTTCATGCCCGCCGGGCATCAGCCGACAACCAAGGCGTGGAACCGACGCACTGGCGGGAGCCGCGGGGACCGATGCGGGTCCTCGTGGTGGAGGATGACCCGGCGCTGGGGCGCCTCATGCAGCTCGTCCTCGGGCAGCACCTCGCGGAGATCCGGCTGGCGCGGTCCGGCGCGGAGGCGATTGCGGAGCTTTCGGCCGGCCAGTTCGACGCGATTGCGTCGGACATCAGCCTGCCCGACATGTCGGGGCTGGACGTTATTGCGGAGGCGCGGAAGCGGGCGCCGGCGGCCGGGATTGTGGCGATTACCGGGTTCGTCGACGTCGACACGGCGGTGCGGTCAATGAAGGCAGGGGCCGACGACTTCCTGGGGAAGCCGTTCGACGCCGAGATTCTCTGGCATGTGCTGAACAAGGCGGCGGATAACCGGGCGCGGCAGATTGCAGCGGAGCAGGCGGCGGTGTACCGGCAGCTGGCCTATACCGATGCGCTTACGGGCTGCCCGAACCGGCGGTTCATCGACGAGTTCCTGGCGGACGCGGTCTTCCGGGCGCGGCAGGAGGGCGGGCAGCTTTCGGTTGCGTACCTCGACATCGACAACTTCAAGCTGCTGAACGACTTCGTGGGGCACGAGGAGGGCGACCGGGTGCTGCAGCGGGTGGTCCGGACGCTGGAGCGGCACGTGGAGCCACCGGCGCAGTTCGCCCGCTTCGGCGGCGACGAGTTCGTGGTGGTGCTGCCGGGCTGGACGGAGGAGCGTGCGCGGCGGCTGATGGAGCGGGTGCGGCGGGCCATCGGGCAGATCGAGGTGGTGAACGGCGCGCGGGTTGCGCTGCCGACGCGCATCTCGGTGGGCGTGGCGAGCCTGCGGGAGGGACAGTCGCCCCGCGACCTGGTCGCCGAGGCCGAGGATGCGATGTACCTCGACAAGGCCGTCTCGCCGGCGATGGTGACGGCAGCGATGGAACGGGCGATCGCACAGGAGGATGCGCTGCTGAAGGCAGGGAACATCAAGGCGCTGCGGAACCTGGTGAAGGCGATCGACCGGCGCGATTCGTACACGCGGTTCCACAGCGACCACGCGACCCAGCTCGCCATCCGGCTTGGCACGGAACTGGGACTGGACGACGGGGCGATGCAGGCGCTGGCGATCGGGGGGCCGATTCACGACCTCGGGAAGATCGTGGTGCCGGACGAAATCCTGCGGAAGCCGGGCCCGCTGACGCTTGAGGAGCGCAGGGCGATGGAGGAGCACCCGGTGATGGGCGCCGCGATCACGGCGGCGGTGACCGACCTCGATTCGGTGGTGAACCTCGTGCGGCATCACCACGAGCGGTTTGACGGCGAGGGGTACCCGGGGCGGCTGAAGGGGACGGAAGTGCCGCTCGCGACCCGGCTGTTCACCCTGGCCGATGCGTATTCGGCGATGACGACCGACCGGCCGTACCGGAAGGGGTTGACCCTCGAGATGGCCGTCGAGGAGATCCTGCGCGGGAGGGGAACGCAGTTCGACCCTGAGCTGGCCGAGGCGTTCGTGGCGATGATTGAACGGACGGCCCGGGAGGGCGCAGAGCAGGCCGCGTGAGGAAGGCCGGGGCCGCGGCTTCGGGCGCCATGCTGGGGTGGTGCATCCTGGAGGTTAGCCTGCGGGCCGCAACCGGGACACTGGGCGGAGCCGGGTCGGCGGTGGGGGCAGGCGCGGTGGCGGCGGCGAGCCTGTTGCTGCTGCGGCGGGCGGGCTGATAGCGGCGTGGGAAGCCGGTACACTCCGCGCGTGGCCGGGGACCGGCCCGTACGGAGGAACGGATGGCGCGACTGCCGTTTGTGACAAAGGAAGAGCTGCCGGAGGAGCTCCGGTACGTGTGGGACCGGAACGCGGTCGGCCGGGAGGTGCCGAACATCTTCCGGACGATGGCGAACAACCCGGAGGTGTGGCGCGCCTACCTTCGGCTCGGGAACGGGCTGTGGAACCACTGCGGACTGGATGTGGCTACGCGGGAGCTGGTGATTCTGCGGACGGCGATCCTCCACCACAGCCAGTACGAGTGGCACCAGCACGTCCGGATCGGGCGGCAGGCGGGCCTGAGCGATGCGAAGATCGTGGCGCTCCACCACTGGAAGACAAGCGACCTCTTCAACGAGGTCGAGCGGGCGATTCTCGAGTATGTCGATGCGGTGAACGCCTCGGGGCACCCGGGGCAGGAAGTTCATGACCGGCTGGCTGCGCTCGTAGCGCCCGGGACCGTGGTCGGGGTAAATCTGCTGACGGGGTTCTACGGGATGACCGCGCGGTTTCTCTCGTCGATGGAGGTGGAGCTGGAGGAGCCGTTCGTCGGCTGGCAGCTGAACGGATAACACGACATTCACGGCCGGGGCCGATGGTGGCCGATGCGCGCAGCACGCGACTGGGGGTTCGGGCGATGCAGACAACGATGACGGCAGCAGCGGTCGGGCCGGAGCGGCCGGGCGGACAGGGGCTCGACCCGCACCAGGAGGAGTCTGGGAGCCTGGCGATCCACAAGCTGCTGACGACCGAGGACGGCCGGGCGTGGACCGACTTCGTGGCGACTGCGCGGCAGGAGCGGGACGGTTCGTGGAGCTATGAGGCGTGGGCGCTGCGGGGGATGGTGCGCTGGATACGCCGGTACGCGCCGGAAGGCGGATACGTGTACGAGGTGGTCGAGGTCGTCGGCGAGAACCCGCTGGAGCGACAGGACTACCGGGCGCTCGCGACCTACGACGAGGAGATGGCAGCGGCAGGGAACCCGGCGGACGTGCAGCAGGCGTACATCGAGCCGGAGCGGCTGACCTACCCGTACGCGTACGAGCGGATCTCGCAGCTGTTCGACAGCCCGAACGGGCCGGACCTCATCGTCAACCCGAAGAGCTACGCCTACGGCCGGCAGCCGGGTCAGCACGGGGCGCTCGATGTGGTGCAATCGCGGTCTCCGCTCGTGATCTCCGGGCCGGGCGTGAAGCGCGGGGCGGTGGTCGATGCGCCGGCGAAGCAGGTGGACATTGCGCCGACGATCGCGCGGCTGATGGGCTTCCCGCTGATCGACGGGCGTGACATCACGGGGCGGACGTCGAGTGAGCGGGGATGCCCGCCGGACGTTTACCTGGAGCGGCAGGACGGCAGAGTGCTGGAGGAGGTGCTGGACGAGGCGACGGGGCGGCCCGAACGGGTCTATATCCTCTTGCTGGACGGGCAGTCGCATACGGAGCTGCTCTACCGGCTCGAACGGGAGCCCGAGGCGATCCCGAATTTGCGGCGGCTGATTGTGCGGGGGTGCCTGCTGCAGTACGGGAGCATCACGAACTTCCCGAGCATCACGTGGCCGAGCCACAACGCCATTGGCACGGGGACGTGGAGCGGGCACCACGACGTCGTGAACCCGACCTACTACCTGCGGGCGACGCGGGAGCTGGTTTCACCGCAGGGGATGCAGTTCGAGACGGCGCGGTTTCTCAATCCGGAGGTGGAGACGCTGTTCGAAGCGTTCAAGCGGGTGCTTGGGGATGGGGCGTTTACGGCATCGATTAACGAGCCGTGCACGCGCGGCGCGGACCATGCGTCGCTCGAGCGGCGGCTGGTCGGCGACCGGGGCCGGCTGATTGCGCTGACAAAAGAGACAGAGCACGAGATTAACCCGCGCTGGTACGAGGAGCTGGAGGAGGAGGGGCACCGGTTGCAGGGCCAGATTGACAACCGGGCGCTCGCGCAGGCGCGGCTGCTCTTTCTTGATGAGAGTCACCCGGCGCCGGTCTTCGTGTACCACGAGTTCGCACAGCCGGACAGCTCGGCGCACGACTACGGGCCGCACCATGAGGGCGCGCGGGCTGCGCTGGATGAGACGGACCGACGGATCGGGCACATCCTGCGGACGCTGGAGGAGCGGGGCCTGTTCGAGACGACGCTATTCGTGATCACGACGGACCACGGCATGGCGACGCAGAACGTTGAGCTGCGGGCGAACCCGGCGCGCATTCCGCAGCGGGACGGGATGGCGGCGATCACCGCAGAGCCGTGCATCTACCTCCGCGACCTGCGCGTGGAGGTAGAGGTGACGCACGACGGCCGGAGCGCGCGCTTCGCCGTCGCCGATAACGACGCGGACGCGCACGGGGAGCACCCGCCGGTGGCGGGCGCGGAGATCGTGGTCACCGACCGGAAGGATGGGCTGGTTGCCCGGGTGGTCACCGATGCGAACGGGCTGGCGGCGTGCGCCGTGCCGGCGGAGCTGGAGCCGGGCGAGCTGCTGGCGGCGGTGCACGCGGAGGGGTTCAACCCGCGCCACCTGCGGCTGGACGGGACGAGTGTGTGCATCGACCTGCGCGAAGTGCTCTACGGGCAGGGGTGAGGCCGAGGAGGGCCCGGGGGCCCGTGGTAGGATTGAAGCGTGGCATTCACGGTTGAGGATGTGCAGGACCTGATCCGCCTGCTGGCCGAGCGGCCGGAGTGGCGGGCGCAGCTGCGCCCGCTGATCCTCGGGGACGAATTCGACCGGCTGCCTCGGATTGTGGAGGAGCTGGCGGAGGCCCAGCGGCGCACCGAACAGCGGCTCGAGGAGCTGGCGGAGGCCCAGCGGCGCACCGAGCAGCGGCTCGAAGAACTCGGGCGGCGCGTGGACGAGCTTGCCGAGGCCCAGCGGCGCACCGAGCAACGGGTCGAGGAGCTGGCGGAGGCCCAGCGGCGCACCGAACAGCGGCTCGAAGAGCTCGGGCGGCGCGTGGATGAGCTGGCGGAGGCCCAGCGGCGAACCGAGCAACGCGTCGATGAACTTGCTGCGCGGCTTGAGGAGCTGACCGCGCGCGTCGACCAGCTGGCCGCCCGGGTCGACGAGCTGGTACAGGCAGTCGGCGTTATGCGCGTGGATATCAACCGGGCACATCAGCGGCTCGACGCCGAGCTCGGCTATCTCTACGAGATGCGGTTCGAGCGAAAGGCGCCGTCACTCTTTGGCAAGTGGCTGCGAAAGCCGAGAGTGGTGACCCTCAGCGATCTCGACCTGGTCGATGAGGCGGAGGATGCGGGCAAACTCGATGAACGGGAGCTGGTGGAGCTGCGGGCGCTCGACCTGATCATCGAGGGGCGGGACCGGTCCGACCCGGCCCAGCGTCCCCTGCTGCTTGCGGTGGAGATTTCGCGGACGATCGATGCGGACGATGTGAGCCGCGCCCTGACCAGGGCGAAGGCGCTGGAGAAGGCGGGCTACCGGGCACGGGCCGCGGTCGGCGGGCGGGCGATTGACGAGCGCGCGCGGGTGCTCGCGGAAGCGGCCGGCGTGCTGGTGCGGGTGGCGGACGACGTGGCGGCGTAACTGGCCGCTTGCCTCACCTTCACGTTCACGGTAGACATTGACGTTGCACGTTCGCAGCCGGGACCGAAATGCGGCCCGGACTCTTGGCAGTTCAGGAAGGCAGAGGGTTGCACGACTATTCGAAGGTTCTCCCGCAGGCCACGCCGGAGACCCAGCCGTTTTGGGATGGGTTGAAGCAGGGCAAGTTGATGCTCCAGCGGAACAAGCAGACAGGGAAGGCGTACTTCCCGCCACGGCCGTTCGATCCCCGCGACCCGTTCGCGGAGGTGGAATGGTTCGAGGCGAGCGGCAAGGGCCGGCTGCTGAGCTACGTCATCAGCCACCGGCCGCCGCCGGGGTTCGAGGCGCCGTTCGCGATCGCGGTCGTCGAGACGGATGAGGGCATCAAGATGATGACGAACATCATCGATTGCCCGCAGACGCCGGAAGCGCTCCAGCTGGACATGCGGCTCGAGCTGGCGCCGACGAAGGTGAACGACGAAATCACGCTGCCCACGTGGCGGCCGGCGAAGGAGGCGTAGCCATGCCGAAACCGGGAAGTGTTGCCATTGTGGGCGCGGCCGAGCTGGTCTCGCCGGAGGGGCGGTTCCCCAATCTTTCGCAGCTGGGGCTGCATGCCCGGGCGGCCATCCTCGCCATGCAGGAGGCCGGGCTGAAGCCGTCGGACATCGACGGCGTGGCCTGCGCGGGCGCGAGCCCGACCGAGGTCGCGTTCTACCTGGGCATCACGCCGACGTACGTGGACGGCACCGCCGTGGGCGGGTGTTCGTTCATGATCCACGTGCGGCACGCCGTGGCCGCGATTGAGACGGGCCTTGCGAGGACCGTGCTGATTACGCACGGCGAGAGCGGCCGGTCGGGCATCGGGCGGGGCGGCTTCGGTTTTGCGCGGCAGTCGCTGAATGCCCAGTTCGAAGGGTGGACGGGGCCGATGGGCCCGCCGACGCTCTTCACGGTGCCCGTGCTGCGGTACATGAAGACGTACGGGGTCACCGAGGAGCACCTGGCGATGGTGGCGGTGGTCCAGCGCGAATATGCGGCGCGGAACCCGAACGCGATGATGAAGGACCCGATCACCATCGAGGATGTGCTGAACTCGCGCATGATCGCGTACCCGTTCCGGCTGCTGATGTGCTGCCTGGTGACGGACGGCGGCGGGGCGCTCATCCTGACCTCGGCGGACCGGGCGAAGGACTTCCCGACGAAGCCGGTCTACATCCTCGGGACGGGCGAGAGTGTGGAAACCCCGATGGTGAGTCAGATGGAGGATTTCACGAGCTCGCGGGCGTTCCGGGTTGCGGGGCCGCGGGCCTTCCAGGAGGCGGGGATCACGCACGACGACGTCGACCACCTGATGATTTATGACGCGTTCGCGCATCTGCCGCTCTACGGGCTCGAGGACCTCGGGTTTGTGGGCCGGGGCGAAGCGGCGCAGTTCATCTGGGAGGGCAACACCCGGGCGAACGGCAAGCTGCCGCTGAACACCAACGGCGGCGGGCTGAGCTACACCCACTCGGGCATGTACGGGATGTACGCCCTGCAGGAGAGCGTCCGGCAGTGCCGCGGGACCGCGCCGGCGCAGATTCCCGGCGTGAAGGTGAGCGTTGCGCACGGCGTCGGCGGGATGTTCGGCGCCTCCGGGACGGTGGTGCTTTCGAACGAGCGGCCGTAAGGTTCGCCGGGAACGATGCGTTTAACGGGGCGGGCCGGCGCCGGCCCGCCCCGCTCGTATGCTCAAGGAGGACGGACATGCCGCTCGTCATTGGACTTGCGGGGACGATTGCCGCGGGGAAATCCACCGTGGCGCAGCTGCTGGTGGAGCGCGGGGCGCACCATTGCGACGCTGATAAGCTGGTCCACCGGCTGTACGACCCGGGCACGCCCGGGTTCGCGCGGGTGGTGGAGGCCTTCGGCGAGGAGATTGTCGGCCCGGACGGCTACATCGACCGGAAGGTGCTGGGGGCGAAGGTCTTCGGGAAGCCGGAGGAGATGAACCGGCTGACGCGGGCGATCGGCTCGATTACGGAGGCGGTGAAAGGCGTCATCGACGGGTGGCGGGCCGAGCTGGGCGACGACGCCATCTGCGTAATGGAGGCGGTGAACCTGATGGAGCCGGGGTACGCGCGCTGGTGCGACCAAACGTGGCTCATCGGGGTCGATGATGCGATTGCGCGCCAGAGGCTGATCGAGACCCGCGGCATGAGCGAGGAGGAGGCGAACCAGCGGCTGGCGAGCATGGTGCCGCTGGAGGTTCGCGCTCCGGGCGCGGACTGGGTCTACCGGAACAACGGGACGCTGGAGGAGCTGCGGGAGGCCGTCTACGGGGAGCTGGACCGGCTGCTGGCGAAGCGGGCGGCCGGCGAGCCGCTGGAGTCGAAGTTCCCGGCGTGGTGGGCGGCGTTCCTTGAGCGGAACCGGGAGCGGCTGAAGGCGACCGGGGTCACGATCCCGGAGCAGGCAGCGGGCAGCTGAGGTTCGGGCTGCATGGCGGGAGCGGGCGGCCTCGGGTAGGATGCGCCCGCACATTCTTCGCACCGAGGAGTCTTGCGATGGCTGATGAAGGCTTCGAGTTCCCGGTCGACCGGACGCAGGTGATGCTGTTCGCGCGGTCGCTCCTGGACATCCGGCCGGAGTACTGGGACCCGAACGACCCGGCGACGAAGGCGATCGGCGGCATCACGGTGCCGCCCACCTTCGTGCAGTGCAGCGCGCACTGGCAGCCGGATTACCCGCTCGACCTGACCCGCCCGCGGAAGGAGCCGCGCCAGCCGCGGCCGGAGGGGCAGAGTGGCGGCGGGCTGGGCCGCGGCCTGCATGCCGAGCAGCACTACGAGTACCATCACCCGATTTTTGTCGGGGACACGCTGACGGTGACAACCCGGCCAGGGCGGCGGTGGGAGAAGGAGGGCCGCCGCGGCGGGCGGCTTCAGTTCTCGGAGACGATTACGGAGTACCGGAACCAGGACGGGGTGCTGTGCGTGACGGCGATCAGCGTGGGCGTGCAGACCGAGAAGGCTGTGGAGCAGTAGGAGGACCGAGATGCCGCTGAAGGTTGGCGATACGCGCGAGCAGGTGGTGATCGAGAAGATCAACCGGACGCACATCGTGAAGTACGCGGGCGCGAGCGGGGACTTCAACCCGATCCACCACGATGAGGTGTTCGCGAAGGAGGTTGCCGGCTACCCGTCGGTGTTCGCCCACGGGATGCTCTCGATGGGGCTCACGGGCCGGGCGCTCACGGACTGGCTCGGGGTGATGGCCCTGAAGCGGTACGGGGTCCGGTTCACGCGGCAGGTGTGGCCGGGCGATACGCTGACGGCGAAGTTCGAGGTAACGAAGGTGGAAGATGGCCTCGCGACCATCAAGGTGGTCACCGTGAACCAGAACGGCGAGACGGTGATCGAGGGCGAGGCCGTCGCGAAGGCCGACGCCGTCTAGCCGGCGCGCCGGGCGACGAGCACAGCCGGGCCGGCGCAGGGCTGCGCCGGCCCGGTTCTTTTTCCCGGCTGGACGGGGGATCAGCCGCCTGGCGCGGGGGCAGGGGCTGCGGGATGCACGCCGGGAGTAAGGAGGCGTTCATCGCGCTCGCGGCGGAGCCGATCGATGACTTCGGTAAGGGGGACGGAGCCCTGGTCGCCTTCGCCGCGGACGCGGAGGGAGACAGCGCGGGCCTCGGCTTCGCGGTCGCCGACAACGAGCATGTAGGGCACCTTCTGGAGCTGGGCGTCGCGGATTTTGGCGTTCATCCGCTCGTTCCGGTCATCGACCTCGACGCGGAGGCGATGCTGGCGGAGCGCCCCGGCGACCTCGCGGGCGTAGGGCTGGTGGCGGTCCGCGATCGGGATGACGACGGCCTGGACGGGGGCGAGCCAGAGGGGAAAGTTGCCTTCGTACTCCTCGATGAGGAGGGCGACCATGCGCTCGAGGGTGGAGATGATGCCGCGGTGGACGATGATGGGCTGGTGCCGCTCGCCGTCCTCGCCGATGTACTCGAGGCCGAACTGGCGGGGAAAGTGGAAGTCGACCTGGATAGTGGAGAGAGTCTCCTCCTTGCCGGCGGCGGTCATGAACTGGACATCGATCTTGGGGCCGTAGAAGGCGGCTTCACCCACGGCGGGGAAGTAGTTGAGGCCGAGGCGATCGAGGACGCGACGGAGGAGGGCTTCGCCCTTCTGCCACATCTCGGGGTTGTCGACGTACTTCTCCTTATCGTCGGGGTCGGCGAGTGAGAGGCGGTAGCGGTAGTTGCGCAGGCCGAGGACGCCGTAGGCGTGCTCCATGAGGCGGAGGACCCCTTCAACCTCGGCTTCGACCATGGCGGGGTCGGTGCAGAAGATGTGGGCGTCGTTGAGCGTCATGATGCGGACGCGGCTCATGCCGGAGACCTGGCCGCTCTTCTCCCAGCGGTGCATGTTGCCGAACTCGGCGATCCTGATGGGGAACTCGCGGTAGGAGTGGAGCTCGGAGGCGAAGACCATGATGTGGGAAGGGCAGTTCATGGGGCGGAGGACATACTCCTCGCCTTCGCGCTCCATGACGGGGTACATGGCGTCGTGGAAGTGGTCCCAGTGGCCGGACTTGACGTAGAGCTGGCGCTTGGAGACGGCGGGGGTGACGACGTGGCGGTAGCCGCGCTCGAGTTCGAGGTCTTCCATCCAGCGCTGGAGTTCGCGGCGGATGGTGGCGCCGTTGGGGAGCCAGACGACGTGGCCGGGCCCGGTTTCATCGAACAGCTCGAAGATTTTGAGCTCTTTGCCGATGCGGCGATGGTCACGGCGGCGGGCCTCTTCGAGCTGGCGTTCGTAGGCGGCGAGTTCTTCTTCGGTTTCGAAGAGGGCGCCGTAGACGCGCTGGAGCTGGGGGTTCTTCTCAGAGCCGCGCCAGTAGGCGCCGGCGACCGAGGTGAGCTTGAAGGCGCCGATTTCGCCGGTGTGGTTGACGTGGCCGCCTTTGCAGAGGTCGGTGAAGCTGCCGTGGGTGCACTGGGTGATGGTGCCGTCTTCGAGGTCTTTGAGAAGGTCGAGTTTGAAGGGCTGATTCTTCCAGCGTTCGAGGGCCTCTTCGCGGGTGATGGCGGCCATCTGGAAGGGCAGCCTGCGGGCGACGCTCTCGCGCATGCGGTTTTCGAGCCATGCGAGGTCCTCGGGGGTGAGGGAGCGCGGGAGGCGGAAGTCGTAGTAGAAGCCGGCATCGATGGGCGGGCCGATGCCGAGTTCGGCATCGGGGAAGAGCTCGAGCATCGCCTCAGCGAGGAGATGGGCGGCGGAGTGGCGCATGCGCGCGAGGCGCTCTTCCTTCGGGAGGGAGGCGAGGTCGACGTGGGATTCGATTGGCGTGGCCATGGTGCGGGAACCTCCGGCGGGATGCGGATGGCGCCGCAAGGCCGGGACGAGCGGCGCGCTCGTGGTTCCACCCGGCTTTTCCGCGCGGAGGCACGGACTCATTGGCGGCCGATAACGGGGCCATCCGCGCGGCCTTATCGCCCGTGGGCGCCTCGGCGCGGGCTCGCGGGGGGTGTTCGCCTGCCTGGCGCCGCGCTTTCAGCCGGTGGCGCGGCTCTCTGTCGGGGTCGGCGGGCTACTCGTCCCGGTCGTCGCCTGTTTGCGGACGCGGGCACGTCCGCTGGGAGCAATCGGGAGGAGTATAGCACCGGGCGGGGCGGGCGCTCGCCGGGGGCTTGTCCTTCTCTGAAAACTTGCTATCATGGAAAAGGCGCATTCTGCCCTGCGCGACTTGAGGTTTCCCGAGAGGGAGAGGGAGCAGCAATCTGAGCATGTCCGACGATGTCCTGGCCGATTCGACCATCACGAGCGACGACTCCGTTCTGGACGGGGTCCTGAGCCGGCTGTCTTCCTACGACGACGCCGAGGCTGCCGAGGAGGACCTTGCGGGCCTGGCGGTCGAGGAGGAAGAGGAGAGCCCGCTCGACGAAGAAGAGGAGGACGAAGAGGCGAGCATCGCGCTCCTGACCGAGGAGTCGGAGGGAATCGACGACCCGGTCCGGATGTATCTGCGCGAAATCGGCAAGGTGTACCTGCTCACGGCCGACGACGAGAAGCATCTCGCGCGGCAGATGGAGCACGGGCTCCACATCGAGTCGATCGAGAAGGAGTACGTGCAGAATTACGGGCATCCGCCTTCGGCCGGGCGGATTGCGGTGCGGCTGCTGGAGCAGTGGGCTGCCCTGCTTCCGGTGTACAAGGAAGCGAAGCGGTTCATTGACGAGTTCGACAAGTTCGTCAAGCCGGCTGCGGAGGGCGAGGCGACCGTCGTGCGGAAGTGGCGGGACCCGAACGGCCGGAAGCTGAAGAACCTGAGCTACAGCGAGGTCATCGGCGACCCGCAGTTCCGCGGGCTGGTCGACGGCGAGATCGACCCGGACTTCAAGCAGCACATCGCGAACAAGCTGAAGATTTCGGACGAGGACGCGCACCAGCGGATCGTGCAGCTCTCGATTGTGACGGCGGTGCTGACGCCGGAGCTGATGCGGGAGATGGCGGAAGAGGCCGGCGGCGAGGACCAGCTGGTGCCGCCGGCGCCGGACCTGATCGAGAAGCTGGCGCCGCTGGAGGAGAAGCTCCGGTACCACTTCGACACGATTAAGCGGAACGGCCAGAAGGCCCAGCGGCGGCTGACGGAGGCGAACCTCCGCCTCGTGGTCTCGGTGGCGAAGAAGTACATCGGCCGGGGGATGTCGCTGCTGGACCTGATCCAGGAAGGGAACATCGGCCTCATCCGGGCGGTGGAAAAGTTCGACTACCGGAAGGGGTTCAAGTTCTCGACCTATGCGACGTGGTGGATCCGGCAGGCGATCACGCGGGCGATTGCCGACCAGGCGCGGACGATCCGGATCCCGGTCCACATGGTAGAGACGATCAACAAGCTGGTGCGGGTGAGCCGGCGGCTCGTGCAGGAGTACGGCCGGGAGCCGACGAGCGAGGAGATCGCGCGCGGGATGAGCGAATCGGGGAAGGGCGATGCGGCGCTCTTTACGCCGGAGCGGATTCGCGAGATCCAGAAGGTTTCGCAGGAGCCGGTCTCGCTGGAGACGCCGATCGGCGAGGAGGAGGACAGCCACCTCGGCGACTTCCTCGAGGACCCGGGCGCGCTCTCGCCTGCCGAGGCGGCGAGCCAGCAGCTGCTCCGGGAGCAGGTCGAAGATGTGCTGGCGAGCCTGACGGCCCGTGAGCGGCGGGTGCTCCAGCTGCGGTTCGGGCTGGAGGACGGCCGGAGCCGGACCCTGGAGGAGGTGGGCCGGGAGTTCGGCGTGACGCGCGAACGGATCCGGCAGATCGAGGCGAAGGCGCTGCGGAAGCTGCGGCACCCGAGCCGGAGCAAGAAGCTCAAGGACTACCTGGAGTAATTCGGCAGCCGGTCTGCGGCATGCCGGGCAGGGCGGCCCCCGGTCGGGGGCCGCACTGCTGTGTTGCTGCTGTGGCGCCGGGGCAGGCGGCCGCGTCGACGGTTCGGGCGGGATGGCCGAGAATCGGCGGGATGGCCGACCCGCGCGTGGTTTCGATCGAGACGGTGTACCGCGGCCGCCTGTTCGATGTGGAGCTGGCGACCCTGGAGATGGACGGCGGCGTGGTAGCGCGCCGGGAGACGATCCGGCACCCGGGCGCGGTGTGCATGGTGCCTGTGCTGGCGGACGGGTCCCTGCTGCTGGTGACCCAGTACCGGTACGCTGCGGGCCGGCGGCTGCTCGAACTGCCGGCCGGCACCCTCGAACCGGGAGAGGCTCCGCAGGCGGCCGTTGCGCGCGAGCTCCAGGAGGAGGTCGGCCACGCTCCCGGCAGGGTGGTGCCGCTGGGAGGGTTCTACGTGGCGCCGGGGTACACGAGCGAGTACATCCACCTGTTCGCCTGCCTTGACCTGGAGCCGTCGCGGCTGGCCGGCGACGAGGATGAGGACATCGAGGTGGAGCGGCGGACGCTGGCGGAAGCGCTGGCCGCTGTGGAGGCGGGCGAGATCTGCGATGCGAAGTCGGTCATCGGGGTGCTTCGCTGGGCGCGAATGGTTGAATCATCGAATCGATAGGTGTGCGCAGGTTCAATAGCTGGGATGTATGACGGCTGATTGAACGCCCGGCGGATGGGGTCGTAGGATTCGCGGGGAACTGCAGCAGGCGTGACGGTGCGGGGAATCGCCGGGGCAGGACCAGCTCGCCCGGGAAACTGCCACGGCCGGGCGAACGACGTCCAAGGAGGGGGGCATGCTCTCAGGGACACGGGCGCGCGGCGTGCAGCCGCTGCGGCAGCGGCGCGTGAGGCCGCGCATCTGGATTCTCGATTTCTACGGCTCGGCGGTCGGCAAGAAGGCGGTGATGGCCGTCACGGGCATCGTGCTCCTGGGCTTTGTCCTGGTGCACATGCTCGGGAACCTGCACCTGTACCAAGGCGCCGAGAAGATGAACTGGTACGGCGAGTACCTGCGCGAGATTGGCGAGCCGGTGCTGCCGCGGACAGGTCTGCTCTGGATTGTGCGGAGCCTGCTCATTGTCTCGTTCGCGCTGCACATCCACGCCGCGGCGACGTTGACGCTGATGAACCGGCAGTCGCGGCAGACGAAGTACCAGGGCGGGCGCGATTACCTCGCGGCAAACTACGCGGCGCGGACGATGCGGTGGAGCGGCGTCATTGTCGGCCTGTTCGTGCTGTACCACCTGATGGACCTGACCTGGGGTATGGGCGGGGCCGACTTCACAAAGGGGCACCCCTACGAGAACGTGGTCGCGAGCCTTTCGCGGGCGCCGGTGGCGGGGGTGTATATCGTGGCGAACCTGCTGCTGGGGATGCACATCTACCACGGGGCGTGGAGCCTCTTCCAGTCGCTGGGGTGGTCGCATCCGCGGTTCAACCACTGGCGCCGGTGGTTCGCGATGGCGTTCGCAGCCGTCATCGTCATCGGCAATGTGTCGTTCCCGATTGCTGTGCTGACCGGCATCGTGGAGTAGGGGGAGAGCCATGCTGGACGCGAAGATTCCCGCGGGACACCTTTCGGAGAAGTGGAGCAACGCCAAGTTTGAGACGAAGCTGGTGGCTCCGCAGAACCGGCGGAAGTTCGAAATCATCGTGGTCGGAACGGGGCTGGCGGGCTCCTCGGCGGCAGCGACGCTCGGGGAGATGGGCTACAACGTGAAGGTGTTCTGCTTCCAGGACAGCCCGCGGCGGGCCCACTCGATTGCGGCGCAGGGCGGCATCAACGCCGCGAAGAACTACAAGAATGACGGCGACTCGGTCTTCCGGCTCTTCTACGACACGATCAAGGGCGGCGACTACCGCTCGCGCGAGGCGAATGTGTACCGCCTCGCCGAAATCAGCGTGCAGATTATCGACCAGTGCGTGGCCCAGGGGGTGCCGTTCGCGCGCGAGTACGGCGGCCTGCTCGATAACCGGTCGTTCGGCGGTGCCCAGGTGGCGCGCACGTTCTATGCACGGGGGCAGACGGGGCAGCAGCTGCTGCTCGGCGCCTACCAGGCGCTCTGCCGGCAGATTGATGCGGGCACCGTGAAGATGTACCCGCGGACGGAGATGCTCGACCTGGTGGTCGAGAACGGACGTGCGGTCGGGATCATCACGCGCGACCTGGTGACTGGCGAGATCCAGCGGCATGCCGGGCATGCGGTAGTGCTCGCCACCGGCGGGTACGGGAACGTGTTCTACCTTTCGACCAACGCGAAGGGAAGCAACGTAACGGCGGCCTGGCGGGCGCACAAGAAGGGCGCGTTCTTCGCGAACCCGTGTTTTACGCAGATCCACCCGACCTGCATTCCGGTGAGCGGCGATTACCAGTCGAAGCTCACCCTGATGAGCGAGTCGCTGCGGAACGACGGCCGAATTTGGGTTCCGAAGAACAAGGATGACAACCGGCCGCCGAACCAGATCCCGGAGGAGGAGCGGGACTATTACCTGGAGCGGATGTACCCGTCGTTCGCCAACCTCGTGCCGCGCGACGTGGCCTCGCGGGCGGCGAAACGGATGGTCGATGCGGGCTACGGTGTCGGGCCGCTGAAGAACGGGGTGTACCTCGATTTCAAGACGGCGATCGAGCGGCTTGGGCGGGCGGTGATCGAACAGCGATACGGCAACCTGTTCGACATGTACGAGAACATCACAGGGGAGAACCCGTACGAAGTGCCGATGCGGATCTACCCGGCGGTGCACTACACGATGGGCGGCCTCTGGGTGGACTACAACCTGATGTCGAACCTGCCGGGGCTGTTCGTGCTCGGCGAGGCGAACTTCAGCGACCACGGCGCGAACCGGCTGGGCGCCTCGGCGCTGATGCAGGGGCTGGCCGACGGCTACTTCATCCTGCCGACGACGATTGCTGGGGACCTTGCGCCGCAGCTGAACCACCCGGTGCCCTCGACGGATTCGCCGGCGTTCAAGGAGGCGGAGGAGGGCGTCCGCGAGCAGATCAACCGGCTGCTGAGCATCAAGGGCAGCCGGTCGGTGGACTCCTTCCACCGCGAGCTCGGGAAGATCATGTGGGACTACTGCGGCATGTCGCGCAATGCCGAGGGCCTGAAGTATGCACGGAAGCGGATCGCGGAGCTGCGGGAGGAATACTGGAACGACGCGAAGGTGCTCGGCGAAGGCGAGACGCTGAACCAGTCGCTGGAGAAGGCAGGGCGAGTGGCGGACTTCTTCGAGCTGGCGGAACTGATGTGCCAGGACGCCCTGCACCGCGAGGAATCCTGCGGGGGGCACTTCCGGGAGGAGTACCAGACGCCCGACGGCGAGGCCCAGCGGGATGATGAGCACTTCGCGTA